>JBHYFA010000010.1:0-46391 GCA_051859825.1 Schleiferiaceae bacterium
GGAGAGACGCCTGTTACAAAGAGGAAAAATGGCATTGGTCGTACGCTCCCACCGCCGAGCGTTTGCTACGTGCCTACCGCTTTGCCATTCAACCCGAAGACATTCAGGGTTTTCCCGGTAGTGAACTCGCTAGAGAACTCGATGTAATAGAGCGTTTTGTGCTCTGTATTGAAAAAAAATAAATTCGATCAATGATGAATTACCGTAAATATACCCCCATATTTTTCCTAATAATGATGATCGTTTCTTGTGGGAATGATGATGAATCAGGAAAAACCAACACCCCACCTGTATCGCCTAACATGGGGGACTTTTTTCTGCAAACAAGCTTCAAGTTTGACGATGAACGAATTACAAGCGAGTCAACAAGCACTACCTTTTTCAACTTTGAAAATCGTCCTTTTCGTTTCATTCAACCTATGCTGTATCTTTCTCGTATAGCCTTGGTTGATGATCAAAATGATACGCTTCACTTTGAGCCCGTTTTGCTGATGGATGAATTTCACAAAACTTACAACTTAGGTAAATACGACACCACAAAAATCTACACCGAATTGCTCATTGGCTTTGGTTTACCCCACTCCATCAATAAGGGAGTGCAGCCCATTGAGTTTAGGCTTGAAGATCCGCTAGGCCCCAAAGCTCCTTCCATGTGGTGGAGCTGGGCAGATGGTTATATTTTCGCGCGTATTGAAGGCCCTACCAATCACGACCATCCTCCCGGAACCGTAAGCGACATGACCTTTTCTTGGCATATTGGTTTTAGCGAAGCCCACCGCTGGCCAATTTCCTTCCCCATAAGCAGCACCAAAAATCTCGAAGTGGTTTTCGATCTCAAAGAATTGGTTGACAATGTTTCTGTACCCGACGAATTATTTAATGTAAAAATCCGCAGAAACCCACTCGACGAAAAAATCACCAACTTAATGGCTTCCTGTCTATACTTAAACCAACACCCTTAGTAACTGCATGCACAAACACCTAAGCCTACCACTTTTACTATCGCTGCTACTCATTTCAGCAATCGATAGTAACGCCCAGCGCATAACCATTAGTGGCTATGTAGAAAGCGAAAGCTCACGCGAACGCCTTGTTGGCGTAAATATTTATGATGGGGAGAAAAAATACGGAACCGTGAGTAATTCTTACGGTTTTTTTAGTTTAACCCTACCGGCGGGAAAACACGAAATCAACTTTTCGTATCTAGGATTCGTAACTAAAAGTGTGACGATTACGAAAGACACCCTCGTTACCCTGCGACTTGCCGAGCGAGAGTCTGATTTAGAAATGGTGGATGTCACCACGGTTAAACGTTTAGCGGAATCCTCCCAAATGAGCGCGATTGACATCGATATGAAGCAGCTCAAGAAGATTCCTGTGATCTTTGGGGAAGTAGATGTGCTGCGAGCCATGCAGTACTTACCCGGTGTTCAGTCGGGAACGGAGGCCAGTGTAGGGCTCTACGTTCGCGGAGGCGGTCCAGACCAAAACCTCATTCTACTCGATGGAGTTCCGGTGTACAATGTGAGTCATCTTTTCGGATTCTATTCCGTGTTTAATGCTGATGCCATCAAGAGCGCCACCTTGATAAAGGGCGGTTTTCCCGCACGCTACGGCGGCCGTCTCAGTTCGGTTATCGACATTACCATGAAAGAAGGAAACATGAGGGAATTTCACGGAGAGGGTTCAATTGGAATTATTGCTTCCAAACTCACGCTGGAAGGCCCGCTTATCAAAGACAAAACCTCCTTCATGATTTCTGGAAGGAGAACCTACATCGATGCCTTGCTTCAGCCTTTTATAGCATTACAAGAACCAGGAACGCGAGCGGGCTATTACTTTAGTGATATTAATCTAAAGATCAACCACAAATTCAGCAATCGCGATCGACTGTATTTAAGCTTTTTCAATAATGTCGATAAATTTTACTTTCGTTCCAGAGACCAATTCAACAACGAAACTTTTACTACCAGAGCCAATCTCGCTTGGGGAAACCGAACCGGATCGCTGCGTTGGAATCATTTGATTTCCAAAAACATGTTTGTGAATGTTGCCGCCACCTACACCCGTTATGAGTGGGGCTCAAGATTTAGCGAATCCTCAAGTAGTGAAGCCTTTGATTTACGACTTCGCTCAAACATTGAGGATTACGGACTAAAAGCAGATTTTGAATATATTCCTTCATCAGACTACCATATTCGTTTTGGTGCAAACTATATACGGCACTACTTCCGCCCTAGCAGTTTACAGGTAAATACTGAGGAAGGCAACTTTGACTTCGACAGCATTTTCAATCTAGCGGGAATTTTAACTTCCGATGAGCTCAGTTTTTACGCAGAAAATGATTGGATTGTAAATTCAGCAATGAGGGTCAATTACGGTTTACACCTTGCTCTCTACCGCTTCGACGACACCTACTACAGCAGTCTTCAACCCCGCGTTTCCGGTAGATACATGCTCAATAGCAACAGCAGTGTGAAATTAAGTTACGCCCGGATGCAGCAGTTTCTACACTTACTTTCCAGTAATTCCGGTGTTGGTCTTCCCTCCGACTTATGGGTTCCGGCAACCAATATCATTCCTCCAATGATGGCCGATCAGGTGGCGGCTGGGTATGCCTATAACACCTTGGATGCTAAGTACGAATTCAGCACGGAGGTGTTTTACAAAAAAATGACGGACTTGGTGGAATATAGTGCAGGGAGCTCCTTCATTAATCCCAATGATTGGCAAAACAGGGTGGAAACCGGTGGTCTTGGTTGGGCGTACGGAGCAGAAGTTCTCATGCAAAAAAAAGCAGGCAAAACCACAGGTTGGGTAGGATATACGCTAAGCTGGAACAACCGACAGTTTGAAAACCTCAACAATGGCCGAGTGTATCCGTACCGATTTGATCGCAGACACGACGTCTCCGTTGTTTTAACCTACGATATTGCCGATGATTTCGACATAGGAGTTACTTGGGTTTACGGAACCGGTATTGCTACCAATCTACCCGTTTTCCGCTCAATGGTGCTGACACCCAATAACGACACAAGAGAATTTACCCATTCTGGAGACCTCAATAGCTTCCGATTTCCCGCCTACCATCGGGGAGACATTTCAATGAATTGGCATATCAACAGACCGAAGTTTAAACAAACCTGGAATGTTAGCATTTACAACGTCTATAATCGTTTAAACGCATTTTTCATTTATCAAACCACGGATAATTTTGATAATGTTGTTTTCAAACAAGTTAGCCTATTCCCCATTCTTCCTTCGGTGAGTTATAGAATATCATTTTAATTTCAAAAAGAAAATGAAAAACATTTTTCAAATTTTTAAAAATCAATACTTTGCACAAAAAAGCATTCTTCTTGCGGGAGCATTTGGTTTGGTATTACTATCCACTTCATGTGAGCAAGTTATAGATATTGATTTACCAGACTACGCCGAGGAAAATGTTCTCAACGGAATGTTGATTGCCGGGGATAGTTCTTTCGGAAATAGTTTTTGGTACGATCACTCAGCAGAGTCGGGCTTCAGACTTTCAAGGAGTCAACCTATTCAAAATCGAAATCCGATTAATCTCGACAAAAACGGTAGAATCATTATTGAAGAGAACGGTCAAGGCTTTGAGGTGATTTCTCAAACGGATAATGAAGGTATGTATCGACCTACGAATACGTTTACTCCCGGAAACACTTATGATGTTCGTTCAGAAATGAGCGGCGGACTTGAAGGGCCATGGAAAGAAGAGATTTTTGTTCCGGTAAAAACCGATTTTACAAATGTGCAAGTACGGGAAACCAACAGATTCTATGATATAGACCTTAGCTTCAACGATCCCGAAGGTGAAAATGCTTATTTGATTGAGATATTTCAACTTTATATCGATCCCGACTTCCCTTCACATGCAATGCCCACAAGCATGTTTTTTAACGTACTCCACCCCGATTTTTCAAGTTTATCCGAAAGCGACCCTTTTGAACCTGATAATTATTATTTATCGGGCATATTGAGAGATCATTCCTTTGATGGACAAAATACGACCATAACCATTCGCATTGATAAGAATAATTATAGCCCATTAAACGGTTATAAAATTTACCTTTCTTGGCTTTCCATGAGCATCGATATGTCAAGGTTTTTTACCACATTTTACCTAAATCCTTACGGTGGAAATCCGGGTGGTTTTCTCACCGAACCCGTTCCGTTTTTCTTTAACGTGGAAAACGGTATAGGCACAGTAGTTACGGGTACTAGAAGCAATGTTGAAATTCAGTAAATGGAAGTCGTACAAGAAGAAAGTCTCTACAATACCTCAGGTGAATGGGTCGCATTAATCATTCTGGCCCTAGTGCTTATTGCCTTTTTCACTATGCTGGCGGTGTTTGCTGCCAATAGTGCATTTGGTGTAATCGAAATTTTGTACATCTTTATTTTCCGCAGACCCTTAGCCAAGCATTTTGTGCTTTTCAAGAAAAAACTCGAGCCCGGGGAAGAAAGTATTCTCTTCAATTATTCAAGAATGTACCGAAGTTTGCCCGACGATGAAAAGGCGGTCTTCGAGCATCGCGTAGTGCGATTTATGGAGATGAAAAACTTCATTGGGCAGTCCGGGTTCAATCTTACCCGAACACACAAAATCATTATTTCGTCAATTGCGGTAAAGCTCACTTTTGGACTGCGTCGCTACAGCATGCCCGTGGTGAAGAAGATAATAGTTTTCCCCTCCGTATTCAAAAATCTGCGTACGGGCAATGCGCATAAGGGCGAGTTTAATCCCAATACGGGCCATATTGCCTTTTCATGGCGCGATTTAATGGAGGGTATTGAAGACCCGAACGACAATCTACATTTGGGCTTACATGAATTCACCCACGCGTTGGTATTCGAGCTGCTGAAA
This sequence comes from Schleiferiaceae bacterium, assembly GCA_051859825.1. GTDB lineage: Bacteria > Bacteroidota > Bacteroidia > Flavobacteriales > Schleiferiaceae > CSBr16-58. The sequence continues at coordinate 4,892 of JBHYFA010000010.1, forward strand.
GGCTCGTGGGCAGATACGTATTTCAAATTTCGCTACGCCGATGTGGAAGCCATCATTAAGCACCCTAAAAACGCACAGTACTTAAGGGCTCATCCTTACTTACGCCAGTATGCGCACACCAACTCCATGGAATTTTTTGCCGTGGCAGTGGAGCATTTCTTTGAAACTCCGGATCAGTTTAGACGCGAGCTCCCACTCTTGTACGAAAAGTTTAGTCTCATGCTCAATATAGACCCCATGGAGTTTAATGCTTTTACCCCGGGCAGAAGGAGTTTGTAGAACGCTGCTGCTTCCGCTTAGCGCATTAATTTTTCTTGAACCACGAAACACTCGAAAAGCACGAAAAATAGATTGCGTACCCCTTCAAAGTTCCATATTTACGCTCCAACCGTTGCGAAGCAACATTTTCGTGTATTTCGTGCCTTTCGTGGTTGAAAACATGAGAATCAACTACAAATTAGCAATAATTTTCGTGAATTCGTGTTAAATGTGTTTTTTGAGAAGTAATTAATTGTGCTATAATGGCTTTGGTGTAATGAAATAGTATTTAGGGTGTCCCAACCCATTTTCATCCTTACGAGTATCAAAAACGAAAAAAGCCTTGTAAGCAGCAACTTACAAGGCTCTAAATCTGAGGCGGTCCGGACGGGACTCGAACCCGCGACCCCATGCGTGACAGGCATGTATTCTAACCAACTGAACTACCGGACCTGTTATCTTCCCTTTTGGGGCTGCAAATATACACAGCTTTTATTTTTTGCAAAACTTTTTTTTCAATCTACGAAACTTTTTGTCGCTTGATTAAAAGTTGCTGTGAAACCTTCCTATAATCCTGCTGAATATCAGCCTCAACCGCGTCTATCCCCCACTGTAAACAAGCGGAAAAAAACTTCTTCCGAAAGCGTTCCACCTCTTCCAAGTAAAGCCCTTTTACCTCTTCGGGCGTCAATTTTAGCTCTTGTTCACCTTCAAGGCCAATCATTCGGTGTGGTTCAACACCAAATTCGAGATTCCATTCTGTCTTATGATCGGATACCTGATAAAGAATTACGTCGTGCTTATTATGCGTTAAATGATGAAGCGCATCAAGAAGATCATTTTCTTCGTTTTCATTCTCACAAAAGAAATCACTAAACACAATCACCAATGACCGCTTTGATTGGGTGTCCGCAACTCGATGCAAAGAATCAGCAATGCGGGCGGGTGTACCGAGCTTTTGTTCCGCAAGAAGCTGCTCCTCAAGCTTAGACATGATAAACCGATGATGCCTTTGCGTACTCGCCATATCACTTTCGAAATAAACCGAGTCATCAAACAAACTAAGGGCAAAGGCATCTCGCTGTCGACGCATAAGCTGGTATAGCATGGCCGCAGACAACAAACTAAACTGGAGCTTATTCGGGTTGCGTGGATTTACCCCCTCCCCTTTCAGTGGATAAAGCATGGAACCACTCGTATCTATCAAAATTCGACATTTGAGATTGGTTTCTTCTTCAAATTTCTTGGTGTACAAACGATCGGTTTTACCGTATAACTTCCAATCAATATGACGGGTACTCTCCCCAGGATTGTACATGGCATGCTCGGAAAATTCCACCGAAAAACCGTGAAAGGGGCTTTTGTGCAAACCCGTTACAAAGCCCTCCATCATTTGACGGGAAAGCCATTCCAAACTTCCAAATTCGTACTCTTGGGGTAACTCAAATTGCATATCAAAAAAATAAGTGCGATTACGAAAAATCAAAGATAAAGGCCAAATACATACAAGCCTCGAAATACTCAAAATTTCTAATACAAAAAAACCGCGCTCGGTAATGCTAATGCTTTACCAGCGCGGCCACATCTTTCATTCCGAAAAGGAATTACATCAAGCTGTTCAGTTTTTCACTAAGAGCTGGCTTAGGCACTACACCTACTTGCTTGTCAACCACCTCACCATTTTTGAAAAACAAAAGTGTAGGGATATTGCGAATTCCGTAACGGGCTGCAATTGCGTTGTTCGCATCAACGTCAACTTTACCCACTACTGCCTTTCCTTCAAAGTCGTTGGATAATTCATCTACAATAGGTCCAACCATTCTACATGGTCCGCACCAAGCTGCCCAAAAGTCAACCAAAACTGGTTTGTCGCTATTGATTACCAGCTCGTCAAAATTTGATTCGTTAAGTTCTAATGCCATAATAAGCAGTGATTTATGTTTTGTAAAAAAGATTTATCGGCCGATTTGACCCGACCAAATACAGGCGGCAAATTACATATAAAATCCGACATGGTAAACCATAAAAGTGAAGGTGTTTTACACGTACTTTTGCCCACCATTATAACAACCCTAGCATGCTTTCGTTCACACTGCCTGGTGGCATACGTGTTTTTCAAATTCCCTCTAAAAATCCCATTGCGCATTGTGCCCTGTACATCAAATCGGGCGCCCGCGACGAAATGGAAAACGAACACGGTGTTGCTCACTTGGTAGAACACATGCTCTTTAAAGGAACCACCCGCCGAAAACCCTACCACATTCTCTCTCGCTTGGATAGCGTTGGCGGCGAAATCAATGCCTTTACTTCCAAAGAAGAAACCTGTGTGTACGCCTCTTTTTTAAATCCGTACTTCAAAAGAGCCGTTGAACTGATTTTCGATATCGCCTTCCACTCTACCTTCCCAGAAAAGGAACTTGCAAGGGAAAAAGCCGTGGTACTAGAGGAAATAGAGTCGTATAAAGACAGTCCTTCCGAACAAATTTTCGATGATTTTGAAGACGTGATATTTGCGGGACATCCTCTGGGCAGAAATATTTTGGGCACGCCCGAAAGCATTGCGGAATTTTCCCGCGATGATTTGTTTTCCTTTGTGCAAAGAACCCACCTCCAAGAAAATATGATTTTGGTGATTGCGGGATCATTTAGCGAAAACCAAATCAGACGCTGCGTAGAACCAACTCTGCCAGAAAAAAGAAAACAATCAGCAAAAGTAATTCGCTCAGCTCCGGAAAATTACAAACCGGGAAATATTGTTCTCCAGCAAGATACGCATCAAACCCACCTTATTACCGGCAATCGTGCCTATTCGTTTAAGGATGAAAAAAATCTCTGCTTTTCACTATTAAACAACATACTGGGCGGTCCGGCCCTCAACAACCGCCTAAATCTCAACATCAGAGAAAAATACGGTTTTGCCTATCACGTAGAAAGCTACTACAATGCCTACTCTGATACCGGACTATTTGGTATCTATCTCGGCACCGATTACAAACACATCGACCAAAGTATTCGACTGATTAAGAAAGAGCTACATAAGTTGATGCATACAAAATTGGGAAGCCTACAACTTCATCGGGCAAAAAAACAGTACGTAGGACAAATGCTCTTGCAACAAGATAATAAACTCAACTACCTACTCGCTTTGGGAAAAAGTTTGATTTACCAAACTGAACCCGAGAGCTTTCTGGAAGTTGAAAAAAAATTGTACAGCATAAATGCCGAGGATATAATGGAGGTTGCTAACGAAATATTTGAACCTGCAAACATGAGCACCCTCGTTTACAGCGAAAAAAAATAGCGGGTTTAGATAAAAAAAAACTCTACCGAGACAATCACCACCGAATGCTTCTGCATAATACCTTTGTAACCAAGATATCGCTGCTTTTATTTAAGCAAAATCAATGGACGAATTAGAAAAACGTTTTTGGGAACACGTGGAGCTGGGTAACAAACTCCCCACTCAAACGGCTGACAATATGCTTATTGCCTACAGCTTTTTCAAACAAGCTACGGAAGGTGATAATGTGCTCAGAAGACCTTTTGAGTCCTCGAACGTGATTCAAACGTTCAAATACGACGCGTGGAAACGACTTCAAGGAATGGATAAAAGCACCGCCATGAAGAGTTATATCACGCACATCCAAAAACTTATCGAAATCAGCGAATCCGAAGGACGTCTATAACCCGGCTCTTTCGCGCACCAGCTGCTCCGCCCATGCCAATTGCTCTTCCAGGCTAAGCTCCGAATTATCGAGCAGAATCGCATCTTCTGCCTGCTTGAGTGGACTGTCGCTGCGACTTTCATCCAATCGGTCGCGGTGCAGTAAATTGGCTTTTACTTCCTCAAAACTCGATGTATCACCCTTGGACTGCAATTCATCGTATCGCCGACGCGCACGAATATCGTCGGTGGCGGTTGTAAATATTTTCACCAGAGCATCGGGAAAAACTACCGTACCTATATCTCGTCCGTCCATCACGATACCCCCCTTCTGCCCCATCATTTTTTGCTTGCGAACCAGAAAAGTGCGTACTTCTGAAATGGCGCTTATCTCGCTAACTTTAGCAGCCACCGCGGGCGTGCGAATTTCCGCTTCAACATTTTCCCCATTGAGCATGGTCTCCGATTTTCCCGTAGATGAATTAAACGTGAAGGAAATTTCAATTTCAGACAAAGCATCCACCAATTCTTTTTTGGCAACCTTGCCATCAGCATCGATGAATTTATTGCGAATGGCAAAAAGGGTTACGGCGCGGTACATGGCACCGGAATCAACGTAAATCAGCCCAAGATTGGCGGCTAAGCCTTTGGCAATGGTGGATTTCCCTGTACTGGAATAGCCGTCGATGGCTACTACGAGTGGTTTGGTTTGAGTCAAAACTAATCTTTTTGATCGATGCGAAGGGTTAGACTAAAAAGGTTGGATGCCCCCGAAATGTGCATGATATTTCGGGCGTAGTTAAACCGAACTTTCTTCACCGAAAAGCCCAGTCCAAAACTCAAGCCCGCCGAAGAACGGAAGGCCGCGGTGCGCATTTCGGCAGCACGACGAATATCGTAGGCAGCCGCAAAATGAAATCCTTTGGAAGGCGAAAACTCCCCGCCAAAACTCAAATGCCGCGCCACCCGATTGAGTGTTGTGAGTTCTTCATCTATCATTTGTCCAGTGGATGGATCACGCACTGCATTTGCCGGATTAATAAATCCAATGTCGGGACGGTGAAGTTGATCTAAGGTAATAAACCAGCGAAGGGGTAAATTTTCAAAGCGATTGCTAATAGACATCGCCACGTCAAAAGGCAACTGTCCGCTTTCCCCGGTATAAGAATTCAATTCCGTTCCCAGGTTTCTCGCCAAAACGGTAATGTCCAAGCGCTTTTCGGGAATGGTGTACAATACAGCCAAATCAGTGGCAACGCCAAAGGAACTGTACATTTCGTAGGCAGAATTGATGATAGCCATATTGGCTCCTACCCGCCAATTTTCACTTAACGAATAGGCATACCCCACTTGAAAAGCCATATCACTGGCGGTGAATGTTCCAGTGGGTTGCCCAATGGGATCATAACCCTCAAACTCCCCATAATGCGCCAAAAGAAATCCGAAACCAAAAGTCCCGTACTTCTCCGAGTGATGGGCGTAACGGGTAGAACCGAAGAAAATACCCGAAGGATGCGAAACGGCATTCATATTTAAATAGCCGTGCATATCCTCATTCAACAAGGTAGGATTATGCGCTGCAAATTCAATCCCCGCCTCCGAATGCGCGTAATTTTTTCCGCCTAATGCGGCAGCGCGAGCCTCAGGTGTAACCGTGAGAAAATTGTAAATCGACCTCCCTCCTACTTGCGCATGGCTGAGGGAAACAGTCGAAATAAAAAGCAGTAGAAATAAATGGTGCTTCATAGTTACAAAGAAACGTACCACAGTGAAACGGACAAGACTATTTTTTGTTGTTTGTCGAGAATTATTCTTCACCACAATTTCCCAAAAGTTCATCCATGGTTTGGCGACTCACAAAATGATAATTCGGACGAGCTTTTCGGTAAATGTTACAAGCAACCGCCAATTGATTGGTTTCCTTCAACGCACGATAGGTTGGAGTTAAAAACTTCCTTCTTCCCACGCGCACCAAGAAATCTTCCATTGCCGGATAAGCAGCCTTGTACTTTGCCGGAACCACTAGCTGCCACCACGCGGCGAGAATCTCACTGTTTTTGGAAGCCGTAAGGGCAAAACACGAATCGAGCATGGCAAGCATTTCTTCATTTACCTGATCGCCTAAAACTTGAAGTTCGCGCAAACTCACCAGGAAGTACACCCATTCGTGGGTAGTCCAATTTTCGGTATTGTCTGGACAACGACCTTCGGAAAATACTTCGTGTTTGATGGAAGTCATTACCTTTTGAAAACGCTCGGATACCACGTAAGGACAATTTTCTGGCAAGCCAATTTCGTACACCCACTGATCTACGCCTATTTCGTCCCATTGCTCATTGCTCAGCAGATTTTCGCGTAAATAATCCAAAAACTTTTCGGTGGTCATCACCCCGAAGCGGTGCGCTTGGAAGTAGGTGAGCAAAAATGCATCGAAAGCCTCGCGACCCACAGTTTCCTCAATCAATCGCAAGAAGAAATAGCCTTTGTCGTAAGCGATCCTACTCACCCCATCATCGGGATTGCGACCAGCGAGATCGAGCTTGAGGCGGGTATCGTTCGGACGGGTTTTCAAGAAATCCTCCACCTCTTCTTTCACATCCACGTACGAAAGACGGGCGAGCATTTCACTGTAATCACGACCGTAAACCGCCTCCATAATACGATGCTCGAAATACACCGTGAAGCCTTCATTTATCCAGAAGTCATTCCAAGTGGCATTGGTAACCAAATTGCCCGACCAAGAGTGCGCCAATTCGTGGGCAATGAGGGCGGTAAGCGAGCGATCACCCGTGATGATGGTGGGCGTGGCAAAAGTCAGGCGCGGATTTTCCATTCCTCCAAAGGGAAAACTGGCGGGAAGTACCAAAATATCGTAGCGCTCCCATTCGTAGGGTCCGTAGAGATTCTCGGCGGCGGCAATCATCTCTTCCACTTCGGAAAATTCAAAAGCAGCGGCATCGAGCATATCGCTTTCGGCATACACGCCCGAACGCTCACCCAACTCCTTAAAATACACGTCGCCAATAGCCAAAGCCATCAAGTAAGAAGGAATGCGCTGCTTCATTTCGAATTGGTAAATGCCGTTTTCACTCCGCTCTTGGGGATTCTCGGCACTCATCAACGCCATCAAGTGCTTGGGTACATTGACCACGGCATCGTAGGTGAAGCGCCAACCGGGACTATCCGGACAAGGGATCCATGTACGCGCGAGAATGGCCTGCGACTGGGTAAACATAAAAGGAGCGCGACCCTCAGGTGTTAACCACTGAATGGCCTCGGCTCCGGGAGAGGTGGCATACTTTATACTCACCCTTTGTACATTTTCAATTCCCGCAATCCACAAAGCGCTACCCAAAACCGAATCCTCCTCGGCAAAACCAAAATTCAAAGAAGACGCATTTTCATTGAGAACTTCACTTACTTGCAAACCACGGGTGTCGAGCCAAAGGGTATCTGCACCATTGGATTCCACCGTCCAAGTGGCTATACCTCTAAGGATTTGTTGGTCAAAATCTGCGGTAAGCATCAAGGAAAGATGCGTAACTCGGGCATCGGATTTTTGGTAATAGCTATGGATATCCATAGGCAATTCTGATTTCGTAGTTGTTGATTCTCTTTCACTTTCGCAGCCGGAAAACAGTGCAGAGGCTATGATTAGGGTAAATATTCGACGCATGAAATTTTTGTTTGCGAAGATAAGGGCACAAAGCCTACCTTCGCAAAAAAGCTCGATGCGACTTTTATACTTGAGTATTTTAATTGGCCTATCGGTTGCGCTTCACGGCCAAGAGCCTACGAGGGTGCAGGCTTCCCATATCAGTATTTCCTTTGGCGGTGGTTATCAGAGTGCTTTGGATCATTTCCAATCACCGCTGCACTACCGCGGCTGGGGAGGCGGACTCGGATTGGGTTTTATGCGACACGGAAACAAGTGGATTTTTGAAAATGAGGTTTTTGCTTTTGGCCACGCTTTATCGCCCAATATTGCCCATAATCCGCTAAACGCCAGCAAGACTTCCTTGGAAGCTGATATGCAAAACATGCTTTTGCGCGAGATGAAAGCCCAAGGCAAATGGCGTTATTTTGTGGGTGTCAGCACGCCGGTGTTTGTTCAATACCGCACACATTCGGGGCACAGCAACAGCAGTGAAACCTGGAATGCCTACGCCCTGATTGGTCCGGCTGGCGGCTTGATGTACCATTTCAAACTATTTCGCAAAGCCTGGATTGTGGAAAACTACACCTCCCTTCCGGTATGGGGCTACGGCAGTAAACCCTCATTTACCCGCAATTTCAATCGCTTTTGGGAAAATGCTTCCCCTCGACATTGGGGAAATGCCTTTCAATTGCAAAATAATCTCCGCCTCAGGATGCTGATGCTGCAAGGGAATCAGATTGGCTTGCAGTACCGCTGGGCGTTTTACCATGATTCGGTGGACAACCTCGCGCAACTGGCCGGCCACCGATTGCAGTTTTACCTCCTATTCAAATTGTAAGTCATGCGCAGAATATTTCTCTACCTTCCGCTGATTATTGGACTATTTGCTTGCGAGCGCATGCTGATGGAATCGCAGCCCGCAGCCGATCCGGAGGATGTGTTTCTTTCTATGTGGACAACCTTGGATGAGAAGTACAGTTTTTTCGAGGAAAAAAACATCAACTGGGACATCGTAAAAGACACCGTGATTGCCAAGATTCATCCCGAAATGAGCAATCTTGCCCTTTTTGATTTGTTGGCAGAAACCCTTTATATCTTGAGAGACGGGCACACCAATTTGCGTTCGGAGTTTGACTTAAGTCGAAACTGGCGTTGGTTTCTCGACCACCCCGATAATTTTTCCGCTGATTTGGTAGCGCGTAATTATTTAGGTGAAAATGCGCGCATCAGTGGTTCATTGCGCCATCAAGTAATTGATTCCGTGCTGTACATTCAATGTTTGAGTTTTGGAGCTTCCTTTTCGGGAAACAATTTTCAGAGTGTATTAAATCGGGCGGATAGTTGCAAAGGCGTCATCATCGACGTGCGCCACAACGGAGGAGGTTTTCTATCCTTAGCTCGCTTTCTAGCATCGGGATTTATTCGCGAGGAGCAAGACGTTTATTCGGTGCAAGAACGCATGAGTTCCGCCCGCAACGACTTCAGTCCGGCACAAGTATTCCGCTTAGCCCCCCACCCCAATGCGTACAAAAAAGGGCCGGTAATCGTGCTTACTAATCGTCGCAGTTACAGTGCTTCCACCTATTTCGCCGCCATGATGAAGTACAACAGTCATGTCACAATAATGGGCGACACCACGGGCGGAGGCGGAGGAACCCCCATCGACGCCGAGCTTCCCAATGGCTGGCAGTACCGTTTCAGCGCCACACGCGCCTTCGACCGCATGGGACTCTCCCTCGAGCCCGGCGTAGCACCCGATGTTGTGGTGAGCACCACCCAAGTCAGCGAAGCCATGGGCATTGATGATATTATTGAGGCGGCGTTGGAGAGGTTACGATAGATTGCGTTAATGGGTGCACAATAATGGTTACCGGTGCGGAGATTGGTGGTGATATTATTGGATAATACGCGTTCGGATAATCACAACCAACCCCGTAGGGGTGTGGATAATTATTCCCCCGCTAGCTGTGAGTCGCGAAAAGCAAATACTTTTCGCATTTCTTCCGTGGATCGCAATCTTGGATTTTGTCTGATTTTAGCTTCTTCAGAGGCTAGACTAGTGAATAAGGCTCCCATAGCTAGCTCGCTTACGTATTCTTGTAAGTCAGGATTTACGGGTTGCACAAATGGAAGACCGTTATACGTATCCGCGAGGGGATTCCATAAGGCTGTGAGTTCTACTTTTTGTAATGCGTCTTGCAGAATGGGAGCAAAAGCAGATTTAAGTGCGGTTGAAGTTGTACGCTGTAAAAATTGCGTTGCGGCATCATCAGGACCGAGTAGTACTTCGCGCACATCGGAAAAAGACATATTGCGGATGGCATTAGAAAAAATTGGCGTGGCTTCTTTTACTGCCAACTCTGCACCTTGATTCATGGTCTCCACAAAGCGATCTACCGAAGCTCCTAATCCCGCAGCACGAAGCGCACTTTCCATTCTGGCCGCGTCTTGAGGCCAAGGAATTCTGAATAAACTTTTGGAAAAACCTCCCGAAGCAGAAAGTGTTTGCACAGCCTGGGCAATACCCACATCAAGCGATTGCTTCATGGCAAAGCCCATTTCAGCTTCGGTAGGAATTAAACTTTGTGCTGGTGTGTGGTGCAAAACCTCCTGGAGAATATCACATCCTGTGAAAAAAAATACCGTGAATACGACTAAGATATACTTACGCATGATAAAAAAATTTGTTCGATATCTTGGGCAAAATTAGACCACAAGAAGGTAAGATAGCTTGATGTAAAAAACATTTGATAGAGGAATGAAATACCAATAAATGAGCATAACGAAGCAATCGGGCTTTATAGCCAGCCACTATTTAGTAAGTTCCCCACTAATTGGCGTCTCCATCCAATGCCTAAAAGCCCCCATCTCCGGATGTCCCAGCACATACATCATCTTTGTAATAGCCGCTTCACGCGTGAGATCTTTTCCGCTAATCACCCCCATTTCTTGCAGCCATCTTCCTGCTTCATACAAATCTTGTCGCACTCTACCTGAATAGCATTGACTGATGTTCACAACGGGCTTATCATTTTCAATAAGAACCTTAATGGCTTCTTCCAAATCAGGATCGCGCGGTGCATTTCCAGTGCCGTAAGAAACCAACAACAAGCCTTCCACTCCCCCATTTTCTACCAAATTCCTCAGTATGCGATGGGCTTGACCGGGAAACATTGTGTAAGCAATAATATCGGGTATCAGATTGGTGTTGATGCTGGTCAATTGATTCTCGGCAATCTCATTGGGTAGATTCAGCATCCTATCGTAATGAAAATGAACGTCCACACCAATTTCGGCTAAGGGAGGATAATTGGGCGAGATATAGGCATTAAACTGCTCTGAAGAATGTTTGAGCACACGGTTTCCGCGAAAGAGATTAAACTCAAAATACACGCAAACTTCCTTAACAATAGGCTCCCCATTGGGGTATCGTCCGGCGGCAATTTCAATGCTGGTGATGATATTCTCACGGGCATCGCTGCGCAAAATACCAATGGGTAACTGAGCCCCGGTGAGAATAACTGGTTTATTCAAACCCCGAAGAATATAACTCAAGGCTGAAGCCGTGTACGCCATTGTATCCGTACCATGAAGGATTACAAAGCCGTCAAAATCATTGCGCTTATCTATCAGAATATTTGCTAACATAATCCAATGTGAAGGACCAATATTCACTGAATCTACCGGATCAGGAAAACTCGTGGTTTCTATCTCAACATCCAATAGCCTGATGTCGGGAATCTGCTTCAACAAAGCATCAAAATTAAAAGCTTTAAGTGCTTGATTTTGTGCATCTCGAACCATACCAATGGTTCCCCCGGTGTAAATAATGAGTATTTTTGCCTTAGACATACTGAAAAATGGTTTGAGCATTACGGGTAGAGATACGGGCTACTTCTTCTAGGGAGACATTCCAAGCATGAGCCAAAACCTTAGCAATATGCGGAATGTACGCGGGTTCATTTCTCTTCCCTCGAAAAGGAACAGGACTCAAATAAGGAGCATCGGTTTCCAAAACAATCTTTGCACGATCAAAATCTGCGACAATCTCTTTTAAGCCTGCATTTTTATACGTAAGTACTCCTCCTAAACCGAGATAATAACCGCGAGATTGCAGCCATTCCGCTTGTTTGGCATTTCCTGTAAAACAATGAAAAACAGCTTTCAATCCGGTGTCATCATAGTCTTTCACAATTTCAAAAGTTTCATCAAAAGCATTGCGAATATGAACCACAATAGGCAGATTTAGCTCCAAAGCCCAGGATATTTGTCTGCGAAAAGCTTCCTCTTGAATCCCCTTGGTTGAAGCATCCCAGTATAAATCCATACCAATTTCCCCCACTGCAATTATCCGGTATTTTTCGTTGAGCAACACCTTTTTGATAGCCGAAAGCTGATCTTCAAAGTCCTCCTTCACCGAACATGGATGAAGTCCCATCATAGGGAAACAATGTTCCGGATACTTATCAACCAAGGCCAAAAGCGACTCAATAGTTTGAATATCAACGTTTGGCAAACAAAGACGGTTTACCCCTTGATCAATAGCTCGTTGAACAACAGTTGAACGATCTTCATCAAATTCCTCGAGATAAATATGGGTGTGTGTGTCGATCCAATTCATCGGGCAAAAGTAGGGTAAAGTTTTGGGCAATCATAGAGGCTATTGTTCACCTAGACTTAATCTGTGGAGTATTGCCGAAAATAAAGTCAAACAGTACTTTAGCCGTTTGATTTACTAAGATACATGAAAGAGGATAGACTTAGCCTTCCAACAAATCTCCTTGCCGCACTGGTGGGGCTTATCGTGTTTATTGGCAGTTTTCTCATTGGTTTTTCAGGCTCAACTTCTTGGCAATTTGGCTTAGCATTTGGACTTGGATTAGGGATATATTTAGCAATTCGGGCAATAACCAAATATGTTCTTTATCAACAGGCGATGATGGTTCATCGGCAATTGGGGCTACACCGCTTACCCGCATTTTCCATTTTTGAAACCAAGGAGAAGCGAATTCGGGAAGAACTACAAACCCTTGACAGTGAGCGATTAGCAGAAATAAAAGAATTGAAAGAGCAGGAGAAATTTCGTCGTGAATTTTTAGGTAATATCAGTCATGAGTTAAAAACACCAATATTTACCATTCAAGGCTACATCCTTACCTTGCTGGATGGAGCGATGGAAGAACCGGAGTTGGCTTCAAAATACCTCAATAGAGCCAGCAAGAGTATCGAACGCATCAATAACATCCTGGAAGATTTGGACTTTATTACCAAATTAGAAGCTGGTGCAATGAGTGTTAAACCCGTACCTTATGATTTACACCGTCAGATTATTGACATCTTCGACCAGATGGAACCCATCGCCGCAGAGAGAAAAGTTAAACTGAGCCTCATTCGCGATTACGACCCGCCTATCATGGTAAAGGCTGACCCCAAAAGAATTGAGCAAGTTCTTATCAACATCATTCAAAACGGAATCAAATACAGCAAAACGGAGGCGGGAAAAGTAGAAGTAAGTATCAGTGAGGGACCTCAAGTAATAAAAATTCTCATCACCGATAATGGTCTGGGTATATCGAAAACCGATCTTCCGCGTATATTTGAAAGATTCTACCGAGTGGAAAAGTCACGAGCACGAGATGCTGGTGGTTCGGGCTTGGGCTTAGCAATTGTAAAACACATCATGGAAGCGCACAAACAACGCATTGAAGTGCAGAGCGAAGAGGGAGTTGGATCTACGTTTTCTTTTACCTTAGCTAAAGCCTGAGTCGCTAAGGAACAAACTCAAGTTATCAACTTAAGTCAGCAATCACAAAATACGTAAGCGCCTCCACAATGGGCACTGCGCGTGGAACAACGCAGGGGTCGTGACGACCTTTAACGGGAAGTGTTGCTCCTCCCCCAGCTTTCGTAGGCATATTTTGCTCAATGCTAATGCTTGCCACGGGTTTAAAGGCCACATTGAAGCTGATATTTTCTCCGTTTGCAATACCGCCAACGATACCCCCACTGCGGTTTTCAATCATTTTTCCGTGGGAATCAAAAACATCGTTATGCTCGCTGCCTTTTAGTCGGGCGGCACCAAATCCCGCTCCGTACTCAAAGCCTTTCACCGCATTGATACTGAGCATAGCCATCCCCAATTGCGCGTGGAGCTTAGCGAATACCGGATCGCCTAAACCCGCAGGAACGCCTCGAACTTCGCAGTGGATAATGCCTCCCAAACTATCACCTTCTCGGCGCGTTAGCTCCAGTAATTCAATCATTTTTTGCTCAGTGGCCGGGTGCGGACAGCGCAATAATGATGCATCAACTTGTTCTTGGGACGGAAAGAAGATTTCCGATTTGGGAACTGCAATACCGCCGACCTCCGAAACGTAGGCTCGAACTTCCACCTCGGGCAATAGATGCTTGGCTAATGCGCCGGCAACCACCCAATTGGCCGTTTCACGTGCCGACGAACGTCCGCCACCTCGATGGTCGCGATGCCCGTACTTGGCTTCGTAGGTGGCATCTGCATGCCCCGGACGATAAACGTCTTTAAGTTTATCGTAGTCTTTACTACGCGTATTGGTGTTTTCAAAGGAAAATGCGATGGGAGTACCCGTGGTTTTTCCTTCAAAAATACCCGAGTGAAATTGCACAATATCCGACTCTTTACGGGGAGTTGTAAGCGGATTTTGTCCGGGCTTACGTCGATCGCAGGCCGCTTGGATAGCCGCAAAGTCGATTTCAACACCCGCAGGAAATCCGTCCACCACTCCACCGATGCGTTCTCCGTGTGACTCTCCCCAGGTGTGAAGGCGTAATTTTGTCCCTAGCGTATTTGCCATATTTAGCGAATTACCACGTTATCAATCAAATCTAAATTAGTATGCTCCTTTAGGCGTTCAATAATGCGCGATCGCTGCATACTCAATTCGTACTTCAAGGCTCCCGACTGGATATGGATATACAGTTTTCTATTAAAAATGTAAATCTTTTCGGTGCGTCGAGCTACTGCCGGCCCCATAACTTCGTCCCAAGCAATGTATATACGCTGGGCATCCATTTTATCTTTCCAGCCGTTTTCTCTAACAATCTGACTAATAACCTGTCCTATACCTTTTAAGTTTCCCTTCATGGCAATACCGTTTTAGCTTCCAACAAAATGGTATTTATTTCTTCATTGATTCCTTTTTCCAATTGCTGCACCCTCTCCGGATGAGTATCCGTGATAAAAACTTGGCCAAACGAACCTCGACTCACATTTTCCACCATTTGTTGCACCCGTCGAGCATCGAGCTTATCAAAAATATCGTCGAGGAGTAAAATGGGTTTAAAGCCTTTACTGGCATACAAATAATCGTATTGCGCCAATTTTAGGGCAATAGAAAAAGTCTTTTGTTGTCCTTGCGAACCAAAGCGCTTTATGGATTTATCTTCCATCAACAACTCCAAATCATCGCGATGAATACCGAAGGTAGTGTGTTCAATAGCCCGGTCTTTGGCAATTCTGCTTTGTAGTTGTTCAAGATACTTCTCCGGATCTACTTTGGTTGCGTAATTCAAACTCACATTTTCGGCAGAATCGCTAATTGCGGCGTAATGCTGGGCTACGGAGTGGGCGAATTGTTGACAAAATTCCGCTCGCTTTCGAGAGAGTAACGCACCGGTTTCCGCCATTTGTATATCGTACACTTCGAGTAAACCAGGATCACTTACTCCATTGCGTAGAGCGGCATTGCGTTGTTTGAGCAGACTATGATAACGCACCAGATTATCCAAGTATAATGTATCGGTTTGGGAAAGTGTGGAATCCAAAAATTTCCGACGCGCTTCACTCCCTTCGATGATTAAATCGCGATCTGCCGGACTGATCATCACCACGGGAATCAACCCCACGTGATCCATTAGTCGTTTATATTTTTCATCATTGCGCTTGAGAACCTTGCGACCTTCCCAAGCCAGGTGAATTCCTTCTTTGAGATTATCGTGAAGGTATTCGCCTTTGATACTCATCGAATTTTCACCGTGAAAAACGCTGTGAGAATCCGAGGGGTTAAAGTAGCTTTTTCCGGTACTCAAGTAATAAATTGCATCGAGGATATTGGTTTTTCCAGCGCCGTTAGCACCACCAATAA
Organism: Schleiferiaceae bacterium; assembly: GCA_051859825.1. Lineage (GTDB taxonomy): Bacteria > Bacteroidota > Bacteroidia > Flavobacteriales > Schleiferiaceae > CSBr16-58. The sequence continues at coordinate 20,592 of JBHYFA010000010.1, forward strand.
AGTTGATTCGGCTACTAAAATCAAATTGTGCTTCGCGATAATTTTTAAAGTTCCAGAGGTACAGTTTCAGCAACGTCCATTCGTGCATAATCGGGGAAAAATTTAGAATACAAAGGTAATGTAAAATAACCAGTCAGTGTTTACATATCAAGTCTATCCACAAAGTCCGTTAGCAACGTTGCGCTTAGATTGAAAACAGTGATAAACTTTAGTAAACTCCCTGATTTTCGGATGAGCATAACGCCGTCATCGGACTTTCTAGACAGCCACTAACTAGAATCGTTGGCCAAAATCACCAATACCCCTCTGCCTCTCCAACTTCAAATCCTTAAACATTGGCGCTTTCACCCCAACGGTTAGCATATACATCTGCTGCACCCCAAAAGGAATCCATCTGCAATTGAGCTCCCAGCAATGCAAATCTTTGTAGATGTCAAATGATGTATATGTAAAACCACCATTGACCAAGTCAACCCCTGAGCTATATCCAATGCGCCAGGATTTGGTAAGGTTAACGTCGCCGCTAAAATCAAATGTTTGCGTAGAAACTGGTCCATCGGCAGTGAAATTTGTGCTGAGAATGTAGTTTAATCGAAGGTTCCAAGTAGTAGTGTAATCAACGTAATAATTAAGCAAGAAATAATTGGGGTCACCGGTGGTAAATGAACCAAATCCACTCTCAATATTCAGCGGATCAAAGGGATCCATGTTGGGTTGTTTGGCCGGATTTTCTTTTCCATCTGAAAGAAAATCAAAGGTTTTATTACTCAAACTTGTACTAACGTTGATATTGTTATTTACCGGACGGAGAAGCTGACCATTAACATTTATATTGTATTCATTTATCCGTACACCATTTTCATCCAAAGCATAAGGATCAAAGTTGCTTACAAAGTTGAAGGAGATCAGTCCTCTTAAAATTGAAGTACGAGCATTAATACCAACGTTACTCCATTTAAAAACTTCAGCGGCAAAATTATAATTAGCATTGATGCTAAAACCTTCTAGGAATTTGATTTTTACGCCATCGGTGGTATCCGAATCACCGCGAAGCTTCCCTTCTAGCAGGTTATCTATCCGAAAAGTGAGGGCTCCCCTCCTACCCGCACCGGCAGAGCGTTCGAGTCCGGTGGCAAAACGATCAAACTGCCTCGTATCTCCTGCTTCGTTGATTTGCACTTCTTGATACATACCCCAGAATGGGTCGGCAAAATCCGGATTGTAAGCAAAACCTACCGTTGGTGTAATTACGTGGCGAAGACCTTGAATGGGGCCTTTCCTGTAACGCCATTGACCATAAATCTTAGTGGTTAAGTTTAGTCTAGTATTAAAATCTTGTGACATGAAAAAACCGTCTTGTCTTACGGTGTCCACGGCCATAGATTCGGTATTAAAGGAATAATCATTTCGATGAAAATGCCAACGATTATTGTAGGTAATATTTGGGCTAAGGGTAAAATATTTAAAAACGCGATAGTTTGCTTCAATAGGAATTACGTGACGAACTCCTGATCGAGAATTTCCCGCAAGAAAGTTGGGGTTTAACTCAAAATCGTCTAAGGTTGTTTCAATTCGATTGCGAAAGTTACCCGTGTAATTCAAATTAATTTTTTCGTACCAGGCAACTTTTCCGGTAAAAACCTTTCTTTTAAAAGGTTGAATCCGACTCATGTTTACGTTGAACGTTGGAAGATTTAAATTTAAAACTCCAGTTGCGTTGCTTTGGTCGTGTCCGGCCTGCACCGACATCATTAAAGGAAGGTTATTGAATGATTTATTTAGGTTTATGGAAGAGTTGAGCTGATTGGCCAAAAATGAATTGGGGTCTTGGGTTGCTAGCTGGTTAAAGCTCTGGGTAGCAATATTTACGTTTGCAGAAAATTGTAGATTCGGATTGGCCTTCGGGTCTTGCTGATGATTCCAGCGAATGGAGAAGTCGTTGGAGTTTTGAAAGGTTCCAAAATTAACGTATTCGGGTCTTCCTATGACAATACGGTTGTAGTCAAAGTTCAAGGTTCCTGTAAAACGATAACGCTGCGCATAATTCACGGTATTGAACAATCCGTAACCACCACGCGAAAAGATGTCGGTGCGAATGGTGTAGTCCCAATAATCGCTAATTCCCAAATAAAAACCCCCATTTCGCAGGAAGTGACCACGCTCAAGACTAGATCCGTAGGCCGGAATCAATATACCCGATTTGCGTTCTTCCATGGTAGGAAAAAAACCAAAGGGAATAACCAACGGTGTGGGTAGTTCTAATACTTCTAGGTAGGTAGGACCGGTTACAATACGATCGTTAGGAATAACTTTGGCTTTTTTAATCATTATTCGAAAATGCGGTGTTTCGTGACTACAGGTAGTGTATCCCATGTTGCTGATAAACATCACATCATCATCCATTTTCTTGGCTAAACGTCCCTGCATATACCCATCCCCCTCTTCAGCCAAAAGCATTTTGATGATGGCCTTTCCCGTATCGAAGTTGTAGCGAATGGTGTCGGTACGGTATTCTTTTCCACCTTCGGAAAAAATAGGTTTCTGCACGATATTCCCCAATGTATCATAAACGCCGGTAGCAAAAACCTCCTTATTTTTCATATCGATGGCCATGTAGCCAGCAGTCAATTTAATATCGCCATAAATGACCACTGCCTCGTTATAAAGGTAGGTCATTTCATTTCTCATATCGGTGATGATGGAATCTTTGGCGTCGGTATCGATAATTTCGTCGATGGCATTTGCATCTCTATATGCCTGTTCGCCTCTTGGTGGCGACTTCGGTTGAAGCGAATCCGTTGCTAGTGTATCAGGCTGACTTACAGAATCAACGCCCATTTCACGCAAATGCTCAGGTAGTTTAGAAAGCGTGTCTGCTTGCTCAGGCTCAACTTGTCCAAAGAGTCCAAAGGAGAGTCCACAGATGGTCGTTAAGAAAAATAAGCGCAGAGCAGCCTGCATACGTAAAAAGGCCTTATTTTTGTATTCGATTAGGAGATTGACCTCGTGCAGCCAATTTCGCGCCAAAACTACTTCATTACGGCAAACTACAGAACGCCTTTATTCTGTATTTGGCGTGTTCTAGTAAAATATTTTTTTAGCTAAGACGAATGAACTTTAATACGAAAACCATTTTCTTCCTACTTCTGGCCATGCTTATTGGCATTCCAGGGTTTAATTTCACACCAAAATGGTTTAGTCCTGTTGGGGTAAAAAAAGTAGTGATAGATGCTGGTCATGGAGGAAAAGACCCTGGCAATTTAGGTACAGGCAGATATAAATCACGAGAAAAAGATGTAGCGCTGCAAGTTGCCCTAAAGCTTGGGAAATACATCAAAGAAAATCTCCCCGATGTTGAGGTAATTTATACCAGAACCAACGATCGCTTTGTAGAGTTACACGAACGTGCGGCCATTGCCAATCGCAACAAAGCTGACCTTTTTATATCTATTCACTGTGATGCATTCACCAACCCACAGGCTTTTGGCGCATCTTCTTACGTAATGGGGCAAGGTCAGGGGGATAAAAACATGCGTGTGGCCATTCAGGAAAATGCGGTGATATCGCTAGAGGAAAATTTCGAAGAAAAATATGAGGGCTTTGATCCCAGCAGGCCAGAGACGTACATTGCTTTGAGTTTGTATCAAAACGCTTATTTAGAGCAAAGTGTAACTTTTGCCCAAATGGTGCAAGATCAGTTTAGAACCAGGGCAAAACGCAGAGACCGTGGGGTGAAGCAGCAGCCTTTAGTCGTTACTAGTAGAACCGCCATGCCTGCCGTACTAATTGAACTAGGTTTTCTTACCAACAAAAATGAAGAAGACTTTTTGCAGAGTGAATCAGGACAAAACATCTTGGCTTCTGCAATTTTCCGCGCTTTCCGTTCCTACAAAGAGCAAAAAGAAAATATCGACGCAATAAACACTACCCAGTCGCTTCCAAGAAGCAAACCGATTTTTGCCGATGAAGAAGAGTTATCGGCTGAAAATGAAACTCAAGCCGAAGAAAATAAAGATGATAGTAGTATTGATGCTAAGGAAAACCCTTCTCTATATTTCGCTGTTCAAATCTCAGTTTCAAGCAGAAATTTAGAATTAAAACCAGAAAATTTCGGCGGACTTTCGGAAGTGCACCAAGAACCAATGGGAAATTTATTTCGCTATTTACACGGTCGTTTTCCTACTCACAAAGAAGCTTCAATGGCCAAAAAACTTTGTATTCAAGTAGGTTATAAAGACGCGTATATTGTTGCATATCATCTAGGTGAGCGCATTAGTATTGAAGAGGCATTAAAGATTGAAAAAAAAATGCAAGGTCGATAAATTAAATCGTACTTTCGCAGTTCGCAGTGAGTAAATTATTTAACTGTGAATAACATTTTTTAGGACAACAAAATTGTGCTCAACGATGCGCAAGTAAGTAAAATCTATTTTTACGAATAATGAAGTACTCCAAAGAACTAATTGCCGGAATCATTGCTTTATCCGCTATTTTCCTCATGTATTGGGGCGCCAATTTTCTTAAAGGTTCCGATATTTTTTCTAAAAGCACCACACTCTATGCTGTTTATCCCAAAGTTGATGGTTTAACCACGAGTCAGCCTGTCATTATCAGCGGCTTCAACGTAGGGATGATTTCTGGAATGTATTTCCATCCACGCCTCGACGGATCGGTCGTAGTTGAATTGAAAATCAATACCGAGTATCCTCTTTCAACCAACACCATTGCTCGCATTACCAGTACAGATTTTTTGGGTGGTAAAGCCATTGAACTCATTCCCGGTGATAATGGTATTGCTATTCAGAGTGGTGACACCCTTATCCCGGAAATCACCCTCAGTATTTCTGAGGAAGTAAACCTTCAAGTTTTACCATTAAAAAACAAAATTGAAAAGCTCTTAGGCTCGGTTGACACCATCTTGACGCTCACCTCGGAAATTTTCACTGAAAACTTTAAAGACAATATTGAAACTTCTATTGGCTCGCTAAGAAACACTTTTGCAAGCTTAGAAGCCTCCTCAAGGTCTTTTGAAAATTTAATGTCTGACAATGAAGAAACCCTTACACGTACGATTGAAGATGTTGGCGCAGTTTCACACACATTAAGAGAAAACAAGTTAAATCTGGATAAAATCGCTAAGAATTTAGCCGCGGTTTCCGACTCACTCATCGAAAGTAACCCAGGAGAAGCATTCCGTTCACTAACATCAACCTTGGTGAATTTCAATCAATTGTTAGAACGAATTGAACAAGGTGAAGGTAATTTAGGTTTACTTCTAAACAGTGAAGAACTCTACAACAATCTGGAACTTGCTAGTCAACGAGCAAATTTATTACTGCTCGATATGAAGCTCAATCCTAAGCGATACGTCGGGTTTTCATTATTTGGTCGCTCAAAAGAATTTGATTCAGAGGCTGTACATCAGCGCGATAAAGAAGATCGGAAGAAAATGGAGGAAAAGCGAAGTCAAGACTAAAGCTTTTTATCACCAACGAATAAATACTCGGAGATTATGACATTTGGAATAAGTAACGTTTTATTCATTCTGGCTGTAGGTATTGCTGGATATCTATTTGCCAAAAGTGTGGGCAAAATTCGCCGGAATATTTTACTTGGAAAACCGCTTGACCGAACCGACAATCCTTCCGAGCGTTGGAAAACCATGGCCATGGTAGCTATGGGCCAAAGTAAAATGGTCACGCGTCCGGTTGCCGGATTTTTTCATATTGTAATCTACGTTGGTTTCATCCTAATAAATATCGAGGTGCTAGAAATTCTTATTGATGGAGTTTTTGGTACACACCGCGTGCTTGCTTCACCTCTGGGAGGAATGTACACCACCGCCATTAATTTCTTTGAAGTCTTGGCCGTAATGGTGATTATTGCTTGTGTGGTTTTTCTCTGGAGAAGAAATATTCAACGTGTAGGTCGCTTCCATAAAGAAGAAATGAAAGGCTGGCCAACCAAAGACGCAAACTACATTTTAGTCATCGAAATCGTTCTGATGTTTGCCCTTTTGGGAATGAACGCCACTGAAGCTAACATGATCGATGCCAAGGCTGGTCCATATATCATTAGTAGTTTGCTAGCACCATTATTTAGTCCGCTTAGTCAAGAAGGCTTACACGTTGCCGAACGCATTTTCTGGTGGGGTCACATTCTTGGTATTTTAGCTTTCTTAAATTACCTCCCCTACTCCAAACACTTCCATATTATCCTTGCTTTTCCCAATACTTGGTATGCAAACCTTAAAGCTAAAGGTCAATTTGCCAACAACGAAGCCGTTACCAACGAGGTTAAAATGATGCTCGACCCCAATGCGGATCCTTACGCTGCACCAGCTGAAGGCAGTGAAGCTCCCGAGCGCTTTGGAGCGAAAGACGTTATGGATTTGAAGTGGGTAAACATCATGAATGCCTACGCCTGCACGGAGTGCGGAAGATGTACTTCTGAATGCCCGGCCAACCAAACGGGCAAAAAACTATCTCCCCGTAAAATCATGATGGATGTGCGCGATCGGGTTGAGGTTGTGGGAAAAAACATTGACGCTAACAATGGAAGCTTCGTTGATGATGGAAAATCACTGCTCGACGACCATATTTCACGTGAAGAACTTTGGGCGTGTACCACTTGCAATGCTTGTGTTCAAGCTTGTCCGGTAGAAATCGATCCTTTGTCCATCATCATGCAGATGCGACAATACTTGGTGATGGAAGAATCGAGTGCCGCTCAGGAACTCAACCTTATGATGACCAATGTGGAAAACAACGGGGCACCTTGGCAGTTTGCGCAAGCAGATAGAGCTAACTGGGCCGAAGAAATGTAATTTAGGATGCGGTTATTATCTTTCGTAGTAATGCTATCCGCCGTTATTCTTTCTACTGCTTGTGCGGAAGAAGAAGCGCGGTGGCCTTTGACATTGCACGGACAAGAGTTGATGCCGCTCGACACCGCCAGACTAGTAAATTACCTCAATGTTCAAGATACGCTCGATACCTTGTACATGGACTATGGATCACGAGTATTGGATTTTGAAGGTGAGAAAACAGACTTAAGAGAGTTCGCTACACAAGAAATAGACGTATCGCACGCAGAAATGAATGATTTGCTCATGGTGAAGCTGGAAAATTTTGGCGAGTTTCGAGCAGAATTTCTGAGCATTAAACGCCGAAGCGATGAAAGCGGCTTGGAGATTATGTTGGAGTTCCCCACCATCACACCAGCGGGTGAAACGAACTTTTTCCCCATTTACCCTATTGGTGATGATACTCTTATGAACGTGTTGAGCAATACAAACCAAACTCCTCAGCTTATCTATCGATTGAACGAATCGCAGGCGGGCTTAAGAGGCGAAATCATCGCAGTAAAAGTTAACGAACAATATTACCGTAAACAGTAGAAGTTATGAAATGTCCATGTAATAGCCTTCACAAGCTCCAATGAAAATTGCAAGGATATTCCATAACTTGTCCCGACATGTATGTCGGGGTGACCTATAAAAAACAAACAATTTGCATATGAAAATTCCAAGTATGGCCGACTTAATGGCGCAGGGCAAACAGCCGGAAGTTTTATTTTGGGTAGGATGTGCGGGAAGTTTTGACGACCGTGCAAAAAAAATCACCAAGGCATTTGCCAAAACCCTGCTAAAAGCCGGGGTTGATTTTGCTATTTTGGGTAAAGAAGAGAGTTGCACGGGCGATCCGGCCAAACGCGCAGGAAACGAATTTCTCTTTCAAATGCAGGCCATGGCTAATATTGAAGTCTTGAATGCCTATGAGGTGAAAAAGATTGTCACAACCTGTCCACACTGCTTCAATACACTCAAAAACGAGTACCCCGAGCTCGGTGGGAACTACGAAGTAATGCATCATACGCAGTATTTGCGTGAGCTTTTGGAAAGTGGTAAGTTGAAGATTGAGGGCGGAAAACTCAAAGGAAAGCGTATTACCTTCCACGACCCGTGTTACCTAGGTAGAGCAAATGGAGAATACGAAGCTCCTAGAAAACTCATTGAAACCATTGAAGCGGAATTTGTGGAAATGCGTCGTTGCAAATCCAAAGGTTTATGCTGCGGAGCCGGTGGAGCACAAATGTTTAAAGAACCCGAAAAGGGAAATAAAGACATCAATATCGAACGTACAGAAGAGGCGTTGGAAACGCAACCAGAAATCATCGCTGCCGCATGTCCTTTTTGCAATACTATGATGACCGACGGTGTAAAAAATAAAGAAAAAGAAGGCAGCGTTAAGGTAATGGACTTAGCTGAGTTGGTGGAAATGGCGGGAGATTTATAAACCTCTAAATTTAGTGATGATGAAATCGATATTTTCTGTTTTTGTTCTCTTGATTAGCTTCAGTTTATCAGCTCAAACGCCTCAAGACACAATATCAATAGAATACCGGGGGTTCTTCGGTGGATACCAATACATCATGGATGGAAAGGAGCTTTCAAGTGGTGAAGTTAAAGATATAATTAAGTCTGTGTCGGGAACGGAAAAGTTGATTCGAGCTTCTAATAGATACGATCTTTGGGGAAATATTTTTGCCTTTGGTGGTGGACTTTTAGTTGGTGGTGAGATAGGTAGAAGCTTAGGAGGTGCTGAGATTCGACCCGTTAGCCTTTATACGGGTATTGGTCTAATAATTACCGCTTTTATTTTTGCAGATACCAGCGAGAAAAGGTTTAGAAAAGCGGTGGTTCTGTACAATGACAATGTTTCTAATCATACTTCGTGGTTGAGGAGGTCGGAAGTGAGGTTGGGAGGAAGTTTAGATGGAGTTGGGATAGTCTGGAGATTTTAGTGACTACTGTATATATTTTCGACTACGATTCCAAGACTTTGACAGAGTAAAACTAACATGCTAGTTTTAAGGAGCCATTAATAATGAGTCGTTATTTTTTCACCGCAGGACTTGTCCCGTACAAGAATTGTCGGGAGGCGCAAAGAGCGCAAAGCTTAATGGATTGTGCTTTGCGGTCTCTGCGCCTCCGCGGTGAAAAATATAATAGCTTCCTTAAAAAGAGTCTTCGTTTTACTTGATTAAAGTCTTGGAATCGTGGTTCAAGAGAAATCTGGTCGTGAAGTTTTTTCACTGGAAACCGGAAGCACGGGCAAAGTGCGCGCATGGATGGGAGTTTCTCCCGTTAAACTTTCCAAGAAATCAGCAATGGCATCTATTTGCTCATCAGAGAGTTCTTTACCGAGCTGTGTAATACCCATGATTTTGATTGCTTCATTTAAACTCCAGACGCTACCATCGTGAAAGTATGGAGCTGTTTTGGTTATATTGCGTAATCCGGGTACTTTAAAAACGTATTTATCAAACTCCTCACCGGTTACTTCAAATTTCCCTTCATCATGAGTTTTTGACCCCGTGTACTCCCAGTAAGGACCTTTTATCAATCCAAACTTCTGCAACATTTCACCCCCGAAAGCAGGTCCGGTATGACAAGTGGTACAACCAACTTCCATAAAAGTTTTCAGTCCATTTTTCTGCGACGCTGTAAGTGCTTCACTATCTCCGGAAACAAAACGATCGTAAGGCGCTGGCGTCATCAATGTGCGCTCAAAAGCTCCAATTGCCCTAGCCATATTATCATAGGTAACAGCATTGGAGCTTCCGGGAAAAGCCGCGGAAAACATTTCCTGATAGCCCGGAATACTTGCCAAACGGTCAACAACAAACTCTTCATGAGGTGATCCCATTTCAATTGGATTTAAAACCGGGCCTTTCGCCTGTTCTTCAACATCAGCAGCACGACCATCCCAAAACTGAGTACTATGCAAAGCGGCATTAAGCACCGTAGGCGAATTTCTCGGACCAGTAGCCCAACCATGTCCAATGGATGTAGGGTTATTATCAACACCAAAACTTGCTATGTTATGACAACTATTGCAAGAAATTGTATTGCTCTTTGAAAGGCGAGTGTCATAATACAAAGCTTTTCCAAGCTCTACCATTTCATCGCTAATTTCGTAACTACCCTTCGCTATTTCAGGCAGCGATCGAAAAAATTTCTTAGCCTGACGAACAAGCTCCATATCCTCAGAAGTAAGAGTCTGCGGAATTTTCTGCTCAGTTTTTATCGATTCTTTTGAACTAGGCGTTTCTGATTTGTTACAGGCAAAAGCCAACGCAATCGTAGCTGAAATTGCTAAAGCAGCTTTAGTGGTTTTGTAAATCATTGGAAATTTGGTTTGAATTTTTTGGTGAGCACAAAATAACAAAACATCGACAAAACTGCCATAGAGAAAAAGAAAATTCTACTGAGAAATACGCCCAACTTTAAACAGGCGCTTACTGTAGTAATCTTCACTTAACCTACTAACAACAACGCCTTTGGAAGATGAAGCGTGGGCAAATTTTCCATCGCCTAAATACACCCCAACATGATCGATTCGTCTTCCTTTAATTTTGAAAAAAACCAAATCACCCGGCTCGGCTTCGGAAGGCTTAACCACATCTACCTGCTGAAAAAAATCTTCCGCTCGTCTGCCGGATAGCTCCACACCAAATACATTATTCATTACCTGCAAGGTAAACCCACTGCAATCAACCCCACTACGGGTATTTCCTCCCCATGCATAGGGCGTTCCCATCCACTGCTCTACAAATTCCATTAGTTCAACAGCATCCTCAACAGGCGCTGTATTGGAAGTTTCTATCCTAGGAGGGGCTGGTTCAGCAATTCTAGTTTGTCGTTCTCTACCAGGAGTGCGAGGCTCATCATCCCAAACAAAGTCTGGATACTGATTTTTCTCGGCCGCCGGCTTTGGCAATCCTCCACACGAACTCAGCATCACAAGCGCGAAGGCAAAGAAAATGTAGTTGCGTATGGAATTCATTTTTGGTGTTTTGCAAAAAAATAAACTGTGCTAAGTTCAATGACTAAATTACGCATTGCATAAGTAGCCGCTTCATAGCAAAAGATTAATTATCAACAGAACTTGTTGGCAAAAATCAATAATTCAAACCTTGTGTGTAGCACCTTTTGCAGCTTTTGACTGTTATTCCAACAAAAAGTATTTATGGCTCATTTGATATTTTTACGCAATGATCTTCGCATACTCGACCACGATATTTTCCATGCTTTGCAAAATGAAGAAATCATTCCCCTCTACGTTTTCGATACTAGAAAATACCAAAAAGATTCTCTAGGTCAGGATAGAACCGGAGTGTTCCGACAAAAATTTCTCATCCAAGGACTTGAAGCTTTGCGGGAGGAACTTCGTACCCGTGGAGGAAATCTCATGGTGGCCGAGGGAAATCCGGCAGCAGTTATTGCGCACATTAACAAAACTATCCCTTTAGAAGCCATACATTTTTACCAGCACGACGCTTGGGAAGAGCAAATTCAAGAGAAGGAAATCGAAGATTTAGGAATTCCCTTTCGATCATATTCAGGAGATTACTTGTATCACCCCGAAGATTTTCCCTTTTCCATTGAAAAAATACCCTTCGTGTTTACGGCCTTTCGGAAAAAGTTGGAAAAATACGCTGCGGTAAGACCTTTCCTCCCTACTCCAGCAAAGTTTAAGGTTCCCAATAGCATATCAGATTGGGGACAAATTCCTAGTATTCCGGAAATTGAGCACGATCTACGCACAGCTTTCCCATTCTCAGGCGGTACCAGAGCAGCCTTAGACCGTTTGGAGCATTACTTTTGGAACACCGACGCACTCTCTCAATACAAGGAAACACGCAACGGCATGGTGGGCACCGAGTATTCGTCAAAGTTTAGTCCTTGGCTGGCTCAGGGTGCTATATCAGCACGCTTCATCTATCATCAAGTAAAGAAATACGAAAAGCTGAGGGTATCGAATAGCAGTACCTATTGGTTGATTTTTGAGCTCATCTGGCGTGACTTCTTCCGATTTACTGCCGCAGCTGAAGGCAGATCCTTTTTCCGTGTGAAGGAAAATTACAAACCTAGAGTCACCAAAGAATTTGAAGCTTGGAAAAATGGTGCCACTGGGGTAGATTTTGTAGATGCCGCCATGCGTGAATTGGCCGCCACGGGCTACACCAGTAATCGAGCACGGCAAAATGTAGGAAGCTTTCTGGTGCATAACCTCAAGCAACCCTGGTACGCCGGTGCGTTGTGGTTTGAATCGGTGTTAATCGACTACGATGTGTATAGCAATTACGGCAATTGGACCTATGTTGCAGGCGTAGGTCACGACCCACGATCGAGGGTTTTCAACATAGAAAGGCAGCAAAGCATGTATGATGCTAAGGGCTTGTTTGTAAAGACTTGGACGTAGATTACAATACAGAAATAATTGTTTCACAAACCCAATCTATCTCTTCCATCGTAATAATTAGCGGTGGAGCAATGCGCAAAGAAGTTTGGTCGAATAAAAACCAATCGGTAACCAGACCTTTTTCCAAACAAGCCCGCATTACACGCTGAACGCTTTCAAAACTGTCGAGCTTGAGTGATAATAGTAAACCTTTACCTCTGACTTCAAGAATACTTGGATGTTGAAGACCGGCACGGAAACGAGCTTCCTTCTTGGGAACTTCGCAAACCAATTTGGTATTGAGAAGCGTTTCCACAACCGCGAGTGAGGCCGCACACGACACGGGATTGCCGCCAAAAGTAGTAATGTGCCCCAAAAATGGATTTTCTTTGAAAGCCGCCATAATATGCTCCGGTGCGGCGAAAGCTCCAATGGGCAGTCCTCCACCCATACCTTTGGCCATAACAACTATATCGGGTACAAAACCCTCAACCTGATGGAAAGCAAATAAACTTCCCGTGCGTCCAAATCCGGTTTGCACTTCATCGAGAATCACCAAAGCGCCGTGGGATCTACAACGCTTTTGTACCTCCAGCAAAAATTCGGGCTTGGCAATCACGTAGCCACTTTCCGATTGAACTACTTCCACAATCACCGCCGCTGTATTAGCATCAATTGCGTCCAAGGCTTGCATATCATTGAAAGGAATGTGACTTACTCCGGGAAGAAGCGGACGGTAGTTTCTGCGAAATACCTCGTCGCCAATCACCGATAACGCACCCTGACTGCTACCGTGGTAACTCTGCTGGAAAGCTACAAAATTGGGTTTTCCCGTATAGCGCTTGGCGAGTTTCATTGCTCCTTCGATGCCCTCGGTGCCTGAATTAACAAAATACACATTATCGAGACTTGGATGAAGAATATCATGCAGAGCCTTTGCCAAGCGTGCCTGCGGCGACTGGATATATTCACCATAGACCATGATATGCATGTACTGATCTACCTGCTCTTTTATGGCCTTTACTACGGCGGGATGCCGATGTCCTAAATTACAAACGCTAATACCCGCAATCAAATCCAAGATTTTCTTTCCCTCAGGCGTGTAGAGATACATTCCTTCGGCCTTTTCCACTTCTAAACCCAAAGGAAAATTAGTGGTTTGTGCTTGGTGAGCTAAGAAAAGCTGGCGAATGCTGGCCATAGTTCAAGTTTGATTGTTGAAGAAAGCTCTTTTGATTAGCGCTTCACAGCTTTCGACATCTGCTCAACTTTTTCCTTCAGCCCTTCCTTAAATTGGATAACTCTATCCAACAATTCGCTATCCGAAGAAGCTACAATTTGTGCGGCTAATATACCCGCATTGCGAGCGCCATTTAATGCCACCGTGGCCACGGGCACCCCAGAAGGCATTTGCAAAATTGAAAGAACGGAATCCCAGCCATCTATGGAGTTACTCGATTTTACGGGCACACCGATTACAGGTAAAGGCGTAAGAGATGCCACCATACCGGGAAGATGAGCCGCACCGCCCGCTCCAGCAACAATTGCTTTGATGCCACGCTTATGGGCGTTTTTTGCGTAATCAAACATTTTTTCGGGTGTACGGTGAGCAGAAACGATATCCAATTCGTACTTCACTCCTAGTTCATCCAACACCTTCGCGGCTTCTTCCATAACGCTTAGATCGCTTTGCGACCCCATAATGATTCCAATCATCGAGATATTATTTTAAAGTTTTCACGAAATCTACGCACAATATTTTTAGCCTCGTCCACATCGGGGTGAATTGCGGTAATGTGCCCCATTTTCCTAAATGGACGCGTTTCTAATTTCCCATATAAATGCAGGTAGAGTCCTTTTTGTTTGAGCAATTCCTCCGCGCCTTGGTAGGCTACGGGGCCGGAATGCTCGGGCTCACCAACAACGTTACCCATGGCTGCGGGAAGAATAAGATCGGTATTTCCTAGGGGCATGCCTAAAATGGCTCGAACGTGCTGCTCAAACTGCGAGGTATAGCAGGCTTCGATGCTAAGATGGCCACTATTGTGTACGCGCGGGGCGGATTCGTTAACCAGCAAATTCCCCTCCTTATCGAGAAAAAGTTCCACTGCCAGTGTACCTACGATTTTTGTAGCTTCGGCCAACTTGACTGCCAATTGCGTGGCCTCAACCATTTTTTCATCAGAAATATTAGCAGGGGCAAAAACCAGTTCCACCAAGTTCGCTACCGGATGAAACTCCATTTCCACGGGAGAATAGGCTTTAATGTCACCCTGAACGTTCCGATGTACAATTACGCCAAGTTCTTTTTCGATCGGCACCAAATCTTCCAGCACACAAGGAACATCGGGAAGCGCATTAATATCTTCCACAGTGCGAAGCACCTTCACTCCTTTTCCGTCATATCCACCAGTAGCGGCTTTCCAAACTTTCGGTAATTCGATGTCAGTTTGCGGTTTTCCCGCAAGAATCTCAAAATCCGAGGTCGCTATTCCGGCATCGTGATAGAATTTCTTTTGGATGGTTTTATCGCGAAATATGTCAATAACTTCGGCTTGAGGATAAACCCTTTTACCCATTTGTTGCAAATCACGAAGCGCTTTGGTATTTACATCTTCAATTTCAATGCTCAATACATCGAAATGCTTTCCAAACTCCATAACGGCATCATAATCACGGAAATCGCCTTTTTGGCATAGGTGAGCGTAATTACCTGCTGGTGGTTGTTCTGCCGGATCAAGTACACCCACGAAAATATCGTAGCGCATAACCTCATCAATAATCATTTTCCCCAATTGTCCGCCACCGAGAATACCCAAGCGTTGCGCGCCAGAAAAGGCTTGTGGATTTTGCATATTTGAAAATTAAAGCCGCAAAGATAAGGATGAAAAAACACCTAATTTTCTAGAGCAACCACTTGTACTTTATGGATAACCTTTAACTACTAAATCACAAATCTTAAGATTATCCCAAAGTCCCAATTTCACTTTCACCTTCATCTCAAATCGGGTATTTTTGCGTGTTAATTTTTTTAAGGAAAACAACCCTCATAATGAACAGAATACTACATATTCTCCTACTGTTATTTTTTTTTCAAGATGTATTCTCGCAAACAACCACTCCAATTTTCATTAATGAATTCATGGCTTCCAATGGAACCACCATTTCCGATAGCACCGATAGTTATGAAGATTGGTTTGAATTACATAATGCCTTAACAACTCCTTTTGATCTTTCTGGTTTTTTTCTCAGCGACGATATTACCAACCTCACCAAATTTGAAATCCCTTCAAATTCAATAATCAACGGTGGAGAATTCTATCTCTTTTGGGCCAGTGGAGAAAGCAGTCGGGGAAATAATCACACTAATTTCCGCCTAAGCGCATCACAGGGGGAATACCTTATTCTCACGGCTCCAAATGGCACTACCATCATCGATTCAATTCATTTTGGCCCACAAACTACCGACGTTTCATACGGAAGGTACCCCAATGGGAGTAACAATTGGGCATACTTTAAGGTTCCTACTCCAGGGCAAAGTAATAATACAGTAACGCCATTCACCACAGTATTACAAGCACCCGTTTTTTCCCAAACAGGAGGTTTCATCAACAATGATTTTTTTCTAAGCATATCAGCACCAGATAGTGGAGTCACCATTTATTACACACTTGACGGTAGTGAGCCAAATCCGGACAATGTAAATGCACATACCTACACCTATAAAAATCAATTTCCTCAATTCCCCGGCAACCCGGTAGGTCCAGCCCTTACCGATAGTATTCAATCATTTGTTTACACTGACAGTATTAGTATCCAAGATCGTAATTCAGCAGCTAACCGCACGAGCGCGAAATCTTCTACGTTTGAATTAAACCCAATATATTTACCAAATTATTCTGTTCGCAAGGGAACTGTTGTTCGAGCTATTGCCACACGAGCCGATGCCATTTCTAGTGAAATTACTACCGAGACTTACTTCGTAGGACCCAGCATTCAAAATCACTATTCGCTTCCCGTAGTTTCTCTGAGCATTGATGAAAACTTACTTTTCGACATGGATGAGGGAATTTACAATGCCGGAACCACCTTTGAAAACTGGCGTGCTAGTTCCAACGGACCTGCGCGAGGAAACAGTCCGGCAAACTGGGGACGTACCGGAAAGGATTACGAATACCGAATGGGTTTTGAGTATTTCAATAATCAGGGTGATAAAGAGTTTGGTCAATTGGTTGGCGCTCGCATCCACGGTGGTTTTTCACGCGCCAGAAGAAGAAAGTCGTTTCGTCTTTACGCCCGTAATGAGTACGGAAAATCGGAATTTAATTTCCCCATTTTCACCAATCGCAGCGATACCCAATACAAGCGACTTCTTCTGAGAAATAGTGGAAACGACGAAAGAAACACCAACTTTCGCGATGCATTTATCCAAAATTTGGTCAAGCATTTGTCTTTCGATATCCAGGAATCTGAGGCGGCAATCGTATTTATAAATGGGGAATATTGGGGCGTACATAACTTTCGCGAATGGCAGAATAGACATTACATAGAAAGGCTCTACGGTGTGGAAAGTAATGAACTTGATTTTATTGCGGAAAGGATGGATGTGCTGGATGGTGACTCAATACACTTTTTCCAATTGCTAGACTTTGTTTCTATCAGCGATCTCACCGATGATTCGTTATTTGCCCACGTGGAAACACTCATGGATGTGGAAAATTTTACTGATTACATAATTGCTCAGGTATATTCTAGGAATTCCGATTGGCCCACCAATAATGTAAAATGGTGGCGCAAACGCGTTCCGTATTCGCCTAACGCTCCAGAAGGTCACGATGGAAGATGGCGCTGGCTGGCCTACGACATGGACTTTGGTTTCGGATGGTTTAGAGGCATGTCGGAAGTTGGTCATAATACTTTGGAGCTTGCGCGGGACAATGCCGAAGTTGGCATATTACTCCGTAATATGTGGCCTAATGAAGCCTATAAACGCTACTTCGTAAATCGCTACGCAGATTTGATGAATACCTGTTTTCTCCCCTCTCACGTGCACGCTGTGGTGGATAGTTTTATTTCTATTTACCAACCCGAAAAAGCCGAACACAGCGCTCGCTGGCGGAATCACTCAAATGTAAATCTTTGGCTGAGTGATGTTAACCTGATTAAGAGCTGGTCAAATGCCCGGCCTTCCCACGCACGAGACCACGTAAAATCGGAATTCTCATTGCAAAACGACCACCAGCTTAGCCTCGACGTTTCCGACACCTTGAGAGGCTACGTACAAGTCAACACCATCGAAATACGCGAAGAAACCGTGGGTGTTCCTTCGAGTCCGTACCCTTGGAATGGTCGATACTTCGAGAACAACCCCATCGACCTAACGGCGCATCCCAAACAAGGATACATTTTCACGCATTGGGAAATTGGTGGACAAATGTTTCAAAACAATCCAATTCAAATCAGTATGGAGAGTGATACCGCTGTTATTGCTCATTTTGCCACAGATTCAAGCATTGTGTGTGGAACGCAAGCTTCGCATAGACTGGCAGACTGTCCGTATATTTTTGAAGAATGGAGCAGCCAAAGTGCAGCCGGTACGAGTCCGCCCAACATGGAATTTGTCTATTTCCACGAAAGCGACCCATCAGATACCTCAAGCATTGCCGGAGTAACCAGTGGCGCATTCGATTTATCATCACGTACCCGCATCAACGGTCTAAATGATGAGGGAATTGGTTTTATCAATACGGGTAATTCAGAAGGAAACATTGGCTACCCGGGAACGAAACTAGGAGGAGCTTTGCTGTACCTGAATACCGAAAACATGAATCGGGGTTTTGTGCAGTTTACCGCGGGAACTATAACCCCCGGCTCAAGGGTGTACCATCTTCGATTGCAATACCGTCTGGGGGAATTTGGAACTTGGACAGATTTGCCCGATTCCAACGGAAACCCCATCGAATATCAGCGAAATGCCAATTTCAACCACAGCGAAATCATTGGACCACACCCACTACCGTCGACTTTAATGGGACGCGAGTGCTTGCAACTTATGTGGCGATATTATCATACGGGCGACCGACTATCGCAGTCATCCGGTGCCCGTGACTTTATTCGTTTGGACGATATCATAGTCTCGGAGGGTGAAGCTCCTTCCTCTCCCATCACCACCATTGAAGGAACGGGAGCTGGAAATATTACCGGGAATTTAACCGTTGCCCCAAATGAAACAAATGGCTACGGAATAAACGTATTTCCCGGGGCTGCCTACGACTGGACCGTCACCAACGGAAATATTTTAGCAGGACAAAACACCCCACAAATCTCGGTTCAATGGGGTTCTAATGGCGTGGGAACGGTTAAAGTTGAAGTAACTGATGGCAGTTGTCGTCGTATGGCCGAAGCGACGGTGAATATTTCGGGAATCAGTACTGAAAATTTTGGCGAAGTTGACCGAGTATTGGTTTTCCCTAATCCGGCTAAAGACAGTTTTCAAATACACCTCCCCAAAGACTCTGATGCTAGGCACCTATGGCTCATCGACGGAAGTGGTCGCGTTGTTCTACACGAAGAATTAAATGCCGAAAGCGAAATTATGATTCGTCACAACCTACCTGCAGGAAAGTATTTTCTGCAGATTGCCAATGATGTTGGCGGCATCATTCACCGCCAAAACATTAGCCTAATACCTTAGAAAGCAGCATTAGAGTAGAGAGAATAGCAATTTGCACCCCAAAAATTATTGCGCCAAAACCGATGGCTTTTCTGCCTGAACGATAGAGTCCGGCAAAACTTACCTTCAACCCAATTGCCGCCATGGCAACGGTAAGCAGCATTTTTGCAGCATCGCTCATTGCACCTAGAAACAACTTTGGCAAAGGAAAAATTGAAACCAAAATACTGATAATGAGAAAAGCCCAGAGGTAAAGAGGGAGTTTAAACTTGGTGGAAACCTCCTTAGAAGAAGCTTCGCCTCTGCGCACCAAATACGTGAAGAAAATAACCGCCGGCGTTAGCATAGCAACCCGAGCCATCTTCACACTAATGGCAAAATCGCCCACCGACTTCTCGATACCGTATCCTGCACCCGCAACATTGCCTACAGAGTGTAATGTTCCACCTACTATTACTCCCTTATCGATTTCACTCAATCCCAAAGGTTCTAAAACAAAGGGCAAGGCTATCATGCCCACACTTCCCATAAGGTTAACCACCGCGAGCGCAATGGCGATGTCATTTTGACTTTTAGAGATACCCGGAGCCACCGCAGCGATAGCTGAACTACCACAAACAACGGTACCAAAACCCACCAGATGACCAGTAGAATCGGGACAGCTTAACTTTTTTGCTAACCAAATGGTTGAAAGGAGTGTAAACATCATCATGCTCAAAACTATGATGAGGTTTGCGGTGCCCAACTGACGGAAATCGGAAATATTGAGGGTAAAGGCCATAAATACAATGGAGAACTCTAAAATTTTAGAACCTCCAAAGCTCACGCCTGGTGAAAATGACGATGGTAATGTATAAGCATTACCCAAAATCAAACCCAATACCAGCGCGAGCATGATTCCGTTTAAGCCCGGAATATAGGGAGAAAAAATAATTGCGAGAGCGGCTAATCCTACACTAAGAAATAACCCTCTCGCATTTTTATTTAACCATTCCATTGGAAAAAATTATGGGCGAACTACAAAGCTTGCGTTGCGAACCGAACCCATACCTCCAGACATGTTTATTACATGCTTAAAACCATTTTGAATCATAAAGTTGGCTGCTCGTGAACTTCTCGCGCCACTCTGGCAAACCATAACGTAGGTTTTCTCTTTGTCTAAAGCAAGGATTTCGTTTTGAAAAGATCCGTTGCTTATATCAAAGAAATGATCTGTTCCAATTAAATAACCGTTTTTCACCTCTCCGGGAGTACGAACATCGATGATAACAATTTCCGCTTCTTTATCGAGTTCAACAACCTTATCAACAGGTATATTCTCAAATCCTCCTCTTGAGGCTTGAGCATTACAGCCAACTGTAAGAGCAAATACGCTTATGATTGAGAAAAATGTAGATCGTAACATAGTTTATGTGTTTTAAAATTCGTTGTCAAAAGTACAAAGTCAAATCCAACTTTAATAGTGATAAGAGTTACCTTATAGCAGATAACCCAATTTCTTTAACTCATTTTCAATATTTCGGTGCCAATCCTCGTAATCTGGCTTCTGCGCTTTTTCCGCTATAACCCCACCTTGATTTTGATAAATGCTAGGAAGGTGATCACTGTTGGCGCCAGCAAGCATATCTGGGTGATAGTTTTCATCTAAAAATGTGCAAACCCTCTGCAGCTCCTCTTCGGTGCGCAACACCAAATCCTCCATGCGTACCAAAATAAAACGATCTGATTCGTGATTTTGAAGATACTCAAGGGTATGAAGTGAGCGCTTCCATGATTGGGTTGCAGCCTCAAGCGACTTTCCCATGCGTGACATTTTGGAAGGAATACAGCTTCGGCCATCACGAAGAACGTATATCATCTTGGTTCCTGGCAATTGCGAAAAAAGTAGTTCTTCCGGAGATGTTTGGGTTAATGAATCAAGAAACGACAACTGCTCGGTGGTGATTTTATTTCCCCATTTAACTGATGAAGCTTTTGCATGTAAAATACAAGAGTTCACAAAAGAATCAACTCTATTTTTAGCCGAATCACGCTGCCACCAAGAGAGCAGTTTTCCACTAAAAGCATGTACCGAATCCTGTTCCATGCCGCATTCCAAATTAGGATGTGCATGCAGCAGGGAGGCTAAAAGACTGGTTCCGCTTCTCCCAGCCCCTATTACCAAAAAATAGGGCTTTTTCATGAGCAGAAAATTTCCAAACTTCGTTCAATAAGCTCCTCCACCGTTTTTTCAGGTCGTGAACTAAATACACCTTTACTACGATTAGCAAGAATGGCATTTAAACTAATGGCTTTATGACCGAGTAATTTACTCAAAGCGTAAATACCCGCCGTTTCCATTTCGATATTACTGAGTCGCCTTCCTGCAATTATTGCGGCTTCCAACGCATCCAGATCTAGGTTGGTTTTCAAACGAATGGAGCGTCCTTGGGGAGCATAAAAACCCGCCGTAGTGAGGGTAAAGCCCGCGTGAAAATCGGGTTCAACACTAAGTCGATCAACCAGGAAGCTATCAGCTTTGGTGAAATACGCGCGAACTGGTAGTAATGGATGCTCTTCCCAAGTTTGATGCTCAGGGTAATAGTGCATCAAAGCATCTAAACCTAAGGCCGCTTCAGAGTAAAGAAAAGTGTCGATAGGTATCTCTGGCAGCAATGCTCCAGATGTACCAATGCGAATGAAATTGAGGCATTGATGACTCTGTTTTGGCTGTCGAGTTGCAAAATCTACGTTAAACAATGCGTCGAGTTCGTTAATTACAATGTCGATATTGTCTGTACCAATACCCGTAGAAATCACGCTTAACCGCTGACCGTTTAATGTTCCAGTATGGGTAACAAACTCCCGATGAACGCGTTTAACTTCAATATTATCAAAGTGTTTACTCACAGCCTCCACCCTACCAGGATCGCCAACTGTAATTATTGTGCTTGCTGCTTCCCCTGGTTCTAGGTGAAGATGATAAAGTTTATCTTGATGTAAAATCAATTCAGAAAATTGCATGGGCAAAGAAAAAATGATGTAATTTTGGGCTTCAAAACTACAACCATGAATCAACTCCCAAAAATTTTAGTTCCTACCGGATTTAGTGATCAATCCTTAAATGCGGCTAAACAAGCAGCGTACTTTGCTAAAGTGATGAAAGGCAAACTGATACTTTTATCCGTCATTGAACGAGATGGACTATTAGCTCGAATATTTGAAGATAAAGAAGTTTCTCAGAAACTCAAAGAAAAAGCCCAAACCGAACTTGAAAGAATCGCAAGAGAAAAATCCAAAGAGTTTGGTATTGAAGTAGAAACAACCGTGAGAGAAGGGGTTGTATATGAAGAAATAGCTAATGCAGCAGAAGAATATAATGTTGATCTGGTAGTAATGGGTACCAATGGAAAACCCGGAAACTTGCGTCAGCGTATGATTGGTAGTAACGCCTACCGAGTTGTTACCCTCGTTCAACCTCCGGTAATTACCATCAAAGGTGATGCTGAAATCAGTAAAATTAAAAACTTGGTGTTTCCCATAATGGCCGACCGCAAGAGTCGTGAAAAAACAGGTACGGCCATGCGCATTGCCCGTCTCTTTGACGCCCACATTCACGCTGTTTCGTTTGTTATTAGAGAAAGCGAAAGAGAAACGCTTACCCGTCAATTACGCCAAGTAGAAAAGTTCATTTCTGAAAGAGGCGTAAAAGTGAGTTCGGAACTGGTTGTGCCCGAAAATAGAAAACCAATCGCTAAGCACACCATCGAATATGCTCGCAAAGTAGGCGGAGACCTTATCCTTATAACCGAAGAAGGTGAGGAACCGGATTTGGCCGATATGCTTTTGAGTTCAGACGTGCGCGACATGCTCTATTATTCAGAAATTCCCGTAATGTCGGTTACACCTTCACCTGAGAAGTTTAAGAGTGTATTTGAAGGTTAAGATCATTTCACATTTTGCTTAAATACCAAGAGACAGTCGTGCGGCTGTCTCTTCTTTTTTGTTCGCTTTTTATAGCTTCCTAAACTTTATTTTTGCTACATGCAAATTGAATCAAAACTTATCGACCAAGCAGTGCGCGAACTCTCGCGATTACCCGGATTGGGAAGAAAATCCGCGCTGAGAAATATCCTTTACCTCCTGCGCCAAGACCCAGAGCAAACTCGAATTCTTGCTCAGACGCTGGTAGAATTGATCGATAATATTCAAAAGTGTAAAGTCTGCTGTGTACATACCGAATCGGAAATCTGCGGTATCTGCAGTAATAAAAGTCGCAACCAAAACCTCATCTGCGTGGTGGAAGATATCCGCGACGTTCTGGCTATTGAGAATACTGGACAATATAACGGCGTATATCACGTACTGGGCGGACTCATTTCTCCTATGGAAGGCATTGGTCCGAGTCAACTCAACATCAGCTCCCTGGAAGATCGTTTAGCAAATCAAGAAATTGAGGAAATCCTGCTCGCCTTATCTGCCAGCGCCGAAGGAGACACTACCAATTTCTATCTCTTCCGGAAAATAGAAAAATACCCCAACATCAAAGTCACCACCATCGCCCGTGGAATTGGTGTGGGCGATGACCTCGAATATGCCGATGAAGTAACTTTGGCAAGAAGCATTCTCAACCGCATCGACTACAAAGTAACTGGTTTGTAATGGATACACCCCCTACTCTATACGCTGATTTGATTGTTCCACTAGCAGTAGAGGGGTTTTTTACCTATAAATTACCAGAAAATATTGAGGTAAAGCCCGGGAGTTTGGTCGTAGTGCCACTCGGGAAATTTAAACAACGTACGGGCTTGGTTTTTCGCGTTCATCAAAACAAACCCCAAGGCTATCAAGTAAAAGAAATCCTCTATCATCAGGGTGAGGCTTTAGGAAACCAAGGCAGCCTTGAATTTTGGCAATGGTTGTGGGAGTATTATCTCTGTACACCCGGCGAAGTTGTTTCCGCTGCGCTTCCGGGAAGACTCAAACTGGAGAGCGAAAGTGTGGTGCGCTTTTCCCCTTTAGCCGAAAAAACCTTCAGCGTGCTGGAAGATCCCTATGAGCAGCAAATCATGGCGGAGATTCGGGAATCGCAGCAGGTAAAACTCGATGATTTGCAAAAGCGCTTTCCCAAAAATTTCAATCGGGTAATTCGTAAACTTATCGAGCAAGACCTCATCATTCTCAAAGAATCCATCCACGAACCCGATCCGCAATTTTTTCACGAAGTCATACGACCTGCGCCCAAATGGGAAGAAAACCTTCACGAGCTTTTACAGCAAAAAAAAGCCCCCAAACAAAGAGAGGCTGCCGAAGCTTTATACGAATTATTAACTCGATCAGATGAAGCCTTGTTGTTGCAAAACTTCACCAAAAGATTCGGCTATAGCAGAAACACCATCAAAGCACTGGTAGATAAAAAGATCATTGAAATAGATGAGGTAGAGCGTGGGAAACTCGTTTCTCAAGAAAAACAACAAGAACTACATCCGCTATCGGCTGCACAAAAAGCTGTATGGCAAAACATCCGTAGGGGATTTGAAAACCAGAAAGTTCAATTTCTTCACGGCGTTACCTCCTCGGGTAAAACGGAGATTTACGCCCATCTAATTCAGGAACAAATCCAATTGGGCAAGCAAAGTCTATTTCTGGTACCAGAAATCGCTCTCACTACCCAGCTCATTCAGCGAATGCGGATATTTTTTGGCGACCAACTTGCCGTGTATCATTCCCGAATGAGCGAGAAAGAACGCTCCGATGTATGGGAATCCGTGCGGCAAAATCTGCAAGGAGCGAAAATCATTATCGGAGCTCGATCGGCTATTTTCCTTCCCTTCGCCGATCTGGGTCTTATTGTGGTTGACGAAGAACACGATTCCAGCTATAAGCAAACCGACCCCGCACCTCGCTATCAAGGACGGGATGCGGCCATTATGCTGGGGCGCATTTTTAAAGCAAATGTTTTATTAGGCTCAGCTACCCCATCCATTGATACAGTCTACAATTGTACACAAGACCGCTACGACTACCACCCCCTCACCGAGCGCTACGGAAATATCGCTCTGCCCAAAGTAGAAATTGTAGATTTTGGATGGGAACGCAAAAAGAAACTGGTACGGGAAGATTTCAGTATGTATTTGCTCGACTCCATTGAAAAAGAACTCAAGCAGCGGAGGCAGGTAATCATCTTTCACAATCGACGTGGCCACTCGCCTATTACTGTTTGTCGCGATTGCGGACACACTCCCATGTGCATGAACTGCGATGTATCACTTACCTACCACAAACATTCGCATAGCATGCGCTGTCATATCTGTGGGTTTAGAGAACAAGTGGAAAGCGCTTGTACCAAATGTGGAAGCGTTGACGTGCAAATGCGCGGTGCCGGTACAGAGAAAATTGTTGACCAACTTCAAGAGTACTTTCCCGACGCCAGCATAGATCGCCTCGACTGGGATTCTACCCGTAAGCGCGACTCCTTTGAACAAGTCATAGGCAGATTTGAACGCGGAGAAACCAACATCCTAGTGGGCACACAAATGGTAACCAAAGGTCTCGACTTCAAGCACGTGGGTTTGGTGGGCATTGTACAAGCAGATATCATGATGAATATCCCGGAAATACGGGCAACGGAGCGAGCATACCAAATGTGTATGCAAGTGGCGGGGCGTGCCGGACGCTTTGGCGAACAAGGAAAAGTAATCATCCAAACCTACACGCCGGATAGCGAAGTGATTCAATCGGTAGCTTCCGGAAAACAAAAGTCCTTCTACCGCTCAGAAATTGCCGACCGTAAATTGTTTGATTATCCTCCCTACACCAAAATGATTCGGGTGTGCATGCGGCATCGTGATTTTCAAGTCTTGCAAAACGCTGCCAATAACTTCCGCCCCGTTCTCGACC
>JBHYFA010000011.1:0-45760 GCA_051859825.1 Schleiferiaceae bacterium
GACCCAGATCAAAATAAACCAAACTCACCGAAATGACTTTCTTTACTTTCTCATACTTTTCTCCGGCTTTTAAATGCTCAGCCAAAACTTTTGATACGCCGTACAGCATGCGATGGAAATAATCGGCTTGGTGAAAAAGTAGTGGCTGTCTATAAAGTCCGATAGCTTCGTTATGCTCAGTTAAAAACCATGTCATTTACTCCAGTAAACTCTTGATTTTTAACTTTCGCAAGCCTCGCTCTCGAACTTTCTAGAGCAGCCACTCGGAGTTTATGGATTTGCTTTAAATCGCCATTATTGAGTTTGCATAACACATCAACAACCACCATCTTGTCATTTGCAGTTTCCCGATTAGATTCTGATTCGAGAAGCGACTCTACTTTCACTTCCTTTTTCAACAAAACCGAAAGAAAGCCTTCTAAAACTGTAAAATCAGCTTTCTTGCGCAACAGCCGTTTGATTGCCCAATCAAAACTAACGTAAGTGCGTTTTTGAAAATTCTTATGTCTCATGATCAATGTTTTTATAAGATTATGCTTACATTTATGCAAATGTAGGTGTAGTCTTATAAAAACGCAAGCTTACATATGAGTTTCCAAAATAAAAATCAACTTAATAGCTATTACACAAAGGAGCACGAAGAATGCACAAAGACTCACAAAGATTAGCATCGTATAATGTATTACTATGTGAAACCTTTGTGGCTTCTCTGCGCATTTTGTGTAACAACGTAATTTTTCCTGAACCACGAAACAATCGAAAAGTACGAAAAACTAATTTACTCAGGTTCAGCTTTCCCGGTTAAGTTTATACGCCACAAGCGTTGCGAAGCAACACTTTCGTGTGTTTTCGTGCCTTTCGTGGTTGACTATATGTGAATCAACTTTAGAGAAACAACATTTCCGTATATTCCCGCAAACAACTGCCAAGCAATACGCGTTCGTATTTTTTTACAGACTCAGCCCTCCCATTTATTCAAACTCAGCTCAGCATTCTCAAGCTTTCCATACGTAAAGTATTGAATCCAATCGCCGAGGTTTATGTACTTGCCTCCTTCGGGAATTTCCACATCTAGGGGCAAGTGACGGTGACCAAATACGAAATAATCAACCTTTTCCTGAGTCTGCTGATATTCACGCGCATAGATGTAAAGCCATTCGCCGTCGATACCTTTAAAATCCTTGTCCTTCTCACCGGTTTTTGCCCTACTACTCTTCGAGAAATAATTCGCAATACCAATACCCATATTGGGATGGATACGCGCAAAACACCATTTGAGAAAAGAATTGGTGAAAACCTTTTTGAGAAACTTATACCCATGATCGCCGGGACCTAAACCGTCTCCATGCCCCACGAGTAGCTTTTTGTTTTGCAATTCAAAAACTTTCGGCTCGGTATAAACCTTACAACCAATTTCTTTCTCCAAATAATCATCAACCCACAAATCGTGATTTCCGGTGAAGAAGTGAATTTCCACGCCTTCGTCGGCAAGTGTAGCCAATTTTCCTAAGGTGCGCACAAAACCTCGCGGAACGGCACGCTTGTATTCAAACCAAAAATCGAAGAGATCACCCACCACAAAAAGCTGATCCATATCACTACGATGGGCATCTATCCACCGCAAAAATGCCCTCTCACGCTTGCGAGATGCGGAAGCATTCGGTGCTCCTAAATGTAGGTCAGAAACAAAATAAACACTTCCCATAGTAATAAGGCCCTGCTTAAAGTTCTAATTTTGGATTTGGCGTATATCCCAGTAAATGTCTTTCTTTTTTCTCCGGAAAAATATCCTCAATAGTGACCAATATTCCCGTTTCCTCAACCCCACCAAATTCATCGTTCAAGGCTGTACCAAAAGTCATCATGGTTTCACTGATGCTCATGTAACTCGAAATCAAAGGCGGAATGCGTTCTTCTCTATTTTTGACAAGTTGAGTTAGCAATTTTAGCCCTTCTTTGTAATCTAGAGATTGCAATTCTTGAATAAATGCTGATGTATCGGTTTCGCACACCAGGGGATTATAGGGCTTCATGAGATTACCGCGCTGGGGGAAGTAGTGCTGCATGAAAGCCAAAACATGATCGCGCGCAATGGTATCGTACGAAGGATACATGGTCACCTTGCCGAAGAAATATTTGGCTTTGGGCGACATTTCAAAGAGAACGGCTAAGCCATCCCACAGATTATCCAGTGAAAATATTCCCTTTTTGCTCTTATCGGCTTGGTAATTGGGCTGCACAAAGGAGCGACCCAGTTCTATCGTATGTGGGAGATAATCTTGTACAAAAGTTGGCGAAAAATCGAGCAAATGTGCCGTGGCCAACTGATTCTCTTCGCCATTTTCTAAATCGAGCTCCCAGCAATTCAAGTAGCGATAGCCCGCCACGATTTCCTCGTCCTCCGGATCCCAGAGAACCAACTGCTTGAAGCCTTTTTCGGCGGTATCATACTGGTCGATATCACAGTCTAAGCCGGTACCTCCTCCGGCTGCGCGGAAGGTAATTTCTCGGAGACGACCAAGCTCGCGCATGACGTTAGGACTGTTTTTCGCGGAAATGACATAAAGCTCATTACCGGCTTTATTGGTTTTTCGAAGGAATCGTTTTTCGTTGAGTTCAGCCTTGATTAGACTGCGATTGATTGGTGGTATAATCTCTTGCATAAATTAGTTCTTAGCCATTGCATACACGCGGCTGCGCATCTCATCGGCCCACTCTTGATGGTTCTTTTCTCCTTGTGTAAAGGTTTCCCAAGAAACGGGCTTGTCGAATGTAATGGTGATTTTTCTATTGCGTTGTCGGAACATTTCTTTTGGCAAAAGGAACATCTCAAGATTGGCTCCTATGCCAAAAAATTTACGAAAGCGAGCAAGATTGTAAAAGAAATTAGAGTTTTTTCCGTCGATATATACTGGAATGATGTCTTTTTGGTATTTCACCGCCTTAGCAATAAAACTTTTTTTCCATTCTAAGTCGGCCACTACGCCATTTTGCTTGCGTGAAACCATACCCGAGGGAAACACCAACACGGGAATGTCTTTGGCGTAGGTCTCCTCAATCATTCGGGCAATTTGTCGGCCATTGGGACCTACCTTGTTTACCGGCACAAAAAGCGGACGAAGGTTTTCCACGTTGAGTAAAATATCGTTGACCAAGAATTGCAAATCTTGACGTTTCTGCCCCACTGCGTGCATCAAGGTAATACCGTCAAGACCTCCTAAGGGGTGGTTTGAAGCAATGATTACTCCCCCATCTTGTGGAATATAATCCAAGCCTTTCACCTCAACATCCACGTTCATGTGCTTCATCAAGCCGGCGCAAAATTCCAGACCTTGTAGTTTGCCTATAACCTCCATGGTATCGTTGATGTCCTTCTCGTGAAGCAAATTTCTCAAAAAGGAAATAACGAAACCCGGGAGTACCTTACGCAGTCCCGGACTTTTATTGGCAATAACCTTTTCGATGTCGATATACTTAGCAGGCTTTCCCATGAATTAGGCTTTTTGCAGTAGTTCGAGAATTTTATTTTCAACCTCGGCACTATCCCAAATTTCGGCAATATTGGGCATTTGCATAACCTCTTTCATCAATACATCTTGCTCCTTTCCTTTGGCCAAGGCTTCGTGATAGCGCTCGTGCGAAAAAGTTACTCGGGAGTAAAGAGGCGTCCATTTATCGGGATGTTTTTGGGCAAAGCGAGCCTCAATTTTTTTCTGCAAGAGGAAATCAGGATCACCCGTCAAATCACGCATTTCGATAAAGTTGCGCATGGCGAGCTCGGCGATGGCGTCGGCGTCGGGTTTGCGACTCTTTTGTAATTCATCGAGCAAAATCGACCAATCATCGTACTCTTCCATCATTTGCCCTAAAACGTAGCAATCCTCAAATCCGCTGTTCATTCCTTGGCCGTAAAAAGGCACAATGGCGTGGCTCGCATCGCCCAGCAGGATGGTATTGTTGCTAAGCCACGGATAGGTGTAAACGATACCCAGAGGTGAGGCGGGATTTTGGTGCCAATCGTCCAAAAGGTTATCCATCATGGGCACAGCATCGGCAAATTCACGCTGGAAAAACTCCATAACCTTCTCATCGGAATTTAGAGCGGCAAAGCTCACTTCACCTTCATTGCGAAGGAAAAGAGTAAGGGTGAAGCTTTTATCGGGATTGGGTAAGGCGATGAGCATGAAATCTTTACGCGGCCAAATATGCAGGGCATTTTTCTCCATACGGAAGTTTCCATTTTCATCGGGAAGGATGGAAAGTTCCTTGTATCCGTGTTCGATCCAGTTGGTATGACTCTCTACGAGTTGGTCTTTCTCCATAGACCTGCGGATGGCTGATCCTGCACCATCGGTAGCAAAAATCACGTCGGCTTCCACGGTCAAATTAGAATTCGCTTCTGTTTCAAAATACACCTTGTTCTCAGCAGGATTGGCTCCTAAGCAACTATGTTCAAAGAAGAGTTCAATGTTAGGCTGTTCTTCGGCAAGATCGAGCAGAAGGTTGTTCAATCCACCCCGGGAAACAGAATAAATCGCTTGGCCTTCCTTTCCGTAGGGTTGATAGGTTTCTGTACCATCGGCGTTGTGGATGGCTCGTCCGTACATGGGAATGGCGTTTTCCAATATTTTACCATCAATACCCACTTGCTTGAGGGCGAGAATACCGCGATCGGAAAGTGCGAGGTTAATCGACCTTCCGGCATACACGTTGGTTTTTCTAGCGTCGGGACGTTTTTCGTACACTTGAACTTTATGTCCCTTTTTCGCGAGGTAAATAGAGAGCAACGAACCTACGAGTCCGGCTCCGGCGATGAGCATGTTTTTAGATTCAGACATTTCTTTCTACGGTTTTTTCAATGGCTTTTTCGAGAATTCGGCCAAATTCATAAATATCTTCAAAGCGATTATACATGGGAACGGGCGCCATGCGAATCACATCCGGTTCACGCCAGTCGGCAATAATTCCCTTTTCGGTTAAGCGATCGAAAAGGAGCTTGCCATTGCTGGGGAATACCAAAGAAACCTGACAGCCGTGGGCTTGTTCGTTCTCTGGAGTAAGAATGTGAATAGGAACGCCCGTGCGCTCAGTGATTTCTTTCACCACAAATCGCAAATACGCACTTAATGCGAGTCCCTTTTTGCGCAATTCATCCATGCCGGCTTCGTCGAAGAGTTCGAGTGAAGCAAGCAAGGCCGTCATGCCGAGTATAGGCGGATTAGAATGTTGCCAGGCTTCCGCACTAGGGATGGGTTGAAAAGTGTCGGGCATGCTAAACCGTCCGCTTTTATCGTGTCCCCACCAGCCGGCAAAACGGGGAAGCTTGGTGTTCTTGTGGTGATTTTCGTGCACAAAAATACCCGATACGCAACCGGGGCCGCCGTTGAGGTACTTATAGCTGCACCATGCGGCGAAGTCCACGTTCCAATTGTGGAGTTCAAGAGGCACATTTCCCATGGCGTGCGCGAGATCCCAGCCTACCACAATGCCGAGCTTCTTGGCTGCTGCGGTGATTGCTTTCATATCAAACAACTGTCCGGTATAGTAATTCACTCCACCCATCATAAGCATTGCAATCTCGTCGCGGCGCTGCTTGAGGGTTTCGATAATATCTTCCGTACGCAAGCAATATTCGCCCGGACGGGGGTGTAGTTCAATCAAATCGGTGGAAGGATCGCCACTGTGAAATTCAATCTGACTCTTTAAGGCGTACTGATCGGAAGGGAATGCTTTGGCTTCGCAAACGATTTTCCGCTTGGTTGCGGTGGGGCGATAGAAGGAAACCATCAGAAAGTGCAGATTGGCCGTTAGGGTACCCATGGCTACTACTTCCGAAGTTTTGGCGCCGGTAAGTTTGGCTAGCGAGGCCGTGAAATTTTCGTGATAGGGCATCCACGGGCGGCGTGCATCGGTATGACCTTCCACACCGTACTTTGCCCAATCTTCGAGCTCCTCCAGAATTAACTCCTTGGCTCTTTTCGGCTGTAAACCGAGGGAATTTCCGGTGAAATAGAGGACTTCACCGGAAGTATTATGTTTGGGTATATGAAACTGCGACCGAAATTTAGACAGGGGGTCTTGCGCATCTAATTCACGCGCGTACTCGAGAGTAAACTCCATAATTCAATTTTATACGTAGCTCGCGAAAGTACAAAAGTGCGAGCATTTTAACATATAAAATTTTCCGTTTCTGCCAAATACGGAACTTAGAGGTCAAAACCGATGTCCTTGCGGAAATACATGTTTTCAAAGCAAACCTTTTCGATTGCTTTATACGAACTTAAAAGCGCTTGCTGATGATTGGGCGCTATGGAAGTAAAGGCAATAACTCTCCCGCCTGCCGTACAAATCTTATCGTCGATGCGTTGGGTTCCTGCATGAAAAATGCTCACCTCGTGCGGCACTTGATTGAGTCCGCTAATTTCAAATCCTTTCTGATAATCTTCGGGGTAACCGCCGGAAACGACCATTACAGTTGCCGCCGTGTTGGGATTTACCTCGATGGTGTAATCAGCAAGTGTTCCCTGATGAATAGCAATGCATAATTCGCCAAAATCACTATTGATACGAGGCAAAATCACTTCCGTTTCGGGATCGCCAAGACGACAGTTATACTCAATTACCATGGGGTTGCCCTCCACATTGATGAGTCCAAAAAAGAGAAATCCCTTGTATTCGATGCCGTCTTTTTTCAGGCCGTTTACGGTGGGCTTAATTACGCGGTCTTCTACCTTTTTCATCAATTCCTCATCGAGAAATGGCGGTGGAGATACGGCGCCCATACCTCCAGTATTGAGTCCGGTATCGCCTTCACCAATGCGCTTATAGTCTTTAGCGGAAGGCAATAGAACGTAGTCGTTGCCATCAAGGGCGGCAAAAACGCTAAATTCAATTCCGTCTAAAAATGCTTCGATAACCAGTTTGGCCCCCGCAGCACCAAATTTCCCGTCTTTGAGAATAGCGTCGATGGCGTCTTCCGCTTCCTGGATATTGTCAACAATCAAAACACCCTTACCCGCAGCAAGTCCGTCGGCTTTCAAAACAAAAGGTGGATTCATCGACTTTAAAAACTCTTTAGCCGCTTCTTCTTCGCCGCTATGGAAGGTTTGATAGGCCGCCGTGGGAATATTGTGGCGCTGCATAAACTGCTTGGCAAAATCTTTACTCCCCTCCAGAATTGCCCCATCTTTTGCGGGACCTACAATGTGCAGATCGGGGAACGTTTCACTTAGTGTGTTGCGCAAACCCAGAACCAAAGGGTCTTCGGGACCTACTACCACCAAGTTGATTTCCAGTTCGTCAATGACTTCAATTATTTTTTTTGTATCGGCAGCTTTAATATCGGGGAGGTTGGTAGCGCAATTATATGTTCCTCCATTGCCCGGAGCGATATAGAGGTTAGCAATTTTCTCTGAACTTGATAAGGCCTTAGCAATTGCGTGTTCGCGGCCACCGCTTCCAATAATTAAGGTGTTGTATTGCATGATGTATTTGTCCTA
The DNA here is from genome assembly GCA_051859825.1 of Schleiferiaceae bacterium. Classification (GTDB taxonomy): domain Bacteria; phylum Bacteroidota; class Bacteroidia; order Flavobacteriales; family Schleiferiaceae; genus CSBr16-58. The sequence continues at coordinate 7,500 of JBHYFA010000011.1, forward strand.
TTTTTTTTCCTCCGGGAAAAATAATGCTTTTAATTCGGTTGCTTCTTTGGGGTCTAATTTTCCAGCCAAAATCAGTGAAAGTTGGCGTCGTCTCAGAGCACCATCATAGCGATTTTTATCTATCTGCGTTTCGGGCTCAATGGGTGGCACCTGAATAGGATTACCCAATTGATCAACCGCCACAAAGGTGTAGATTGCTTCGTTGGCTTTTCGGCGGGCGCCCTTGGAATTTTTTTCCAAAAACACATCTACAAAAACTTCGAGAGACGAGCTAAAGGTGCGGGAAACACGTGCTTCAAGGGTAACGATGGAGCCCTCAGGAATAGGAAGATTAAAGGATACGTTATTCACACTTGCCGTAACCACAATTCGTCCACAATGACGATGCGCACTAATGGCAGCACACCTATCCATCCACGAAAGCAATTGACCTCCAAAAAGGTTTTTAAGATTATTGGTGTCGTTGGGTAATACTATCTCGGTCATCACCGTAAGTGAATCCGAGACTTTTTTAATCGACATAAATTTGGTAATTTAAAGAGTGAGAAGCCAAGCTCCGGATTCCAGCGTACTTTTTACTTTTTGAAGCGCTTCTTCAGCATCCTGAAGATTTGTGTATCCGCCGGCACTCACGCGGTTGAGCTTTGAATTGCCACTGATTACACTAGAAGAAAAGCCCTTCGACTGAATAACTTCCTGGTGTTTTCTCGCGTTATTAATATCACCAAAAGCACCAACGATAATATGGTATTTGATGGTTGATGATTCCAAACTTTGATTATCATCCTTCACGGGAATGCTTTCTTCTAAAGGAAGTAATTCATTCTCTACCGGTTCAGGAATTTCGATTGCTACCGGAATCTCAGCTTCCACTATTTCAGCTTTTTCCGATTGATCTTGTACAATCTCAACCTGCCCAACCGATTCAACCTTTGCAGGTAAAATGCTCATTGCCGCATCATAGACGGAACTCATGGTTTGCTTGGGAGAGGTAGTGGTAATATTAATTGCAATAAGTACGGGAATCATCACTGCTGCGGCACGGAAAATTCTCTTTCCCCAAGGGCTCACATGCTGAAGTTCTTTAACAACGGGGAGTTCTTCCGTTGCAACCGAAACTTTCGCACTTCCAGCAGCTCGAATGATTTGCAAGCCGTAGCTATCGCGCATAAAATTGCTATTGAGCTCCGGAAAAAACTCGTATGTGCTACCTTTAATGCTGTAAATTTTCCCAATACCGGGAAGAGATACACTGTGGCCAGACTGCAAAAGATTCTTCCAATTTTTCACCTCACGGGCAATTGTTCTTTCCGCCTCACGATAGGAAACCGAATTTACTTTGGCAATTTGATGTACCAAAAGACCGTCGTTTTCCTTTAATTCCGGCTGAAAACACACTCTTCTTGAGGGCGGACGAAAGAGCATCGTGCCTTCCTGAAATTCTGCCGGATAATAACGCAAAACAAATGCTCCAAACTGAGGCACAACCACACACTCGTGGATATGTAGTAGTTGAAAGATATGATTTTCCATGCAGGAACGAGAATGGTTAAGACTGCGAAAGTACAAAAAGTTTTCGACAATAGGCAGTGAATAACCATTATTTTTATGAGACCATCATCAATTTCTAAAAAACTGGTGATACAAAAATTGAATCACGTGGTCTTCAACCTGATCCATCTTTTCGGTAGGTTGGCCATTTGCGCCTATCCACGGACAGTGGTCGTCGTTGGGAAATACCAATAGACTTTCTCGGATGTTCACCGCCTTAGCCCGATCGTGCATGGGGCCACTTCCGCACAAGCGGTTGCGAAACTCTGGCGCCGGTAGGGTGCTGAGCACGGGACCGCAGTTGAAAGGAACGGTTTTATCGTCATCGCCATGCGCACTAACCAAGGGAATGCCACCGGCTTCCATGTAAGATAAATTGTTGATTGCTCCGGCAAGATTTATTACCCCGTGAATGCGACTGCTGTAGCCGGGGTTACCTCTCGTTCCTTCAATACCACCTTCTGCATCAAATATGTCGGCAATGTGTTGAGGTATGATTTGCGGATTATTCATGTATCCCAAATGAATCATCAAAATGGCTCCGGCAGAATTCCCTCCACCGATGATTCGCGTAGTATCAATTCCGAAAGGGTTGCCATCTTCAGCGTAGGATTTTCGCAGATAGCGGATAGCAGCCTTACCGTCGTGAACGGCACGTACTACTACGTTCAACACTTCCAAAGAGTCGAAGAAAATTTGAAAACCCGGCCCGAGACGGTAGCTGATAGAAGCAGCTACATAACCATGCTTGGCGAAGGTTTCACACATACGTTCCATGTCGGGCAGATCGCGAGTACCACCAATAAATGATCCTCCGTGAGCCATCACAATCACCGGACGCTCGTCCAAATCATCGCCTACGGGAGAATAAATGTCCATTTCTAAGGAGCCATCAGCCGTGAAAGCTACCGTTTGCTTTTGCACATCTGTGAAAATGGCTTGGCGATAGCGACCAGAATCGTTGCCGTTGTTATTCTTTTCTGAGTCATCATCCTTGCTACAACTTAAAATAACGAAAGAGCTTAGGCCTACGAGGCTTAGTAAACGTAAAAAATATTTTTGCTTCATGGTGGTGTGAATGTGATTAGATTATACTTGGTTAATCGGATGACTTCCATCATCAAATTTGCTTTGCAATAATAAGTCAAAACGGCAATTGACTACAAATGTTTGTTTTTCTTGCAAATTACCTTAGCATCCTTCCTATTAAACGTACTTTTGTGCCGCGAATAATCATGGTTCATGCGAAAGAAAAATCAAGGTCTGGGTAGAGAAGAGCGCTTGCGGAGTAAATTACTTTGGCAAAAAGTCATCGACGAAGGGGAAACCGATTTTTGCTATCCCATCAAATTGAAATTTCTGCATTTACCCGATCAAGCTCAGCTACAAGCCGCCTTTGTAGCACCCAAGCGCAGATTTCGTTTGGCCGTAAATCGCAACCGAGAAAAGCGCTATCTCAAGGAAGCCTACCGCCTTTCTCCGCACCGTCCGGAGCCGGGCTATCCTTGTATTTTGGTATTCATGAGCGTGGCTGGCTCACAAGTTGAATTTCAAGTCTATAAAAAAGCCATGGATACGTTACTTTTGCACCTCAAAAACCACCAGAATGACCACGGAGCAAATTGAGCAAACCATAACAATTCCCACAGAAGACGCCACCACCGCTGTCCGGGCTACCGAAGCTCAGTTTATTCACGACTTTTTAAAGCAGCTCGACGCGCCCAAAACGCTAGAAATAGGTTTTGGATATGGGCGTTCGGCCTGCTACATCATGGCCGCCACGCAGCAACCACACACCGTAATGGATCCTTTTCAAGATCACTACAATCGTCAGGCTCTGGCCAATGTTGAAGCCTGTGGATTTGGTGATAAGCTACGTTTTATCGAAGATTTTAGTCATCACGTTTTGCCTCAAATGGTAAAAGAAGGCAAGAAGTTCGACTTCATTTTTATCGATGGCGACCACAAGTTTGACGGCATTTTTGTGGATTTTTACTATGCCGACATGCTTCTTAATCCCGGCGGTTCCATTCTCTTTCACGATACGTGGATGCGAAGCACGCAGCTCGTAATGGCTTTTGTGGAAAAAAACCGCAAGGATTACCGCAAAATGCTGATCAATCAGAACAATATGTCGCTCTTCCAAAAAGTGGGAGAAGACGACCGTAACGGCATGCATTTCAAGGAGTTTTATACCACCAAGCGCATCATCAAGCACGCCTTTATTCAGTGGATTTGGGGTCCAAAAAAAGGGCCACTTAAATCCTTGGTTTTAGCATTGAAGGAGAAGCTTAGACCAGTGGATAAGAGGTAATACCTTCTACAAATCCTTTACACACCTTACGCTCATTCCGTGGGTTTTTTTCCCGCGCTTGGATACGAAATGGCCGTCGTTGAAATGTAAAAGTCGATAGCGTGCGCGCGTAGAGTCGTATTCGGTAGAAGACCATATTGGGCCAATTACACCTATTGAGCCGAAGGTTCCGAAAGTTTCGTGAAACACTATTCCACCTCCACCTGCCGAGAACCCGGTGGCGTTGGTTGCATCGCGGTTGGGCTCACGCCACATAATGGTATTGGTTTTCTTTAGTGGGCCACCGGCTATGGCATCTCCACCGAGATATGTGCTGAGGTCGATGAAGTCTTGAGCGGTGGGGACACTCCAGCCGGTAGGACAGAGTTTGCCCGTATTCACTGCGTGCCAGTTGTATAGCGCTCCGGCGAGTTCGGTGTTGGCAGAGTTAAAGTTATAGTGCGTATAAACGCCCATGGAGTCATTTGGCCAGTCGCGCATTGCAGAGATGTAAAGTAAGGAAGAGCCATCGTTGTACCTAGTAGTGCGCAACCCCATTGCCATCCACTCTCTACCGTTGATGAAAACCGTGGGGTATTGATTGTTGTCGATGTCGAAAACGTAGGTAGGAGCCGGATCGGTGGTGAACGAAATAGACGCAGAATCGTACCAGGTATCTTTTTCAGATTCAATCACCATTTTTGCATAGTAAGTGGTTTCGGCTATTAAATCTCCGAGGACAACCACTAGGCTTTCTTCAATTTCATCTGCCCATACAATGCTATCTCCTTCCGTGGGGATTTGGTTTGCGGCATAAATTACCCCTATGCGCTGAACTTCGGGTTCATCTTCGCAGCTCCATGTGAGATGAACATCAGCAGAGAAGTAAGTGACTTCTTCTACGGATATGGTAGCGTTACATTTGAGCTTGGGGGCGCTTCCGTTGCCGCCGTTTTTGGGATCGTCATCGTCTTTTTTACAGGCAGTAGCGATGATGAGTAGGCAAAGGCCTAGGTTTTTTGTAAGGTTGAGGAAAGAATTGTTCATAGTAAATGTTTTTTATGGGAGGGGTTTATTTTTAGTTTATTATTCGTTTGATACCATTTTGAAGTTAGTTTCATTAGATTTAACCACATAGGTACATAGGCACATAGGTACAAGTAGGACACATAGGCACATAGATTTTTACGGAGTTGTAAATTATGTGCTGATAATCTTTGTGCATTCTTCGTGCTCTTTGTGTCATAGCTTAGCTCTACTTTATTACCACTTTCTTTGTATGCAGCAAGCCTTGCTCCCCATGCACTTCAATCAGGTACATGCCGGCGGCGATATGTTGCACATCAAATTCTGTTTTGGCATTTCTGCCGTAGGTATCGTCTAAGCTTTGGGTGCTGATGCTTTGGCCTTGCATATTGCGCAGAACCACTCTACACTCCCCGCGTATTCCTTCCAGCTCTACAAACAATATTCTCTCCGCAGGATTGGGATATATCTTCACGCCATCCACCGAGGAGAATACCCGCTCATCTACACCCAGCATGGAGTTTGGACAAATACCCGGCTCGTAACATCCGTTGCTGTCGAGTTTGAAGACGAAGCTGCGGGACATATTGCTTATTTGGGTAGCTAATGATAATAAGAATAGATTTATTCCTACACCAACAAACCCTCCGTCAGATGTTTGTCTAGCTAGATGGATTTTTAAAAAATCTTCGAAAGGATTGGAAAGTCTGGGGCGTGGTTCTCTGAGCCAAACGCTGTCTCCATTTTCATCTAAGCGCATGATGAAGCCTGTGTTCCATCCGAGAGCCCCAATATAATTTCCCGCAAAAATATATCCATCGCCGTTTGGTGTATGTTTAATATTATCAGTTGAATACATTGAGCGTCGCATAACAACTGTTTGGCTAGAAGTTAGCGCTTTATCTAATACAACATTTCCATCTAAATCATAAGATAAAAATCGGTATCGTCCAATGATAACGTTAGAAGGAACTTGCCTTCCGCAGCTATTTGAGGTAGCAGAATCGGGGCATGCTAAATGCTGGAAGTAGGCGAGACCTATAGTGCTGTCTGCTGCAATATCAAAGGTAGCAGGTCGGTCAGAAACATAAAAATTGCGGTTGGATGGTGCTCCATGACGTATAATATCGCGCCATATAAATTGACCATTCGTATCTATCCTTGCAATAACGGCTCTAAAAGAAGGTATTGAAGGGTTAAATATGCTCCCGTAATGAAATACCTGCCCACTAAAAATAAACGTACCATCATGGAGTTCTTTTACGCTATGAATATTATAGCTAAATGTGGAATCAAAAACATAAAAGGTGTTTACAATATCAAGGTCTTGGTTGAATTTGATGAAATAAGGCATTTGCAAGCCGTCATTACCAAACAATTCACCGATAACCATAAGATTATTATTTTTAAGGTTAATAATAGTTTTCGGCTCAAAAACTCTCCACTGATTCCAAGTATAGAAAGAATCGGGATAGCTAATATTCAAATCAACTGTTTTAACGGTGTCTATATTTGGCTTAACACTAATTTTCATTAGCTTAGTATTCCTTTCTGAATTAAAATTACGTGTTTTTACGCCGCAAACAAAAGTTGAGTCATCTATTTTCGCAAATGCATCATTTAAAAGTTCACTTATCCTGAAATATTCATTTATAAAAAAACTAATACTATCAACAATTTTTCCCTTATCATCTATTTGAATAAATCTTATTCCACGTGATTCATGGTAATCATTTCTTTCATGAGCAAATAAAAAATTATCATTAGGCAGCTCAACAATATCCTGGACATAGAAGCCCATATAAAATTCCGAAAACGTATTAGGAGTTTGCGCTTGGCTAAACAGTGTAGTAATAGCAAGAAAACAAGCGTATATTATGTTTTTTTTGAAGTTAGTTTCATTTGATTTAACCACATAGGCACATAGGACACATAGATACTTTCTTAGTTGCAAATTATGTGTTGATATTCTTTGTTCAATAGATTTAACTATATAGGACACATAGGTACAATAGGACACATTGGCACATAGATTTTTACGGAATTGTAAATTATGTGCTGATAATCTTTGTGCACCTTTGTGTGTTCTTTGCTCCCTTTGTGTCATAGCTTATGTTTTTGCTTATCTCTACTTTATTACCACTTTCTTTGTATGCAGCAAGCCTTGCTCCCCATGCACTTCAATCAGGTACATGCCGGCGGCGATATGTTGCACATCAAATTCTGTTTTGGCATTTCTGCCGTAGGTATCGTCTAAGCTTTGGGTGCTGATGCTTTGGCCTTGCATATTGCGCAGAACCACTCTACACTCCCCGCGTATTCCTTCCAGCTCTACAAACAATATTCTCTCCGCAGGATTGGGATATATCTTCACGCCATCCACCGAGGAGAATACCCGCTCATCTACACCCAGCATGGAGTTTGGACAAATACCCGGCTCGTAACATCCGTTGCTGTCGAGTTTGAAGACGAAGCTGCGGGACAGGTTTCCTTGTTGACTAGCTAATGAAAGTAAAAAATCAATATGCCCAACTCCAATGAAGCCACCATCAGAAGTTTCTTTAACCATTGAAACCCTTAGAAAATCTTGATCTAAATTGTTTTGTAGTCGTAAGCTAGGTTCTCGCCACCATAAACTATCCCCATTTTCATCAAACCGATAAGCAAAACCTACGGTTCTGGCTTTTCCTGTATAATTTCCTGCAAAGATGTATCCCCCTCCTTTCGGAACGGCTTTGATATTACATATTGTAGATCCCCCTCCTCGAAAAGTTATAAGATTACTCTTTGAAATAGGTTTGTCTAAGAGAATATTTCCATCCAAATCATAAGACATAAACCGATATCGTCCTATAATAATGTCAGATATTGGCGCGCCCCGACAGGAGTTTGTGGTCGCGGAATCAGGACAGGCTAAGTGCTGAAAATATGCAAGTGCAATTGTACTATCTGAACTTAGGTCAAAAGTGGCATCTCTATCTGATACCCAGAAATTTCTTGTTGAAGGAGCGCCATGACGAATAATATCTCTCCATAATACATTTCCCATCGTGTCTATACGGGCAACAAATGCTCTTGAAGAATACTGAAGTTGCTGATATAAACTTCCGTAGCGCCAAAATACTCCGCTTATGATAAATGTGCCATCATTAAGTTGTTGACAACTCCGTGTTCGAGCACCATATAATGAGTCGAAAACATAAAATGTGTTTACAACATCAAGGTTTTCATTAATTTCAATAAAGTACGGCAACGAAAAACCTTGTTGGCCTATTAGTTCACCTGTAACTAAAGCGTTTCCATTTTTAAGTTTTGAAATTGATCTGCCAAAATATTCTCCCCAACTATTCCAAGTATAAAATGAATCAGGAGGAGTAATTTGTAATAATACCGAGGACAAGGAGTCAATCGAATTTACTATCTTGGTTTTAAATAAAAGCACTCTTTTATCACCTTGTTCAAGGGTATTAAATCCGCTAATAAATGTCGAATCATTTAATGAAATTGTGGCTCCATTTTGAAATTGATTTATTCTCCAAAAGGAGTTTAAAAAAAAACTTGTAGAGTCAAGAATGTCACCATTCTTTTTTAATCGATAGCTTCTGATACCACGAAGATTTTCATTAAACGAATTTCTTTCTTCAAAAAAGAAAAACGAACTATCTTTTATCTCAGTGATATCCAAGGGAAACTGTCCTGGAAAAAAAGCTGAAAACGTATTATAATCTTGGGCGCTACTATTCATCCCCATAAATAAAAGCCAAATAAATATTGTGTTTTTCATTTTTTTTAAAAAATAGAAAAAGCGTGGAGGTATAATACCTCCACGCTAAAATTTTTATCTAAAAATATTCAAACGAATGGATTCAATGTGTTCTCCATTCATTTCTTCCACCGAAATAATGTAGCTTCCGTTGGCTACTTCGGGGAGTGAAATAATTTCGTCACCTTGAAGTTTTGCTTTTGAAACATTTGAAGGGTAAGTAGTCGTGTTCATTATGGAAGGTGTTAAAGTGTTGATAAAAACACTGCATAAATGTAATAAATATTTCGCTTCAACCTGTAAACCACCAATTATTTTTTTACCCAACTGTTTATCAATCACATAGCAATCATTCCATTATAATTGCTGATTTTCTCCTAAAACAAAAATGTTGATTTCACACTAGCATTAACACTTATTTTTTGATGCCTTCAAGAAAATCTAATCTAAATTAATTTTTTTAGGCGTTTGTTTTTAAAGATGTTTGGAATATGATTTAGCGATATTGCTCAGATAGGTTTGTGCACCGGCATCACGAAATAAAAAATCAAGCCTATTGTAATTTTATTTGTTCAGCTAACACTTATGCCTTGATATTTGCCTAAAGCATCTCAATTTTAATTTTAAAAAAAATGAAACAATTTTTCAAAATCTTTTTCGCCTCTTTACTGGCCGGGATTTCTATGATTTTTATTGGTTTTCTGCTGGTTGCAGGAATCATCGCCAGTTTATCATCGAAGTCGGAAACCAAACTTGAGGACAATAGCGTTATGCGCTTGAACCTCAATTTGATCATCAACGAACGCAGCATCGATAATCCATTTGCCAACCTTGACCTTTTCGGCGAAAACCAAGCTTCGGGAGGATTATACGAAATCATCGAGGCTATTGAAACTGCGAAAAACGACGACCGTATTAAGGGTATCTACCTGCAAAGCGGCCTTTCGATGGCGGGCATGGCCACCCTTCAGGAAATTCGTAACGCCCTGATCGACTTTAAATCCAGTGGGAAATTTATCGTTTCGTACTCAGAAGTCTATAGCCAGAAGGGTCTGTATATCTCCTCTGTTGCCGACTCGCTCTACGTAGCTCCCGAAGGTGGAATTGAGTGGACCGGACTTTCTTCCTCGGTTCCGTTTTATGCTAAAATGTTGGAAAAAATTGGCGTAAAACCGCAGGTTATTCGGGCGAGCAACAACCGTTTTAAATCGGCAGTAGAACCTTTCCTAGAAGAATCGATCTCCGATGCCAACCGCGAACAGCTTTCCCTTTTGCTCAACGATATGTGGGGCGTTATGACCACCGATATTGGAGCAGCGCGTGGGATAAACGCCGACAGTCTGAAAGCATGGGCGAATGATTTGCGTGTAACCACTTCTGCCAGAGCTGCCGAACTCGGGTTGGTAACTCGTACGACCTACCAAGACGAAGTTGACGCTGTTTTGCGCGAGCTGATAGGAATTGACGAGGATAAGAAAATTGAATTTGCTTCCATCTCTACCGTTCGTGATTCAAAAAAATCTAAAGGTAAATTTACCGGCGATCGCATTGCTATCATTTTTGCCCAGGGCGACATCAATAGCGGAACCGGCGATGATACCAGCATTGGATCTGAGCGTATTGCCAAGGCTCTGCGTAAGGCCAGAAAAGATGACAAGGTGAAGGCGGTTGTTTTCCGCATCAACTCCCCCGGAGGAAGCACCCTTGCCTCGGATGTGATTATGCGTGAGGTGTTATTGTTGAAAGAAGCCGGTAAGCCCGTAATTGCAAGCTACGGAAATTTGGCCGCTTCCGGAGGCTATTATATCTCTTGTATTGCCGACAAAATTGTGGCTCAGCCCACTACCATTACTGGATCTATTGGCGTATTTGGCCTATTCTTTACCGGAGAAGAGCTGTTGAATGATAAAATTGGGATTCGCTACGATAGAGTGAAAACCAGCGAGTATGCCGATATGGGAAGCCTTGACCGTGAACTGAATGAAGGTGAACGTAAGTATTTCCAAAACATGGTAGATTACTTCTACGGCCGCTTTTTGGGTCTGGTAGCTGAAGGTCGTAATCTCGACTCGTTGTTTGTTGACGAAGTGGGTCAAGGAAGAGTATGGACGGGCATTCAAGCTTTGGAGCTCGGTCTGGTTGATACGCTAGGAAGTTTGCAAGACGCCGTGGAAATTGCCCGTGAAATGGCAGACTTAGGCGATGATGTTCGCATCACTACGCTTCCTGAAAAATTGGATCCGTTTCAAGAGCTGTTGAAATCTTTCGGTTTGGATGAAGAAGCCCGGATGAAGAAGCGTTTGGGTGTTTTGTATCCTTTTTACGAAAAATACCAAACTTTAGAGAAGTATCAGGGTTATCAGAGCCATATCGGAATGGATATAATTATTGAGTAGCAGAATATGAGGTGGTATTTGTACCTTGCGCTTCTGCAAAATAGTTGATACAATACCACACTTTTTTCTCGTGAAAAATTCTCAAACATATAAGGCCGCCGGAATGCATTACCTCATTCTGGCGGCTCTTTTTATTAGTGCACTTATCACCTGTAATTTAGTGGCTAATAAGTTTGTGAGTTTAAACATGGGCTTTTATACTTTCTCGGTTTCCGCCGGAGTATTGGCCTATCCGGTTACTTTTCTCATTACCGACATCCTCAGTGAAATTTTTGGAGAAAAGCGCACCAAAAAAGTAGTCTGGGCAGGATTTACCGCCGCCATTTTCACCTTGGGCATTCTTGCTTTAGGGGGCATTTTTCCCGCGTTGGAAAGTTCTAAGGTAACGGATGAAGTGTACCTAGAGGTCTTCAAAAACTCCTATCGTCTCATTGCTGCCTCCATGGTTGCTTACCTCGCGGCGCAGTTTATCGATGTGAAGATTTTTCATTTTTGGAAGCGCTTAACCAAAGGACGTATGCTCTGGGTGAGAAATAATTTTTCCACCATGTTTTCCCAGTTGATCGATACCACCTTAGTTGTCAGCATCATTTTTATTGATGTGGAGAACGGCAAGCTGGTCACCGAGTTAGGCTGGCTTGCCTTCGGCTTACTCATCCTCGACGGCTGGTTATTTAAGGTGATCTGGGCAGCCATCGATACACCTATTTTTTACGCACTAAGTCATTGGTACAGAAAGCAATTTAACCTTAAAACCGGCGAAGAAATCAAAAAAGTCGAATTCTAAAAACTTCACCCCCCAACCCTTGTTAAATTTCTGAAATAACCATTTATCCATCCCGCCAACAACCTAACTGCGTTCCCAACCTCCCTAAAACCCGTCCTCCAGAAAGCACCCAGCCCTCCGACCACCGACAGCCGACAACAGACAACAGACAACAGACAACAGACAGCACAAATCCCCACTCTAAAACCCCTCCCATGAACAACGAACTCCACCTATCCAACAGTCTATACCTCAAGCAACACGAAAACAATCCCGTACACTGGAAAATGTGGTCGGAACGAGTATGGGAAGATGCCGCTAGGTCAAACAAGCTGGTGATTGTGAGTATTGGATATTCGAGTTGTCACTGGTGTCACGTAATGGAGCGTGAGGTTTTTGAGCACGAGGATGCTGCGGATGTAATGAATGCACATTTTGTGAGCATCAAGGTGGATAGAGAAGAGCGTCCGGATATAGATCAGATTTACATGACGGCGGTACAGATGATGGCCGGGCAAGGCGGATGGCCTTTGAATGTGGTGTGTCTGCCTGATAAACGTCCCATCTGGGGAGCTACCTACGCACCCAAAGACCAATGGATGCGCATTTTACTTCAACTGCAAAAGGTGTATAACCAAGAGCCTGAAAAGGTGAGAGAATATGCCGAGCAAATGGAGTCGGGTTTGAAAGATGCCGAACTGCTCAGCAAGTCTTTTTCCAAGGATTCGATTGACGACCAGTGGTTGCAAGAGCGGCTTGAACGCATTGAGCGCAGCCGAGATTTCACTTGGGGCGGCTATCAACGCGCACCGAAATTTCCCATGCCCCACGAGCAGCGTTTTTTACTGCAAGCGGCGGAAAGGTACGAACGCGATGATTTGCACAAACAGGTTTTCCTCACTCTAAAGCGCATGGCTTGGGGAGGAATGTACGATTACGTTGGGGGTGGCTTTTGCAGATATTCGGTGGATGGAATATGGAAAGTGCCTCATTTTGAGAAAATGCTTTACGACAACGCTCAGCTACTCAGCGCTTACGCCATTGCCCATCGTATGGAAAAAAATCCGCTTTTTGAAGCCACCATTCTCCAAACCTTTGCATTTTTACAAAGGGAAATGCGCACCCCACAGGGCTTATACGCCTCCGCCATTGATGCCGATTCCGAGGGAGTAGAAGGGAAGTTTTATACCTTTAGCGAAGAGGAACTGAGAAATATTCTTGCCGAGGATTACCCAATCTGGGAAGCCATTTTCGACTTCAAAGAGGCTTGGGAAGAACGCTTTATCATCTTCCGATTACGTAGCAACCAAGAAGCCTCCGAAACTTTAGGAATTGGAGTGGAACAGATTGAGCAGGCGCTGGAACGCGGTAGAGCCGCATTGTTTGCCGCGAGAGAAAAACGCATTCGTCCGGTTACCGACTTTAAGGCGGTAGTTGCGTGGAACGGCTTATTGCTCACCGGACTCTGTGATGCCTATTTGGCCTTAGGCAAGGAAGACTTGCTCGAAGCCGCGATAGCTCTAGCCGAAAATCTACATAAACACGTTTGGGTTGATGGGCAGCTTTATCGGATTTACGCCCAAGAAAAAGCCTATATCCAGGGGATGCTCGAAGATTATGCTTCGCTCAGTCGGGGCTTGCTACACTTGTTTTCGGTAAGTGGCGATGAGAAATGGTACCACTGGGCGGAGGAATTACTTCAGAGCATGGAAGAGCATTTCAGCGACGATCAAGCAGTGTTTTTCTACCTCACTGGTAATTGGGAAAAAGAGGTAATTACGCGCAGTAGGGATTTGGAAGACAACGTGATTCCTTCACCAAACGCCATCGCGGCGGATGCCATGCGACTGGCAAATACTATTACCTACCGCGAGCAGCGAAAGCAGCGGTGGGAGGCAATGGTGCGAAATGCCGCGGCCTATTCTGCGGAAGTAAAAACCGGTTTCTACCTCTGGGGCGAACTATATTTACGCCTTCTTCACGGGGCAAACAAAGAATGGATTGTGAGTGGTCCGCAGGCAAAAGAGCAACGCAATAGCATTACCCAAGACTACTTCGACTTTTACACCGATTTCTTTCTGTTAAATGGGGAGTCTGAACTGGAGATATTCAAACTCCGCTACGGTCAACAAACGCGTCATTTTATCTGCACGGGTATGCAATGCGAGCGCCCGATGGAGATAGAGGAAATTCGCGAGCGGGTTTTGCGACCGTAATGGCTAATGGAAAGACTTATTGGCAAACACCATAAAGAGCCTGTCCATTAAGTCAGTCATCAACATTAAAAGAATACCCCACTCCAATACTAAACTGCCACGGCCCTGCTCTACCGTGTTCAAAAAGATTGGTTTTCACATCTATGTACTGAAAGCCTAATTCAAAAAAAACGTTGTATTCTGTTTTTAGCGCTACGTTCACACCGTAAATAAAAAAAGGCAAATTGCGATTGGTAATTGTAGATGGAATAGCATTATCGCTAAAACTAGTGTGACACTCTGGAATTATCTGTCCACTACTGTTTATATAAAAATGCTCCGTTCCTCTCGACATCAAATAGTTATAATCAATATGCGGACTAATAATGAGTTCATAATCCCCGAAAAAATATCCCAAAATCAAGTAATTCCCTATTTCAAAATGTCCTAATTTAAATGGGTCATACGTTGCGGGCACGGCAGTTCCTCCACGCGTGAACGAACTTTTATTGTAATAACTTATACCAAACCGTTTCTGGTCGTGAGGATTGCGCAAGTCGGTGATTCCAATTTTATTATTAAGAATAGCCGTAAATCCAAACAGTGATAAATCTAAGCCAGCTCCAGCTTCATAGTAGTTGGTAACACCATGCATAAAATGCGCTGATACAACAGGGTTGACTGGGTTATTATAATTAGCAAATATCCTTTCCGCAGTTCTGTTAATCGTATCGATATTTTCTTGACACAAAGGAGAAATGGTGGGATTAAGCGAAGCCGATGCGATAATGATGGTTTCACCTTTAGTCACGTTCCTGCTCGACATTGAAATGATTTCACTTGAGCCCGCGCACGAACTCATTAACACACCTACGAGAAATATGAGTAATTTATTTGCCATGAAATCAATATTCAAATTATCGAGCACAAATATATTAATGACAGACAAATTTTACAAAAATATTTTTCGATTGCGAAAAAAATTAGGATTCTAAAACGAAACTTTTTAGCTATTACACAAAGAGCACGAAGAATGTACAAAGTCTCACAAAGATTAGCAACGTATAATTTACTACTTTGTGGCTTCTCTGTGTATTTCGTGTAACAACGTAATTTTTCCTGAACCACGAAACACTCGAAAAGCACGAAAAATGGATTGCGTACCCCTTCAAAGTTCCATATTTACGCCCCAACCGTTGCGAAGCAACATTTTCGTGTATTTCGTGCCTTTTCCATCTTAATAATTAAGTATTCACCGCGGAGGCGCGGAGAGCGCAGAGTATAACTTATAAAACTCTGCGCTCTCTGCGCCTCCCGACAGCGATGCTTTGCGGGACAAGTCCTGCGGTGAAAAAAATACATTCCCGTGTTTAATTACAAAATCATTACTTATTGCCTTAAAGTAAGCGTTTTAGTTTTACTTGTATGAAAGTCTTAGAATCGTGGTGAAACAGCATTTTTTGCGAAGCAAATACTCGTACTACAATGGCCTTAGTTGTAATGAAATAGTATTAGGGTGTCCCCAACGCACAAAGCAGGTGTGCCTGCTTTGAATACTTTGTGTAACAATTCAAAAGAGCTTATTGCAAAGGCGTGTATTAAGTTAATCCCCCAAACGCCTTTTCAATTGCCTCTGCCAGTTGATAATCTTTATCCGTGACGGTATTTCCGGCGTCGTGGGTAGTGATACGGATTTGTACCTTGCCGTAGGATAGGTGGATATCGGGATGGTGATTATGTTCTTCTGCCAAACAACCAACGCTACTCACAAAGCTCAAAGCCTTTAAGTAAGGATGAATTTCAAATTCAGCTTGTAAGGCTTGGTCCTTTTCTTTGAAATATAGCATGACCACTACTTTATTCTATTTCACCAATTTTCAACATGTTCGTCATTCCCAGAGCTTTGATAGGCATACTAGCAATTTTGATGATGCGGTCGCCTGAATCTGCAAGTCCGGCATCGGCTACCATTTCGGAGATGTCCTTAAAAGTTTGGTCAGTTGTACCAAGCTTATCGTAGAAGAAGGTGTGAACTCCCCACACCAAACTTAGCATATTGAGGATGCTTTGATTTGCCGTAAAAACAGCGATGTTAGTTCGCGGACGATGCGAAGAAATTTTGAAGGCGGTATAGCCCGAATGGGTCATGGTAAGAATAGCTCTTGCACCAATTTGATCTGCCATCTGAGCAGCATTGAAGCAGATTGAGTCGGTAATGAATCGATCGCCTTTTTCTATTAGAGGTGGGGTGATATCCGAAAAATGTCGCTCACTGTTTTGCTCAACGTACGTGATGATATCGTTCATCATACGTACTACTTCCACCGGATATTTACCCACGGAGGTTTCACCGGAGAGCATCATCGCATCAGCGCCGTCGAGCATGGAGTTGGCCACGTCGTTTACTTCCGCTCTAGTAGGACTCAAGCTGGTCATCATCGTTTCCATCATCTGGGTGGCAATGATTACCGGTTTACTTTTTTTGAGGGCTTTTTTGACAATCATTTTTTGGAAAACAGGCACTTGCTGCATTGGCACTTCCACGCCTAAATCGCCGCGAGCCACCATCAAGGCGTCGGTTTCATCAATTATTCTGTCAATATTTTCGATGGCCTCAGGCTTTTCAATTTTTGCAATGATTTTTGCAAAGGCGCCTTTTTCTTCAATCCTTTTCCTTAAGTCAACGATGTCTTCAGCCATTCGAACGAAAGAGAGCGCCACCCACTCAACTTCTTCTTCGAGGGCAACTTCTAGGTCGTTGAGGTCTTTTTCCGTAAGACAGGGGAGGGAAACTTTCGTGTTTGGCAGGTTTACCCCCTTGCGCGATTTCAGTTCGCCTCCTTGAATAATGCGGGTGATTACGGTGTCTTTTTCGTTGGTTTCCAGCACCTCCATGATGAGTTTCCCGTCGTCGAGGAGGATTCGTTCACCCGCTTTCACATCTTGAGCAAAGGTTTCGTAAGTGAGATAGGCTCCACTTTCGTTGCCCACACGCTCGTAAGTGGTAAAGGTAAATTCGTTGCCTGCCTTGATTACTGTGCCTTCTTCAATTTCTCCCAAACGAAGTTTAGGTCCCTGAAGGTCGGCTAGTACGGCAACCGAAAAATTATTTTTATTATTTACTTCCCTGATGAGTCGGATGGTTTCGCGAATAGAATCTGGGTTACCGTGTGAGCAATTCACACGAAACACATTTACACCGGCTTTGACCATGTTTTCCATGGTTTCGATATTGGCGGATGCCGGTCCTAGGGTGGCTACAATTTTTGTCTTGGTATTATACATATAAAAATTCGTTCAATGGCAAATGTACAATTTTCTAGGGCAAATTGCTATTTTGATGCAAGTTATTAATGTAAATTTAGCATAGGTCTATTGCGCTGCCGAGACTACTAAGTATTTCCACCTCATTTGGTTTGGGGAGATATACTTTGATGGGCATATCGGTTTTGGAAACTTTTTCTTGAATAATCAAAGGCGAATCACCCATCGTTTCCCATACCAGCCAAGCATGTACGTTTTTTAATTTTTTGACGAGAGGTTGAACTACCTCAACAGCAAAAAGCTCATTGCTCATTACCGGCTGTGGCGATTCTGTTGCTATTGAATGATTGCTTATTAAGTAGAAGTTTTGGAAGCCTCCTTTGTGGCGATAACAAAGAAATTCGTTGCTTTGGGATTTCCGGGTTTGATAAACGAAGTTTTGCGGAAGTTTCTGAAATCGGAAACGAGAGTCGCGGTTGAGGTAGAAAACGGTTTGCCAGATATTCATCGGACTAAGTATGCCTACCACGTGGATGTCGGGTGCAAATGAGTCTTGAAAATCAATCATCTGTCCTGATTTTTTTTGGTTTCGGAGCCAATTTGTCTTTGGTGATTTTCAAAATTTTTGCGGCTTTTTCTGCGGCTGATTCTTCCGCTCGCTTTTTAGATGCTCCGGAAGCGCGAGCTTTTTGTTTCCCGTCAATGCTTATGATAGAATCGAAAGTTCTCGGGGCGTTCCCTTCAAAGCTATCGTATTGGATTTTTTTGCGGTGTTTCTGTGCCCATTCAAGCATGAGACCCTTGTAGGAAAACACACTTTTGCTCAGCTCATTAAAGTCAATATGCGGCTCCATCAGTCGATTTCGAATGAATCGATTGCAGTACTTATATCCTTTATCGAGATAAATTGCTCCAATAAGTGCTTCAAGGGCGTCGCCGTAAATTGAAGTTGCGGCATTAAGTCCTTTTTTACCTTCAATCTGCAAAAGTTTGTCAAGCCCCATTTCCACCGCAATGCGATTTAGTGTGCGGCGATTAACGATCTTTGAACGCATGGTTGACAAAAATCCTTCATCGGCGGAGGGAAAGCTGTGATATACGATGTCGGCACACACTGCACCTAGGACGGCGTCACCCAAGAGTTCGAGTCTTTGGTTGTTATGATAGCCTTCTTCTTGATTGAATTTGGGATTGGGCAAAGAAGAGCTATGCCTAAATGCTACTTCGTAGAAAAACTCGTTTCCCGGCCTAAAGCCAAGGACTTTCCTTAGTTTTTTGGAGAACTCAGACCGTGGCTTTAGCAACCCACGCATATATTTATCGGACTTTACTGAATATCACGGAAGCGTTGTGTCCACCAAATCCGAAGGTATTACTCAAGGCAGCATTTACGGTACGTTCTTGAGCTTTATGGAGGGTGAAGTTCAACTTATTGTCGATTTCCGGGTCTTCCGTTTCGTGATTAATGGTAGGCGGAACAATGTCTTCATGCACGGCCATAATGGCGGCGATAGATTCTACTGCACCTGCTGCACCGAGGAGGTGGCCAGTCATGGATTTGGTAGAGGAGATGTTGAGCTTGTAAGCGTGATCACCAAAAACCTTCGTGATTGCTTTGGTTTCAGCTATGTCGCCCAAAGGCGTACTGGTTCCGTGAACGTTAATGTAGTCAATGTCATTGATGCTAAGGTGGGCGTCGTCGAGCGCATTAATCATTACGCGGGATGCGCCAAGGCCTTCCGGGTGCGGAGCTGTTATGTGATTAGCATCGGCGGATAATCCGTAGCCTACAAGTTCACAATAGATTTTTGCGCCGCGCGCTTTGGCATGCTCGTATTCTTCCAAAATAATACATCCAGAACCTTCTCCCATTACAAAACCATCGCGATCTTTATCGAAAGGACGAGAGGCTGTTTGCGGGGAGTCGTTGCGCACTGAAAGGGCATGCATAGCGTTGAAACCTCCAATTCCTGCCTCCGTAATGGCGGCCTCAGAACCACCGGAAACGATGATGTCGGCCTTTCCTAAGCGGATGTAGGTGGCCGCATCAATAAGTGCGTTTGTAGCTGATGCACATGCAGATACGGTGGTGAAGTTTGGCCCTCTTAAACCGTATTTGATGGAGATATATCCCGGAGAAATATCGGCAATCATTTTCGGGATAAAAAATGGGTTGAAACGCGGTGTTCCATCGCCACCAGCATAGTTCTTTGATTCTTGCAAGAAGGTATCTAAACCACCAATTCCCGAACCCCAAATTACACCAACTCGGTCGGGGTCGTAGCTTCCTTCTGCGGTTAATCCCGCATCGAGCATGGCTTCATCAGCAGCCACCATGGCAAAATGGGTGAAGCGATCCATTCTTCGAGCTTCTCGACGATCAATAAAGTCATTGACATCGAAATTTTTTACTTCGCAGGCAAAGCGCGTTTTAAACTTCTCCGGGTCAAAGGCCGTAATAATCTCTGCTCCGGATTTTCCGTTTTTAAGATTATTCCAATATTCCTGTAAAGTATTTCCAATGGGTGTAAGAGCACCCAGGCCGGTAACAACAACTCGCTTTAATTCCATACGAAAATATTTATTAGCCGAGGCAATTGTGTATGCTCGGACATTAATTCGTGTTATATGGTGCAAAAAAACTTTTTCTTGCACAGAAAATCGCTCTCGAAGTATTAGGTCGAAGAGCAATCTAAATTTCAATTTTGCTGAAGAAAAATCTGTTCAATCAGCAAATTATCAAAACCAAAAAAACCAGCCGAAAGGTCGAATTAACGACATTCGACTGGCTTTAAAAGTCATTTAAGGCAAATTACTTATTCGCCAATTCGTTTTCGATGTAAGTCACAGCTTGACCTACGGTAGCAATATTTTCTGCTTGGTCGTCGGGGATTTGAATATCAAATTCTTTTTCGAACTCCATAATGAGCTCTACTGTATCGAGTGAATCAGCTCCTAAATCGGCTGTGAAGCTGGCCTCGTTAACAACTTCATTTTCATCAACGTTAAGTTTTTCTACGATGATGGCTTTAACACGTGATGTGATGTCAGACATAGCAAAAATTTTAAATTAATTTTCAAGCTGCAAATAAATAACCATTCTGCGGATTGAGCAACATAAAAAATATTGGATTCTTTCGCAGTGATTTTTCTTTATAACTTGACACAATATTTCATTAATCGAATGGAGGCGAAAATACAACAAATCAAAAAAAAACCATAAGACTTTTTAATTTCTCTTTTCCGTTTATTTTTACGACTTCAAAGCGAGCCGAAATACTCAGTATAAACACGGCTTTGATTGGGGACTATTTTTTTAATTTTTCAACTTAAATCTCGATGTATGGCGATTCTGTTTAATGACCTTTTTTCCTGCTGAGTTCCTAGTGAGCTGTCAATGGAAATAAGTAAGGTGTTGATTTAGAAGGGTTGCCCATGAAACATTTTTTACGCTAATGAAGAATTTGGCCATTTTCGCCTCTGGTTCAGGAACCAATACAGAGGTTATTGTTCGACATTTCGCCGAAAGCGAACTCGCCCGAATTTCCATGGTTGTTACCGATCGAAAAGATGCGGGAGTAATCGAAAGAATGAAAAAATTTGATATCCGAATACGCGTTATCGATAAAAATGCTCTTGAAAATGGAGAGGTTTTACAGTTTCTTCAAGCCGCGAAAATCGATCTGATTGTTCTCGCCGGCTTTTTGAAAAAAATCCCCGAAGATTTAATCGACGCCTTCCCCAATCGCATCATTAATATTCATCCTTCGCTTTTGCCAGATTATGGTGGAAAGGGTATGTACGGTATGCACGTCCACCGCGCAGTGATTGAAAATGAAGAAGAAGAAAGCGGCATTACGGTGCATTATGTAAATGAAGAATTCGATGAAGGGGAAATCATCTTTCAAGAAACGGTTGAAGTGGATGTAGATGACTCCCCGGAAGATTTGGCCTATAAAATCCAGCAGTTGGAGCACAAACATTATCCGGAGGTAATAGAATGGGTTCTTACTCAGGATTTTTCATAGATATTTTGACTTTTTAGTCAGAAATATATAGGTGGTAAATCGCTGTTTACACGACAGCAAAAACACACACATGGTTTATATTTATACAGACGGAGCCAGTAGCGGAAATCCTGGTCCGGGAGGATATGGAGTAGTACTGGTACACGGAAGCAGGCAAAAGGAACTTTCAGGAGGATTTCGCCTTACAACCAATAATCGCATGGAATTGTTAGCAGTGATTGTAGGACTCGAAGCCTTGAAAAAAGCCCCGTTGGAGGTAACAGTTGTTTCTGATTCAAAATATGTTGTTGATTCCGTTACCAAGGGATGGGTGTATGGATGGGAGAAAAAGAATTTCGCTGGTAAAAAAAATGCTGACCTCTGGATGCGTTATCTGCGAATTGCTCGACAACACCGGGTGCAGATGCAATGGGTGAAGGGACACAACAATCATCCGCTGAATGAACGCTGTGATCGACTGGCTGTGGCTGCAGGCAAGCAACCTAACCTTCCCGCCGACGTGGGTTTTGAAAGAGAAAGGTCGAAAACCAAATCTAATATGTTCTAAGTTTGCCTCAGTGAATGTGCTCGATCTCATATTAGTTATACCCATTTTAGCCTTCGCCATTAGGGGGTATCAAAAGGGGATTTTCAAGCAAATTTTTTCCTTAGGTGGATTGATTTTAGCTTGTTCTCTCGGCTTTTACGCCAATAAAGCCTTTATAATGGATTTATGGAACGATGGCAATGTGGAGTATTTCACGGCCAACCTGCTCTCAATTCTGCTCATCGTTTTGGTGGTAATGATTCTCTTTTTGTACATAGGCAGCTTGCTAACCAAAATTTTCAATGGTTTGAAAATGGGTTTTCTCGTGCGCTTCTTTGGTCTGCTCTTCGGAATTTCCAAGGGACTAATCGTTTCCTTGCTAATTGCATTTGTGGTGCAGGCCCTGGCACTCCACGTGCCTGATTGGCAAACGGATGTGCGAACAGGTAGTGTTACCCTCCATTATTTCCAGGAACTTAATGCGGTACTCTTGGGTTATTTGTTTGGTGAAGCCAAGCTTGAAGTTCCTTTTATTCCTGATTTAGAAATATTTATGTAAGTTGTTTGTATCTGTCAATAAAGTTTTAAAGCATTAATTCCCGCTATGACCCTACCTCCTTTTCTCACGCGAGACTTTATGCTTCTTTCCCTTAGTTCGTTCCTGTTTTTTTCGAGTTTTAACATGCTTATTCCCGAGCTTCCGGGATACTTAGCTTCCATGGGAGGGGAGAAATATATCGGACTTATTATTTCTCTATTTACCCTAACCGCTGGATTGTCAAGACCTTTTAGCGGAAAATTAGCCGATACCATTGGCCGCGTCCCCGTGATGCTCATTGGGGTAACGGTGTGCTTGGTAATGTGTACGCTCTATCCCTTCGTCACCACCGTTTTTGCTTTTCTGGCTCTGCGTTTTTTCCACGGATTTTCCACCGGGTTTACACCCACGGGAACCTCGGCTTATATTGCGGATATGGTTCCTTTCAACCGACGCGGTGAAGCCCTTGGTCTGCATTCGCTCTTTGCCTCCTTGGGTATGGCTGCCGGTCCGGCGCTGGGCGGTTGGATTGCCGCGCAGTACACCGTTAACCACGTGTTTATTGGCGCATCTGTAGTGAGTGCTCTCTCGGCGGTTCTGATTTTTCGTTTGCACGAAACTCTTCCTAATCCCCAAAAAATGCAGTGGCGTTTTCTCAAGCTTAAGAAAAACGAAATCATCGAAAAAAAGGTGGTAAATCCTTCTTTGGTACTCATGCTCGCTACCTTCAGTTTTGGAACAGTGCTTACCATTGTGCCGGAGTTTTCGAGTCATCTCGGACTGAAGAACAAGGGTTTATTTTTCGCGGTATTTACTTTGAGTTCGCTGATTATTCGCTTTCTTGCCGGTAAAGCTTCTGACCGTTACGGCAGGGTTCCGGTTTTGCAAATGGCTTCGGGTACTATGGTGGTGGCAATGGTGTTGATCTCTTTTGCTACGTCCATCCCTCAATTGATGTTTGCCGCCGTATTCTTCGGCTTTGCCGTAGGCATGTCATCGCCTACAGTAGCCGCGTGGACCATTGATCTTTCTGATGACAGCAATCGGGGAAGGGCTTTGGCTACTATGTATATTGCGTTGGAGGCGGGTATTGGAACGGGAGCCTTAGTTTCGGGTTGGTTATACCAAGGCAATCCTGAGCGATTTTCCTTGGTGTTTTTGGTCTCCGGCTCAACAGCTTTATTAGCATTCTTGTATCTTTTCAGTATCCCGAAACATCAGCGTCTGAAAACCCTTTTACGGAGAATGCGTTAGGCGATTTCATCCTTTTATTTGCAAGGTATTTGATTTTGTACTATCATTGTCCTATTGATAGGTTAATTAAGTAGTGTCTGTCTATAAAGTCCGATGACGGCGTTATGCTCATCCAAAAACCAGGTCATTTACTAATGTAAACTCCCTGATTTTCAGATTTCGCATGCCTTGTCCTCGAACTTTCTAGCCTAGACATTCCAACTTTATGAACTGACTCTAATTATGGACGATTCAGCAAAGATTTACCTCGGCATTGCCCTCATGATAGTTATGATGGGCATGGGCTTGTCGCTAAAGATTGATGACTTTAAGCGGGTGGTGAAATTCCCCAAAGCGGTGATTATTGGCTTAAGCAATCAGTTGATTTTTTTACCTCTCGTGGCCTATTTGCTCATTTTTGTCCTCGATATACGCAATAGTCTGGCCGTGGGTATGCTCCTTATTGCGGCTTGTCCGGGCGGCCCCACTTCTAATCTCATCACCCATCTTTGCAAAGGCGATACGGCTTTGTCGGTAACGCTTACGGCTTTTAGTAGTGTGCTTACTTTGTTTACTATTCCCTTGATTTTAGAATGGAGTTTGCTCCATTTTATGGGAAATGACGAAACGAGCATTATCCTGAATCGCTTCGAAATTTTCAAAGATTTATTTTTGATAACCATCGTGCCTATCAGCATGGGGATGTTGATCAAGCATTTCAAGCCTGCGTGGGCCGAAGAAATGCAGTCAAAGGTTAAAATTGCATCGGCTCTGGTTTTATTTGTACTGATTGTGGCCATCACCGTAAAGGAAAAACACAATATTATCCCTTATTTCAGTGAAGTTGGAATCGGGGCTTTTGCCCTGAACGTTGCCACTTTATCGCTAGGATTTTTGACGGCCCGCTTATTTTCTTTAAAGCTCAAGCAGGCCATCTCCATTTCTATTGAGAGCGGCATTCAGAACGGAACATTAGCCATTGCCTTGGCCATTGGACTATTAAAGAATAACGACTTTGCTATTCCTGGGGCGGTATATAGTTTGATTATGTTTGCGACATCGTTTGTGATTATTGGGTATTTGAATAGGAAGAAATCTCGGGTTGGTGAATGATGGTTTAGGTTTTTATAGATTAAAGCATCCACCCCACAACTCTACCCAGATTTTTTCATCATCTCCTCTAAAGCTGTTACTCGGTTTTTTATGTCCTCCAGCCAACTGAAATGCTGAACCGGTGTGTATATGCCAAACACCAGTAACGACGCCGTTGCTTCTTCGGGGTTAAATTCCTTCTCGCCAATTTTGTGTACATTCTTTTTGATGTCAACTTTTACCTGATCAATATGCCACACATCATCGAGTAGAATGGCCCATACGTCCGGGACGATTTTGCTCGATTTTTTTCCAAATACCACTTGTCCGTGTGTGAGCATGCCGGAACGAAACAATATTTTTCCCGTGTCCAAAACCGTAAAATCGCCCTCGAGTCCACCAAAATCAGGCAAGGATTGCATTTTGCTAAAATCATCAGCATTGTGCTCATCGCCGCTGCTCACCACCGGATGCTTAAAGCCGATGAGCTGATTCACAGTGAGTTTTTCGCGTAGTAATGCTTCCACCGATAGTCCAAAGTATTCAGCAGACTTAAGAATGGTTTCTATCTTTGGCTCGGCTCTTCCCTCCTCATACGAGCTTATAGACCCTCTGGTAACATCCAGTTTTTCTGCCAACTGCTGTTGGGTAAGCCCCCGTATTCCGCGAATTTTCTTGATATTGAATCCAAAATGTGACATATTGAGGTATATTTATGAAAAAACAAAAATAGCAAAAAACTAATGATATTGGCGGTATTTGTTTGAATTTTTATTTTTGCTAATAAAATTTGCACAAAAATATTTTTTGTTCTATATTTGCCTCGACAAACAATTAACCTGTACATTTATCCTGTTAAAAAACGCTTATGGACAAGTATTACCAAAAAGTAAAAGAATATATCCTCGACCTCGGACACGCCATCGTTTTTGAAAGCGAAGTGGATAATTTGATTGTCATCGAAAACGAGGATATAGGAGTGAAAAACATGGTGATAGGCATTGCCTCACCCATTGTTATAATTGAGCAGTATCTTTTCGATGTGCGCGATGATCCGGAAGTGTTTAAAAGCCTTTTGGTGAAGAATAGAGACATCGTTTTTGGCGCCTTTGTTCTTGATGAATCCGGAAAAAAGGTCATCTACCGAAACACGCTTCAGGTCGAAACGCTTGACCTTAAGGAATTGGAAAGCACCTTAAACGCCTTAGGTCTATTGCTTTCGGAATATTCCACCGAACTACTCGAATTTTCAAAAACATCTTAAACCTAGAAATCATGAATGTATTTAGACGACTTTTTAAAATTGGTCAGGCCGAAACCCACTCTGCCATTGATAAATTAGAAGATCCTATCAAAATGATCGAGCAGGGTCTGCGCGATTTGCGTGAAGATCAAGACCGTGCAATGAAAGCCTTAGCGGAGGTGAAGGCCATGAAAATACGTCGTTCACGTGATCTTACCGCATTGCAAGAGCGTGAGGCCGACTTGAAAGACAAATCGATTTTGATTCTCAAGCGCGCACAAAACAAAGAGCTCGACTCTCAAGAAGCCGATAACCTCGTGCGTGAGAATCTCCGCCTGAAAACCCAGGCTACCAAAGAAATGAACATCGCGAGTATGGATGTTGAGAACTTGGATAAGCAAGTGCAAACCCTGCAAAACAACGTTGAGAAAATCAAGTCCAACATCAACCAGTGGGAAAATGAACTCCGCACCTTGAAGGCCAGGGTGAAAGTGAGCAGTGCTACCAAAGTCATCAACAAACAAATGACCGGAATGGATTCTACCAGCGTCATTTCAATGCTTGAGCGTATGAAAGATAAGGTGGATCAAGATGAAGCACTTGCCGAGGCTTACGGTGAATTGGCTAATCAAAACACTAGTCACGAGGAAAAACTCAACAAAGTAGTAGAAGATTTATCCGTGGATGACGAGCTGGAGAAGCTGAAGAAATCACTCGGAATGGACGAGTCTAAAGATCAATAATCCACCGGTATGCAAAAGTTGATAGACATCTCCTTTGCTCCCGCGAATTTTATCCTTACTCTGCTTGCCCTGCTGGTATTCTTATATTGGATTATCGTGATTTTTACGGGCTTCGACTTGGATATTGACGGGCCGGATGCTCCCGACACAGAAGGTGACTTAGCTTCTGCCGATGTGGGTAATGTCAATGTCCAAAGCGGATGGCAGAGCTTCCTCCAGTTTTTTTACATCGGTGAACTACCCATCATGTTTATCATTTCCATCGTGGTCATCCTCATGTGGCTCATCAATGTAAATGTGACCTACATCTTCGGAATTAGCAATAATGTGCTGGGCTTTGTGGTTTACCTTCCGGGATTTATCGCTAGCATGTTGGCCACCAAGGTCATCGCTAAGCCCTTCGTTAAGCTCTACGCTTTTTTCAATCACAAAGGTGAACCGCCCATTGATTTCATTGGGAAAATTGGGCGGGTCACCTCCCCTTTAGCAAAGGATAGAATGGGGCAAATTGAAGTGAAAATCGAAACCGACTATTTGCTCGTTTATGCTAAACCCATGGACGAAGAGCCTATTGCACGAGATGAATTTGTTATGATTCTGGAAAAATCACTCGATGAAAAATTTTACCTCGTTCAAAAATACACTGCTGAGTAAATACAAAAACCTAATCAGAATAATCAATTTAAACCCTTAAACTCTAAAATCAAATGCCTGAATCTTTTTACATTATTGCAATTTTTGCCGTAGTTGTCTTTGTGGGCCTCCTTGTTTGGCTCATATCCATGTACAAAAAAGTCAACCAAGGCCGAGTGCTGGTGCGCACCGGACAAGGCGGCGTACGCGTGTTCTTCAACGCCGGAATCGTTATCCCCATTCTTCACAAGGAAGAAATCATGGATATTTCCGTGAAAAAACTCGATATCTCCCGGATGGGAAAAGACGGGTTGATTTGTAAGGACAACCTCCGTGCAGACATCAAAGTTGCCTTTTTTGTCAGGGTAAATAAAGCAACTCAAGACATCATCAATGTGGCGCAAACCATTGGCTGTGCCCGTGCATCCGACCACCAAACCCTGGAAGCGCTCTTTGAAGCGAAATTCTCCGAAGCCCTGAAAACGGTGGGGAAGAAGTTTGAGTTTGAAATGCTCTACGAAGCTCGCAGAGAGTTCCGTGACGAAATCATCAACATCATTGGCACAGACCTCAACGGCTACGTGTTAGATGATTGCGCCATCGACTATTTGGAGCAAACCAAACTCGAATTCCTCGATTCCGAAAACATTCTCGATTCCGAGGGTATTAAGAAAATCACCGAGCTTACCGCCCGTCAAAATGTGAAGGCCAACCTCATCCGCAGAGATGAAGAGAAAACCATCAAAAAGCAAGACGTGGAAGCCCGTGAAGCTATTTTAGAGTTGGAGAAACAACTTAGGGAAAAAGAAGAAAGTCAGCGCCGGGAGATTGAAACCATTAAATCAAGAGAGCAGGCCGCCATCGACACTGTTGCAGAAGAAGAGCGTTTAAAAGCTGAATCGGTGAGAATCTCCACCGAAGAAAAGCTGCAAATTCAAGAAGAGAATAAGCTTCGTCAAATCATTATTGCAGCAAAAAATAAGGAACGAGCTGAGGCTGTAGAAACCGAACGCGTACTTAAAGATAAAGAAATTGAAGCCACCGAAAGAGAGCGCATTGTGGCGCTTGCACAAATTGAGAAGGAAAAAGCGGTGGAGATTGAGCGTAAAAATATCCAAGAAACCATTCGTGAACGCGTGGCCATGGAGAAAACCGTAGTGGAAGAGCAAGAGAACATCAAAGACGTGGAGGCACTTAAAGGCGCCAATCGTACCAAGGATGTTGCCCTTATTCTTGCCGCACAACAAGCCGAGCAGAAGCTTATAGAAGACGTAAAAGACGCGGAAGCCAAAGAGAAAGCTGCCAGCCACAAAGCGCAAGAAATCATCATCGAGGCCAACGCCCGTAAAGAAGCCGCCGACCGTGAAGCCGAAGCACGCAAAATCATCGCTGAAGCCAAGGCTAAGGAAGAGGCAACCCTCGGATTATCCGAAGCCCAAGTGATGCACGCCAAAGCCGATGCTGCTGAGCGTCAGGGTTATGTAGAAGCCAACGTGATTGAGAAAAAAGCCGAAGCCAAGCGCAAAGATGGATTGGCAGAAGCCGAAATCATTCAAGAAAAGGCATTTGCAGATGCTAGAGGTATTGCCGAGAAAGCCGAAGCGATGAAGAAACTCAACGAAGCCGGAAAAGAATTCGAAGAGTTCCGCCTCAACCTAGAAAAAGACAAAGAAGTGGAATTGGCACAAATCAAGATGCAGCAGGAAATTGCTCACGCACAAGCTGCCGTTCTTGGGGAAGCCTTCAAGTCGGCCAATATCGAAATCATTGGCGGCGAAAGCACTTTCTTCGACAACATCATTCGTCAGATTTCTCGCGGTAAGGGCGTGGATAAGTTGGTCAACAACTCCGAGACCCTCACCGAAATCAAAGACTCTATTTTGTCCACCGAAGGCCCCGCCGCCGGTCTCTTTGAGCGCATGAGAAACATTGCTAACAAATACGGCTTCACCACCGAGGATTTGAAAAATGTGTCCATCGCAGCACTCATCGCCCAAATTCAAGCCAAAGTAACCGATGAAGACGACAAAGGATTCCTTGCTAATATGCTAAACCTTGCCAAAGGTTTGGGCGTAGAGGATAAGAAAATCTTTTGAGTAAACCGTTAATCGCTAAGCATTATTTCATATAACACCTCGCCAAAAGATGGCGAGGTGTTATTAGACACATTTTCTCATGGAAATCGAAAAAGGCACATACGAAATCATTCGCGATAGGTTAATTGCACAACAAAAAAACCTGACCAAAAACACCAACGCCCTCAACGAAGCGCGCAAGGAGATTTTTGGTTCGGTGGATTTCTCCCTGATTTCCAGCGTGCGCATCACTACCGAGCACAACTGCTTGGCGCGTGATATCATTTCCATTGGCAACGTATGTCTTTTTGGATACAATGTGCGATTGGGATTAAAAACCGTCCTGGAGGTGGACGATGTTTTCAGCACGTTTTCCTTTGAAAACAACGAATTTATCCAACAAAAAAACACCCTCCTCCAAGACGATACCTTCGCCACTGAACTCCAAAACCTCTACAAATACTACCGCCACACCCGCTTTGCCCGCTTTTTCCAGAGCAATGGTTTTCTGTACATGGTTTTCCAGCTATCGGATAGTCCTACCGATATCAAGGCGTTTAAGTGGCACATCGACGGCAGTAGTCTCACCTACGTGGATTCCCGAAGCGCTGCGGAAGTGGTATTTCCCAAGCAACACGAATTCAATTGGGTAAAGGTTACACGCGACATGCAACGCACGGGTAAAAAGCCCCACGTCTCCATCGCCGATAAGCTCTTTATACAAACCCTCGGTGGTAAACTCACCTTCAAAGTAGAAGACAATACCGACGATGGAAAGGGCATTTACTCGGAAGAGTTGGAACAACAAGATCAATCGCTCGACGACGCCGATATTTCGTTTTGCGATTTGGGCAATTTGGTCATTGTTCGGGTAAAACCCTATCTGGAAAACGACCGTTATTTCATTTTTAACGAGCGCACCAAAAAAATCGAGCGCACCGACAGCGCCCGCGATGCCGTTATCCTTCTCCCCGACGACCAAGGGGTGATGCTCTCCAACGGTTACTACCTGCAAACGGGCGAAAGCAAACTCTTCGACCGAAAAATTGAAGGGGTGAAATTCTTGGAGAAAATTAGTTCGCCCAACGGGGAAGACCACTTCTTTGTTTTCTACGAAGAAAAGAAACACGACTTTGTTCTGCTCTCCTACAACGTGATCGACCAAACCGTGCAAAACCCCATCTTCTGTAACGGATTTACCTTTTTCAAAGAGGGCGAACTGTGCTATTTCAATACCGAAAAAGAACCCGGCAAGCACCACCTCATCCAAATTTGGCAAACGCCGTATGCCGACGAGTTTTTGCCCGACAGCGACTTCAAGGACAAGGAGCTGTACAAAATCGGCAACCAACCCATTGTGCGAGCGATGGCCGAAATTCAGGAACTCAACGTTCTGCTCTCCAAGGAGGATTCCTATAACGGACTATACGCCGACATCGCCAACAAAAGCCAGAGCATCATTGACGCTTACTTCTGGCTTAAAAACACTGATGAAGCCGCGGCCATCATTAAGCCACTGAAAGAAATCCGCGCCATTGCCCTCTCCGCCATCGACGAGTTTGAAAAGGTGCAGGAAATCAAGCAGTCCACAGCGAAATCTTTCGAAGACGTCAAAGAGCGGGTGGAAAAATTGATGTTTGAAACCCGCAGTGCTAACTATGACACCCTCGACAAATACGTGTCATTACTCACCCAATTGCGCGGTTTACGTGGAGAGGTCATCGCCTTGAAAAATCTGCGCTACATCGACATTGACGCCGTGGAGGCCATCGACAAGGAGATTGCCGAACGGGCAGACAAACTCTCCAAAGCCTGTGTGAAATTCCTGTTGAAAGACTCCGCTCTCGCCTACTACCAAGGCGAGATGGACAAGTTATCCAAACAGGTGGATAAAACCACCAAGGTGATTGAAACCCGTGAGTTGGAAAAGGATTTTGATGAATTGGCCAAAAAACTGGAGTTGTTGATCGACATAGTCAACAACCTAAAAGTGGAAGACACTTCCCACTCCACCAAGATCATCGAAAACATCACCCTGATATTTTCCCAGCTCAATCAGCAACGCATTGCGCTCAACAACAAGCGACGCCAACTTTCCGAAAAAGAATCCACTGCCGATTTTAAAGCGCAAATGACGCTGTTTGAGCAGAGTGTAGCCAACTACCTAGACCTGGCATCTTCTCCCGAGCGTTGCGACGAGTACCTCACCAAGCTCTCCCTACAACTCGAAGAACTGGAAAGTCGCTTCGTGGATTTCGACGAGTTTATCGACAAGATTTCCGAAAAGCGCGAATCGGTGTACGCGGCTTTTGAGTCGAAAAAAGTGAGTCAGGTTGAGGCTCGCAACCGTCGCGCCGGATCGCTTTTTAGTTCTGCCCAACGCGTACTCAAGGCCATTCAGTCCAAGGCCGAGACCTTCGACACGCCAGCGGAGATCAACGGGTACTTTGCCGGCGATTTGATGATTGAGCGCGTGCGTGAAACCGCTCGTCAGCTTGCCGACCTCGACGATTCGGCAAAATCCGAAGACCTGCTCAACCAAATTAACGTGTTGCAGCAGGAGGCCATTCGCGGACTCAAAGACCGCAAGGAACTCTTCGAAGACGGTGACAACATCATTCGTATGGGCGAGCATCGCTTTGCCGTCAACCGTCAGAACCTCGACTTATCGCTGGTGGTTCGTGATAACAACTACATGTACCATCTCACCGGCACCTCCTACTACGAGCCGGTGGAAGATCAAGCCTTGGATGAATACCGGGCCGTGTGGACGCAGGAATTACCTTCGGAAAACCGTAGCGTACACCGCGCCGAATACCTGGCTTGGAAGGTGTTTTGCAGTTTGGATCTTTCCCATTCCTACAGCGAGGGTCAGTTGAAGAGCAAAATTGGCGAATACACTGCCGTCAATTACGGTGAAGGTTACGTCAAAGGCGTTCACGACGAAGATGCCAAGAAGATTCTCAAGGCGCTTATCGAAAAGCACCGTTTTTTGGGCTTACTTCGCTACAACGGCACTTCCAGAGCTTTGGCACAACTCACCTGGCATTACTTGTCGGATGAGAAGAAGCAGTTTTACAAGCGGCAAATCGATTCCCTCGCCCTCCTGCGTGAATCCTTCCCCCAGAGCGAAGAAGCTCACGTACTTTTGGAAATGCTGGAAGAAGAAATCAAGACCTTTTCCACCAACAACAAGATTTTGCTCACCGCCACGTACGCCGAAGCTGCCCGGTATTTATCCGAAGAGACAAATCACAAAACCTTTGTGGTATCGCGTGAAGTATTGGACTTTTTGGAGAGTTTTAAAAAATCCCTCAAGGAGAAAAATGCCGACCTCACTTTCAGCGATATTTTGGAGGAAATTGCCGATCATCCGTCTGCCGCTTGGAACCATTGTTTGAAATGGGTGATGACCTACGGTAAGGTGAAAAACATCAGTAGCGAAAATTCCTTAATGGAAGCCACGGCCTTTGCGCTTACAAACGCCATGGATATCAACGACGTCATTCAGCTCGACACCACCGAGAAGATCGAAGGCATGAAATCCATCCGTGGAGAAGACGATGGCTACGTTTTAGACTACCACGATTTTACCAAGCGTTTACGGCATTTCACCGACGTGGTGAGTCCGCAATACCGCGCCCTGCAAGCCAAGAAGCACGAGCTCATCGACAAGAAAAAACGCGCCATGCGTTTGCACGAATTCCAGACCCAGGTGCTCAGTTCTTTTGTGCGCAACAAACTCATCAACGACGTTTACTTCCCTTTGATTGGTGCCAATTTCGCCAAGCAGTTGGGAGCAGCCGGTAACGACAAACGCAGCGATCGCTCGGGCATGCTCTTACTTATTTCCCCGCCGGGATACGGAAAAACCACCTTGATGGAATACGTGGCCGAACGTTTGGGACTCATTTTCATGAAAATAAACGGGCCGTCCATTGGGCACGAAGTCACTGCCGTGGATCCGACCCAAGCGCCCAATGCCGGTGCGCGACAGGAACTGGAAAAGCTCAATCTCGCCTTCGAGATGGCCGACAACGTAATGCTTTACCTCGACGATATACAGCACTGTAATTCCGAGTTTTTGCAGAAATTCATCTCCTTGGCCGACGGTCAGCGCCGCATCGAGGGGGTATTCCGCGGGGAGTCCAAAACCTACGATTTACGTGGCAAACGCTTCTGCGTGGTAATGGCCGGAAATCCCTACACCGAAACCGGGGAGAAGTTTCAGATTCCCGATATGTTGTCCAACCGCGCCGACATCTACAACCTCGGTGAAACTGCGGGCAGCCGCCGGAATTTGTTTGATTTGAGTATGATAGAAAACGGTGTGAGTTCCAATCCCTTCTTGCGTTCGCTTACCCAGAGTGGCATGGACAATCTGCACACCCTCGTCCGTGCTATCGAAAACGGCGAAAGCGATATTCCCACCTTGGAAGGTAATTTATCTTCACAGGAAGTGCAAGACTGCATAAGCGTGCTGCGCAAGGCATTGGTCGCCAGAGATGTGGTATTGAAAGTCAACGCCCAGTATATCCGTTCCGCTGCCATGTCGGACGACTACCGCGAAGAGCCGCCGTTTAAGTTGCAGGGTTCCTACCGCGACATGAACAAGTTGATTTCCCAGATAGTACCCATCCTCAAAGACGAAGAAATCGAGCAGATTCTCCTCGACCACTACCAAAACGAATCCCAGACCTTGACCTCCGACACCGAAGCGAACATGCTCAAGTTGAAGGAGATTATGGGCAAGCTCACCGACGACGACCGTGAGCGTTGGGCCACCATCAAAGAAACCTACCTCAAAAACCGCGTTCTTCGCGGCCTCGGCGATAACGACCGCATGGCGCAGGTGATTGCACAATTGGCGATGTTTAATGAAGGGGTTGAGGGGATTAGGAAGGCGTTGGAGAGGGGGTGATGATGTTAAATTGAGAGATAAGACATACATTCACTAATAGCAGGAGTAATCCAGCAAGTGAGGGAGATTACTGCCGTTGATGATTCGGGAAAGATTTATGTTGAAGTTTTTTTCAACCACATCCATCACGTCAACACTATAAGACGGAATGATTTGGTAGTTTACCAAGAATTACAAAAAAAGTGAATAACCGGCGAAACGACCCTCACCACACAAAACACATGAAACTCCACAAACCATTATTTTCAACCATTTTAATTTTGATTCAACTGCTTTTTGCCGTCAATGAGCATATTCAACATCAAAATTGGAAAAAAGAAAACCCGGATATTGAAGGTATTATTTGTTTCTACTTATTATACCCTGAATTGTTTTTATTTGTGTTGATCATCGGGGTTTTTGAAATGCTGACAAAGCCCGGATGGTTCAAAACAATGGTTCGGATTCTATTGGCGGGAATTGTTGTAGGCGCTGAATTATCCAAGCTTGCCCCAATTAATCAGCTTTATCATGGGTTTTTTAATACAGCCGGTGTTTGCGCATTAATTGCTTTCGTTTGGTTGTTGTTTCGATTTTGGAAATTTGGCTACAGGAAAATAATGGGTTGAATTTTTTTCAGTGTATTTTAGCGGAAAATATTTTGCAAAAAAGTAAAAGCGACAGATTAGCAAGACTTAGATGAAAGCAATATCAAAACATAATAGAAGCCTGAAAATGCTGACTCCCGCAGTCTTTAGTTTTTTGGGAATCTTGCTACCCTTACTATTATTCCCTAATCATAAAGCCCTTTCCTATCTTTTGTCATTTGCACTCCTTTCCGTAGGACTTTTTTGGGCTTATCGAAATAATCTGAATTCTTATGATTTGTTTTATAATGAGTATCATTTAATCCTAAAGAATGCTCAAAGGGATCGAATTATCCCTTTGGAAAACATAAAGAAGCTGAAATTGACTTTAAATGAAATGGGAATTATTGGAATTCGTTTTTGCGAATATAAAATTGACTTTACCAACGAGCGAGGTTTGGGCGAATCCATTAGCTTCTTTGTTTCTAATTCTAGCTCTCATTTTTGGGAGTTTCAAGATTCTATTAAATTGAAGTCGCCAAATACGAAAATCGAAAACTTCGCTAGCAGTTGGGGAGTATGATGTTTTTGGCTCACTCTTCACCTATCACCCCACCCCTTCAATAATCTCCCTGACCAACCCCGTCAAGAAACCCCTAAAATCCTCGCGCTCTTGGGGTGTCCACTCCTCGTTTTTTTCGGCAGTTTTGAGCCAGGTGAAACCGCTTTCTGGTTTGTTGGTTTTCAGTCCCATCAATCCCAACTTGAAGTTTTTATTACCGGAATCGGCGAGTAGGGAGTAACACAACAACTGAATAGCCGCTCCGTACTTTTCGGCTTGCTTTTCGGGAGGGGTGTTTTCAAAATTGCCGTCCCACTGCAAGCGCGAGGGAATGCTGCCCGTTTTATAGTCGAGATACACCACGTGGTTGTCCCATTCTTCTAAACGGTCAATCTTACCGTTGAGCATCACCGGCCCGTAAGGCGTTAGGATATCCAAAGGCACACGAATGGATTTTTCATCTACTTCCTCTGGTGAATATTTGTTTTCTAGTGCTACAATGCGGCGATCAACTTTGTCTAAATGATGTAGGTCGGTATCGATGGCGTTTTTGGTCATTTCCTCCGCCGCAGTAAGGGCAATGATGTTGTGGCCTTCGTCGAGCTGACTGTGATTTAATTCATTTTGAAGTTTCTCTCGTACAACGGCGCTCGCTCGTTTTTTCATGCTAAGCAAATGCTCTTTGTGGGGAAATGGGTTTCCGATATGCGGACGATACAGGTCTTCTAAAGCATTGTGTACGGCATTTCCCATCAGTCGGGCGTCGGCTTGCTCTTCCACCTCATTGTCGTCTTCGCGAATGCCCAGCACATATTGCTTGTAGAATTCGAGTGGATTACGCAGATATTTTACGATGCCCGAGGGTGAAATGCCCTTTTCGGCAAATCGCTTTTGCAGAATATCACTGATTTCCGCGCTTTCGGGTATGAGGATTTCTTTGCCTGGAACATCTTGCAAACTCGAGTGGTAGAGAATCTCCCTAACCGAAATATTGGCCATTTTACTCCATTCCCAACGCATTTGGTAGATGAATCTACTCGGTCCGGCACTACCCAATGAATCTTGGCCCTCGACATAAAGAATATCGGCTTGCTTGGTAGTGTGGAAGGCGTGATAGAAATGATAGGCAAAAATGGCGTCGCGATGGGTGTGGCGCGGGAGATCAAATTGCTGCTTTACATCGTTGGGAATGAGAGAACTTTGGGTTTTTCCTTTGGGGATGATTTCTTCATTGGTGGAAAGAACCACGAGTCGGTCGAAATTGAGCAAGCGCGTTTCTAATATCCCCATGATTTGAATACCGGTTTCGGGCTCACCCTTGAAGTTGACCGTTGTGCCTTGGGTAAGCTGCCACAGCATATCGGTCATGAGGCGCAAGGGTAGGTCGGGGATGAACTTCTCAATCCAGCCGCGTGCTTCGCGAATGAGGTGCACTGCCGCGTACGATTGTTCGCGTTCGTAGTTTTCATTGGCGGGCTTGAGCTCGTTCCAGGCTTCCGCCAAATGGGTAAAGCCTTGCTCCAAAAGCCTTATGACTTCGAGGGCCGTTCCTGACTTCCAAAGCATTTCTAAATCAGTGGGCGCTAGTTTATCCCGCATTTCCTCGAAATCAATGCGAATGAGATTACGACTGCGGATGTCGTCGATGATTTCTTGAGATTGAAGATTTTTCCATTTCAAATAGGTGGAAATAAAGGGGTGTTGGAGAACCCGCACGAGATCGCGATGGTACCACGAATTCTTGCTTGCCGAGCGGTGCAGTCGAGAAACGGCAAAGATGAGTGAGCCAGCCAGCAGCGTGTGCAATCCAACGCCCAAGGTGAGGTTGACTTTGGCGTTTTTTGGCAATACCTCAATGAGATCACTGATGAGGCTCTCGTCGCCTAACACGATGCCAACCTTTTCATTTTCGTGGACTTGCTCTTCATTCCACGCACTGATTTTTTCGGCGGCGTAGAGCACTTGTTGCAAATTCCCGGTTGTTTCTACAATGTCGATTTCCAAGGGATGTTGGCCGATATTCTTCGGAAAATTCTTTTTTTCGGTATCGCTGAGGAGTTCGGAATCCATATCGCGCAAAAAATAGCCGGCTTCTTGGTTGGTATTGCTTACGTAATAATCATCGGCATCCCAGAAAAACCGGGCTTTATTCATGCGTTTGGCGAAGCGCATAAATTGGAGTTCGCAGGGTGTAAGGGCGTTAAAGCCAACGAATATCAGATTAGCTTCCGACTTTTTTTGAAAAAATTTAGCCAGTAATGTCTCGCGGTTTTCGGCTAACTGTCTAAAGGCCAGTGCGGGGTCGGCCATGCCGTTTTTCAATAACTCAGAGCGGTGATACTCATACACTTTTCCGAGCGATTCGTAGAGCTTGATGTAGGCCGATGCGTAGTTGTCTTTCCCCGGATTATCGGGTGTCCACTGTTCGATTTTACGGATGTCGGATAAGTAGCGGAAAAGGTCTTTGGCGTTGGCGAGGTAGAGGTCGGTTTCGTAAAAATCGGTGAGAATGGTTTGCCCAATATTGAGAAATTTTTCCAAGTCCATGTCTGAAACCTCGCAGGCTTTGAAGGCTTCGAAGAGGCGGAAGAGGGTTTCGGTTGGACTCGCTTTTTGCAGGCCGGTAAGGTCGAATACCAAGCGCTCGATGCTGACGATGTTTGGAGCCAGAAGGGGTTTGCTGGTAATTTCCGACAGACTTTTTCTGAGGAAAAGTGCGGGTCGTTCGTTGGGCAGAATGATGAATTGCTGGTGCAGTGCGTCGCCAAAATCGGCGAGGAGTTTTTCGGCAGTATGATGGAGAAAATGTTTCAAGGCAAAAGATTATGCACAAAAATAGTCCTCAAG
>JBHYFA010000012.1:0-43586 GCA_051859825.1 Schleiferiaceae bacterium
TTGCATCGCTTTTTCACGAACTACGTCAAAACTTTCGTAGCCTTTCTTGTTCATGGCTACGTTATCACCAAAATAGGCGGGAGGAGGAAGGAGTCCGTCGGTAACAGCCGCAATAAAAGCCTCTTTGTTTGGTTGCTTCAAAGCATAATTTACTTCACGCTGGTTACCCAGTGTATCAACCGTTTCCTTCATCATATTTTTTCCGCAGGCACTACCCGCGCCGTGACCGGGATATACGATTACCTCGTCCTCTAGAGGAAGAATTTTGTTGTTCAAGCTATCGTAGAGCATTCCGGCGAGTTGCTCTTGCGTCATAGAAGCCGCCTTCTGGGCAAGGTCTGGGCGTCCTACATCACCTAAGAAGAGGGTATCACCAGAGAAAATGGCGTGGTTTTTCCCATTCTCGTCGATGAGGAGAAAAGTGGTACTTTCCATGGTGTGTCCGGGTGTATGCAACACGCGAATCCTAACATCACCGATTTTGAATTCTTGATTGTCTTCGGCAACGATAGCCTCAAAGCCCACCTCAGCTGTTGGGCCATAAACGATTTTCGCATCCGTTTTCTTAGCCAAATCGATATGACCCGATACAAAATCAGCGTGGAAGTGTGTTTCAAAAATGTATTTCAGAGTCACGCCATCCTTCTCCATTCTTTCGATGTAAGGTTGGGTTTCTCTCAATGGATCTATGATTGCTGCTTCACCGTTAGAAACAATGTAGTATGCACCTTGTGCTAAGCAACCGGTATAGATTTGTTCAATTTTCATTTGTCAATTCTTTTTTTGTTAGTGATTCGTTGTTCAAAGCAATCCAATTTTTGCCACGAAAGCCATCATTGTTTGAACACTGCAAAGATGCACACACCAAAACACTATTTTCCGTTACTTAGGTTACAGAAAAGGCTAAAGCGGTTTAAACCCTTCGCGTTTTTGCATCTCTACGCGATAAAAACCTTCGCGCCTCTGCCTCTTTGCGCGAAACAACCCATTGCACCTCTGTGTGAAACAACTCTTTGCGCCTTTGCGTCTTTGCGCGAGACAACCCTTCGCGCCTCTGTGTGAAACAACCCTTTGCGCCTTTGCGTCTTTGCGCGAAACAACCCTTCGCGCCTCTGTGTGAAACAACTCTTTGCGTCTTCACGTGAAAACAACCCTTGGATATTTCGGAGCATGCTGACCCCCCCACCTTCTATAAGATAAACCTCAAAAAGAATGTTTATGTTCCGAGTTTGAGGTTAGGTCTGGGAAGATCGCCCAGAAGCCGTGGCTGGAGTTTTGAGGCTTCTGCTTCGGCCAATTTCTGGCTGTCTAATAAATCTGACTTTATGGGCAGAGAAATGACTTAGTCCTTTATGCACCGGCAAGAAAAACCGGAATTTGGTCTCGCATAAAACGTGAATGCTTTTTCAGACCAATTGTGCAAATACACATTATTGAAGTAGTTATTTCTGGAGCTAGGGGTTGAGGTCCAAAATTGGGTGGTTTCAAACATTTCCATAAATCCTCCAAAATTGAAGTATCTATATCCTGCCGGTAAGGCGCTAAAATTACTTTCATTAGTAGCACCTTCATTTGGTGCAGACCATCCAGTAGTGGTTTTCATTTTACCGCCAGCCTCATTTTCGCCACCGAGATAATCAATTAACTCATCCCACTCTTCAGAAGTTGGAATATGCCAGCCGGTAGGACATAGTTTGCCAGTATTTACCGCCCCCCAGTTGTAGAGCCTTCCATACTGAATGCCAAGGGCGGAGTCATTGCTGTAATTGCACCAAGCGGCTGTTAAAAATGCGGCTTCCCATTGGTTATTATCGGTGATTTGATTAATGGGCGTTCCGTCGTTATAGTGAGTTACCCTTAAATTTTCACCCATCCAAATTTGGTTTCCTATCGTAACAACTCCGTAAGAGTTGCCGTCTATATCGACGAGATTTGCCGCACTCCCGCAAGTGGCTTCACAATCTGATTTGCTATTGAAAATCCCGTCCGAAGATTCAACACAGTTACCATTATCACACTTGTACATGCCTCCGTTTCCAGAATCATCATCTTTCGAGCAACTTCCTATTGCTACTAGGGTAACAGAAAACATGAAGGCAGAAATAATCTTTTTCATAGCATGCACAAAATTTAAATTTGCACAAAAATGAGAAAAGGAAAGCTGTACATTCTCGACGCTTGTTTCAACGGTTTGGTTTTATTGATGAAGTGCCTGAGCTAATGTTTTACTCAACCTCATTGGGAAAAAATTTCTTAGAGAGAGGGAGGCAAAGTGATTGAGTATTACTTTTGGGTGATTATAATTCCACCATCGGACACACTAAATATTGTTAATCAATACCGCATTGACCCAATTCCCCAATAACATAAAATTCAAATACAGTTGGAGAAAATACCAACAGCGCGTGCTTGACGATTTACAAGAGCACCTCACCGATGGACACTTACACGTAATTGCTCCTCCAGGATCTGGCAAAACCGTTTTGGGGCTTGAGGTTGCGGTTAGATTAAATAAACCCACCTTAATTCTTGCTCCAACTATCGCCATCAGAAACCAATGGATTCAGAGGTTTTGCGAGCTCTTTCTCCAAACGAATTTAACGCCAGAGTGGATTTCGCGAGATATTCGTAACCCAAAATTTATGACGGTTGTTACCTACCAAGGTCTTCACGCTGCGTGTAACAATTTACGAATAGTGGAAGAGGAGGAGGATGATGAGGAAATAATGGATGAAAATGGAAATGGCCGCTCAACGAATCCCAACCTGGACGCAATTGTTAGTGGACTCCAAGAGCAAAATATCAAAACCATTGTCGTAGATGAAGCCCACCACCTGAAAAACGAATGGTGGCAAACCCTCACCAAAGTAAAGGAAAAACTATCCCCAATTATTGTGGGGCTTACAGCTACTCCTCCCTACGATGTATCAGCCACTGAATGGCAGCGATATATTGAATTAAACGGCCCTGTTGACACCGAAATATCCGTTCCCGAATTGGTTATTGAGGGCGATTTGTGCCCACATCAAGATTATGTGTACTTCAGCTTGCCTACTGAAGAAGAAAATCAAAGCATTATCGATTTTCGCCAAAATATTGAAAAGCTTTTTCAACAGCTGAAGGAGGATGAAAATCTAATTACGGCAATTGAACAACACCCTATTTGGCAAAATCCCATAGAACACTTAGACTGGATTTATACCAATCTATCCTATTATTCAGCTTGTTTGATATACCTGCACGCCAATCAAAGGGAAGTTCCAGACACCCACATCGAGATAATTGGTGATAAAGATTTTGAAATTCCCGAACTCAATTATGAATGGCTTGAAACCCTCTTGGATTTCTATCTCTACAAGGAAAAAGAGCATTTCAAAGCATTTGAAGAGCATAAAATAAAGTTGGAAAACCGCCTTAGAAGGTACGGAGCTATTGAAAGACGACAAATCAACTTTTCTCATAATAAACGTATTACGGGTTTTTTAACTTCTAGCATCAGCAAACTAAATGGCATCAAGGAAATTGTTGATTTTGAATACGCAAGCTTAGGGAGCAATTTAAGATTGGTTATTCTTTCTGATTTTATTCGCAAAGAATTCTACGTCAATGCACCCGAAAATAATGTGGAGTTGAATAAGATTGGTATTATTCCAATTTTTGAAAAACTCAGACGAGAGAACACTCAAAACAAGAAAATAGCCGTTCTCACAGGCTCAATGATTATCATTCCCCAAAGCGCGTATTCAGCATTTGAGGTCAAAGCCGCAAAATATGGCATTTCACAAATAAATTCTAGTGCGGTTCCTTTCGATAGCAATTATGTGCTTATTCACCAAACTGAGCAACTCAAGCACGATATTGTTCACATCATCACGCAAATCTTCCAAAACGGTGAAATAGAAGTTCTTATTGGCACAAAATCTCTACTGGGTGAAGGATGGGATGCACCAGCAATTAACGCACTAATCTTGGCGAGCTTTGTGGGCTCATT
This sequence comes from Schleiferiaceae bacterium, assembly GCA_051859825.1. Taxonomy (GTDB): domain Bacteria; phylum Bacteroidota; class Bacteroidia; order Flavobacteriales; family Schleiferiaceae; genus CSBr16-58. The sequence continues at coordinate 3,992 of JBHYFA010000012.1, forward strand.
TGTTCTCTCCAACCAAATGCGAGGAAGAGCCATCAGAACCCAAAAAGGAAATAGTGAGAAAACGGGAAATATCTGGCATTTAGCCTGTCTTGACCCTACTTCCTCTAATGGCGGCGACGATTTTGAACTACTCAAAAGACGTTTCAAAAGCTTTGTTGGCGTATCGTTTAAAGAGGAAGCTGGAATAGAAAATGGCGTGGGTAGGTTGAACTTGCCCAACAATTTTTATCAGCAGGAGGAGGTGCAAAAGACTAATGATCAAATGTTTAATTATGCTGGCGATCGCGAAAGCCTGAAGCAACGCTGGAAAATAGCTTTAGAAACGGGGGTTAATCTTGTGGAAGAAATCAAAATACCTTTCCCACAAAATCAAGATTACAAAACCGTGAAAAACATGTATTTAAACAAGACGATACAAAATCTTGTTGCCTCACTTACATCTGGCTTGGTGGCATTTGGCTCTGATGCTCTACACGGAATTATGCGCACAGCGAGGGGCATAAAGAGGAAAGAAGATCTCTACGTCGTTATTGTGGTGTTTGGTTTCATTGGCCTAGTTACTTTTGGTGGATTGACGTATAAAACGCTTAAGCTATACTTGAAATATCGCGATATCACTAAAGATATTCACCAAATTGGTCAGGCACTGCTAAATGCTCTAGTGAAAGCGGGACTTATTCATACCGAACGATCAAGCTTAAGAGTTGAAACCAGCGTGGATGAATGGGGAGCTGTATATTGTCATTTAGAAGGGGGAACTACTTTCGACAAATCAACTTTTATCAATGCATTGCAAGAAATTATTGGTCCGGTTGATAACCCTCGATACGTGATTATTAGGAGGAATACGTTTATGCTATTTGTCAAGCAAAAAGATTATCACTCTGTTCCTGAGTCACTTGGGCGTAGGAAGAATTTGGCTGAGTATTTTCAAATACAATGGGAAAGACTGGTGGGAACCTGCGATTTGGTGTTTACTAGGACGCTGGAAGGCCGAAAATTATTGCTAAAATCAAGAGTCAAATCCTTGGCTTCACAATTTGAAGATAACGTAGAACACGTGAGTAAATGGCGCTGAAAAGCAAATCAGATTGAGGTTAAATTCTAATTTTAAAGAAATATTCGTGCTCAAAGAAACCTTCATTCATTTACTAAGAAATTACACCAATAATACCCAATTGGAAAATGAGTTATGGGATGAAATTGAAAAACAATACACAAGCAAGAAAAGACATTACCACAATTTAGGTCATCTTGAAGCGGTATTGGAGCGTTTGCAAACGATGAAGGCCGAAATAGAAAACTGGGACACGGTTCTTTTTAGTCTATTTTATCACGACGTAATTTACAATCCATTAAAAACGGATAACGAGGAAAAAAGTGCCGAACGTGCGGAAAAACGAATGCGACAAATCGCCGTTTCCGGCGACCGAATAGCGCATTGTAAACGCCAAATATTAGCAACCAAATCACACGAAACCTCAACGGATCACGATACAAATTACTTTACCGATGCCGATCTTTCTATTCTTGGTGAAGAATGGGAAATCTACGCAGCTTATTGCGAGAACGTTCGGAAGGAGTATGCAATTTTCCCCGATTTTGTGTATAATCCGGGAAGAAAAAAAGTCTTGGAGCATTTTTTAAGGATGGAGAGGATTTTCAAAACCGATTATTTTTTCGAGCGCTTTGAAAAGCAAGCAAAGCAAAACATTGCTCGGGAACTTCAAGGTTTATAGTGCTAAGCATTCAACTTCGTGAAACCTTCTGATTTGCTTTGTTTAATAACTTAATATTTTTTAGACCACGAAACACACGAAACACACGAAAAGCACGAAAAGCACGAAAAGCACGAAAAGCACGAAAAGCACGAAAAGCACGAAAAATGGATTGTGTGCTCTTTCAAAGAGCCATATTTACGCTGCAACCGTTGCGAAGCAATATTTTCGTGCCTTTCGTGCCTTTCGTGGTTGATAATATGCATAGCAATTTTGTGGCTTCTGCGCCTTTGCGTGAAACAAACGTTTATACAAAACAAACCTTTGCGCCTTAGCGTCTTTGCGCGAAACATCCTTTTGCGCGAAACAAAACCTTCTAAGCAATCACACTTTCAAGTCAATCCCTAAAGTTCCTCCACGAAATTAGGATAAAACTTCGCAATCGTTTCAATCCCAATAAAGTAGTTAAACAAACCATAATGCTCATTAGGAGAGTGAATGGCATCAGAATCCAGACCAAAGCCCATTAATATAGATTTTGCTCCCAGTTCTTCTTCAAACATAGCAACGATAGGAATAGACCCTCCCGAGCGCACGGGAACCGGAACTTTTCCAAAGCTCGACTCCATTGCTTTACTCGCAGCACGGTAGCCCGCAGTGTCTGTGGGCGCCACGTAAGGCACACCACCATGATGAGGTGTTACTTTCACGCTAACCCCTGCGGGAGCCATAGACTCAAAGTGCTTTTTAAACAATTCTGTAATTTTCTCCGGATCTTGAAAAGGAACCAAGCGCATAGATATTTTCGCGTATGCCTTAGACGGAATTACCGTTTTCGCACCTTCTCCCGTGTATCCACCCCACATACCATTTACGTCCAGCGTGGGACGAATAGACATTCTTTCGGGCGCAGAGAATCCCTCTTCGCCAATGATATCAGAAATTCCAATAGATTTTTTGAACTTATCATCACTAAAAGGCGCACGAGCAAGGTCGGCACGCATTTCTGTGGAAAGCACCTCCACGTCGTCATAAAATCCGGGAATGGTAATTCTACCTTTATCATCTTGTAAATCGGCCACCATTTTCGCTAAAAGATTCAGAGGATTTGGCGCAGCACCTCCGTATAGTCCTGAGTGTAAATCGCGGTTAGGCCCGGTAACTTCAACCTCAACATAGCTCAAGCCACGCAGCCCTACACATATTGAAGGCGTATCGTTAGCAATAATTCCGGTATCCGAAATCAAAATAACGTCGCACGACAAGCGCTCCTTGTGATTTTTTACAAACCAGCCCAAGTTTACAGAGCCCACTTCTTCCTCCCCTTCAATCATCAATTTCACGTTACACGGTACTCCACCATTGGCGTTGAGCATTTCCAAAGCTTTCACGTGCATATACATTTGTCCCTTATCGTCGCACGCTCCCCGGGCAAAAATTGCCCCTTCCGGATGAATATCCGTTTTCTTAATCACCGGTTCAAAGGGTGGAGAATCCCAGAGATCTACCGGATCAGGCGGTTGAACATCGTAGTGGCCATAAACGAGCACGGTAGGTAGCTTCGGGTCAATGATTTTCTCAGCATAAACGATGGGATGTCCGGGAGTGTCAACAATTTCCACGGAATCCATTCCCGCTTCCTTAACTCTTTCGGCCAAAACCTCCGCAGCCTTGCGCACATCCTTACTATAGGCAGAATCTGCACTAATTGAAGGAATTCTCAATAGTTCCAATAATTCATCTAAAAACCGCTGACGGTGTTGATTCAAATACGATGTTGACATGAAAATAAATTTAATAATGGCAAAAAGAATACACACTCCCCCGCCTAATTCATAAAAGCACAAAATTAAGGCATCCCATCCCACTTTTCCAACAAAAGCCCAGAAATAACCCGTGCCCAAAACGTATATTTACCCCAAAATTCTATCCTTGAAAACCAAGCCCGCCATTTACGTCTTTCTTGCATTGCTAATCATCTTAGTTGCGATGAACATTTACAACATTGTCAGCGGCTATGTATATTCAAATATGCAGATTATTGCTCAAGTATTACTGGGGGTATCGATGGGGGCTTTTCTATTGAGCATAACCAAGAAGACATAGGACTTTATTGACAGACACTAAATAGAGTCTGTCCATAAAGTGCAAGTGGCTGCTCTAGAAAGTTCGAGAGCGAGGCTTGCGAAGGTTGAAAAACAGTGAGTTTACATTAGTAAATGACCTTTTTTTCAACCGAGCATAACGAAGCTATCGGACTTTCTAGACAGCCACTAAATAATTGATCCGCTCCAAAGTTGCTTTAAAAAATCATCCCACGGCAGAATATCAATATGGCCAACACGTCGTGCTAAAGGTTCGGTGCAGACAACAATGGCTTTTTCCACTTTGTATTCTTCCGTGAACGCCTTGAGTCCGGATAGGTGTCGGTTGGAAATGCGATTGGCACCCTTCACTTCGATGGCTACTTGATTTTTACCTAAGATAAAATCTACTTCCAACTGAGAAGCCGTGCGCCAATACGAAATGGCATATTCCAACTCGGTATAGTGACTATGTGCTATGAGTTCTTGAAAAATGAAAGACTCAAAGGCATTACCAAACAATTCGGTTCCAAATTCAATCTTCCCTCGGCTGAGTAAGTGATTGGTAATACCGGTGTCAAAAAAATAAAACTTCGGAGCTTTGATGACGCGTCGCTTCGGTTTTCTTTGGTATGAGGGAACCAATCGTCCAATAAGTGTATCTTCCAAAATTTGAAAGTACTCTTTTATGGTGGGTTGTGAAACGCCACAGTCGGAAGCGATATTCGAGTAATTCAGTATTTCACCGTTGCTAAAGGCCGCGGCTTCGAGAAAGCGTGCGAAGACATCCACCCGTCGCAATTTAGCCTCGGCAACAATTTCGTCTTTGAGATAACTCCCTATGTAGGAAGCTATACGTCGTTTGGGATTTTCCGATATGTAATGGGTGGGCAGCATACCGTGGTTCAGCCCCCGAAGCAAATCAAAATCCGGTATTTCGCTACTTACCAGAGGGAATAGCTCGTAACGAAGTGCACGGCCACCGAGTAGGTTTTCTCCTGATCGAAGAATTTTTCTCGGACTTGAACCGCTAAGAAAAAATTGTATCCCATGGTTGACAATCAGCCAGTGTATTTCATTCAGCAAAGCTGGGATACGCTGAATTTCGTCTATCACCACCCGTTTTTTCTTTTGCGCAATCACCGTTTCCCGTAAGTATTCCGGATTCGATACCAATCGTTTATAGACATCATTTTTCAACAGATCAAACCATAACGCATCACTGTATAGATTTGTCAAAAGGGTGCTTTTTCCTGTTTGTCTCGGCCCCCAAAAGAAGAGACTTTGCCCGTAGCTGCCCTTAAATACCTGTTTGCGATTGAAATACATGATTTTGATTTGCGGACAAAGATAGGGTTTTCTTGCTGATAATCCCAACTCTTACTTTGAATTATCATGATATTTCAAAGCAACACTTTAGATTATCATGATATTTCAAAGTAGATTATGGGGGTAGAAAGAGATTTTTAGCTAAACTTGCTTTGTTTTGCAGGTTGACAAAGATTTGCTTGTACTTTTGAAGAAATTCTTACTGGTGCTAATGAAACAGTCTTTAACAACACTAGGCTTCAGTTTTATCGTATTATTGATATCAAATAGCCTAACTGCGCAAGAGTTAATTGAAAGAGAAACGTATGCCCCCCCAAAGCATAACTGGATTTTTTCTGAAAATGGATATTATTAAAGAAATTGCCAGGATTCTTATTGCGGTAATCGTTGTGGAAGCCATTTACTGGACAACTCAAGATTACCTCATCTTCAATGACCGATTTTTAAACGGATTTCCGCTACTGTATTATTCTACCGCGCCATTGATTTCCGTTTTATTGCTAATTGGCTTAATACGTATCAAAGATTTCAAAAACTCCATTGTTTTCAATATTCTTGTTTTACTCTTTGCTACATATTTTTTGGTTTCCATTGATCAGCTTTACGGAGGGTACTGTAATGATTTTAAAAATCTAAGCCTCGTATATTTCATTTTCAATGCTTCATTATTAGCTATCGCGGTATTATTATTTTTCAAATTGATTGTCCCCGGTTTATCGCGGAGAAGCATGATAGCTAATGCCATAAGCTTTGTGGTGCTGTTTCTTGATTATTACTTTTTTCTGCTCGGATTTTGGCTGTTTTATAGGTAAAAGAGTCGCGACACGCCACGTCTGCACACGGGAAACGACTTTGCTTTAACTGATTTCTAAAGCTTTCGGTAAGGGCGCGGGCATAACGAAGCTATTGAGCCTTTATACACAGCCACTAAATCGAGTCTGTGCAATAATATCTAAGTGGCTTATTATTCATTCCTTTAACCTTTTCAAGCACAGAATTTAGTTATTAAAAAACGTAGCTAGGGGACGAATGAAATTTGTTTTTATCTTATGCATAAGACAAATAGCGTAATTTTTATCTTGCTGATGAGATATTATGCGTTTAAGTCCTCCTGAAAAATCACTAAAAGCGTTTAATATAAATCCCGGGGTCATCACGTTTAATGAACGGAAAACCATCAATCACCAATACGGCAATATTGAAGTGATTCCGGCTTGGCAGTGGCAGTTGGAGTAAACGTATTAGAATTTTAGTTTATGCAAAATGAAAGTAAAATCTATGTAAAATGAATTTAATGATCGAGATTTCTTACTCAGTGGGGTAATATTTACAAAGCCTTCACGTTGATTTCACGGGAAATACCTTGCATGCTCGGTCGGGGTATTTTTTGTTTGGGTTGTATTTTAATCTTTTTTGATGGTAAAAAAAGCTATTACTCAAGCGAAATCCGCATTATTTCCAGCAGCATAAATTTACAACGCCATTTCCAGCAACTCCGCCATTCCACATACTTGGACATTTTCTGCGAGTGGATAATTGCCTGCCGTTGGTGTGATGACGAATAATTTTTGAGGCTGTAAATCATTCACTGCAAATGTCATACTTTTTGTGATGCTAGGCGTTCCACTCAGTTTTACCTCAAAGGCATAAACAACAGCGTTGGCTTTAACTGCCAATAAGTCCACCTCCGTACCGTCTTGCGTTCGGTAGAAATAGAACTGATAATCACTTCCCAAATGGCCGATGATTTGTTCGATGCAATATCCCTCAAAACTAAATCCGGAGATGGGATTGCCCAGAAGCGCATTGGTGTCATTGATATTGAGAAGTGAGTGCAAAATACCGCTATCTCGATAATAGACTTTTGCGGTTTTAACCAGTCGCTTTTTAACATTGGTAAACCACGGAGGCAGTCGTCTTATAAGGAATGTGCGCTCAAAAAAATCCAGTGCGTTTTTAACCGTTGGCATACTTACACCTAGCGAACGCGCAAGGGCACTGTTGTTTTCCGTTTGTCCGTGCAGATGTGCCAGCAGATGTGCCAAGCGAGTAAGGTCTAAGCTATTGGGATTGAGGCCCAGCATTGGCAAATCGCGGTGGAGATAAGTCTGAATAAAGCTTTGGTACCAGAGTTTTTTAGCGTCTTCATCATCTAGAAAAAACGGTACGGGATATCCGCCAAATGTCCATTGTTGAACAACAGTTGTGTGGTCGTTTATCTCGTTGTATAAAAATGGCGTGAGTTCCTCATAGTAAATACGTCCTGCAAGTGATTCCGAGCTTTGACGCATCAGATTCGGACTGGCAGATCCAAGGAGGATAAACCTTCCCGGAACACGGTGCTCGTCCACCATACTGCGAATGATGGGAAACAACTCCGGCATGCGTTGTACCTCATCGATAACGATGATTTTTTCGCGGTTTTGGGTAAAGAAGAGTTCGGCGTTACTGAGCTTTTGTAAATCCGAAGGACGTTCTAAATCAACAACCTCTGCTGCTTTAACGATTTCTGAAATCAGCATTTGTGCCAAGGTCGTTTTACCAACTTGTCGCGGACCAATAATTCCAACCACAGGGAATACTTGGAGCAGTTTGTGAATTTTACTTTGTTTTAGCCGAGTTATCATCCCTGCAAATTTAAAACAAAATTTTAAATTTGCAGGGATGCTGATGATTCTTGCTTTGTTTTTTATTGAAAAAGTGTACAAATTTAGTGGGTGACTATATCGCTTTACATTTTTGGAGTATTTTACTTTACATATTTTGAGTGTTCCGCTTTATATTTGTGACTCGATTATGCAATACATCTTTGTAAACTAAGAGGTTATATGTAATTGTGTTGATGTCATATTGCAATTGTCTTTATGAACTGAAAAAATTGAATATTAAATGTCCATGTAGTAGCCTTCACAAGTCCAGCAATTGATTTAAAAAATGTTTCTCTGAATAATTAATAACATTTAGTATGAAGCTAATTTAAGTTTTGGGGTTAACAATTTTGACGATTTTCTTCCTAGCTCAGTGCCAAGAAGAAAATTTTACTCAAAATGGATTAGCAAATGACAATTTTTTCTCAGAAGTCATGATGGTCAGAATATGCCGGTAAGGGTCAATGGAAATGTTGACTCCAAAAAGTTTATTGTCATTCTTCACGGAGGTCCCGGCGGATCCTCAATTCAGTACAGAGACAATCGAGTCATTATTGATTATGCTGAGAAAAATGCAGCAATTGTTTATTGGGATCAACGATTTGCCGGACATACACAAGGAAATACCGGTAGTTTAGATATCAAAGATTTTCGTCGAGACATTTTCGATTTACTTACATTGCTTAGAGAAAAATACGGTTCTGATAACCAATTTTATTTATTTGCCCACAGTTGGGGTGGATTTCTTGCCCCATATTTTTTAATGGAAGGCGTTAACCAAGAATTGGTTTCCGGATGGATTCAAATCGGTGGTGCACATAACTACAGGATGAATGATTCATTAACAAGAGAAATGCTATTACACTATGGAGAGCAAGAGATAAGGTTTGGTAGAAATACTGACGAATGGGAAGACATCGTTGAGTGGTGCAAAGAAAATGGATTTGAAAGCCGCACAGAAGCAGCAAGGCTTAATGGATATGCGCACTTAGCAGAAACCCTCATGTCAGATGTTAATCCTCCTTTACTTGGTTTACCAGACTTGTTATTTAAAGAAAATATTGTGGTTTCCGCCTTTTTTATCAATCTAGTAAACTCAGGTCTTCGTCGAATTGATAGTCAAACCTTCGATACGCCCATTTCTCAGAACCTACACAAGATTACCATCCCCACTATACTTCTATGGGGTAAATATGATTTTGTATGTCCACCTCAGTTGATGGATGATATAGAAGCAAATATTGGCACTGGTATGTTGGAAAAACATATATTTAACCGTTCAGGACATTCACCAATGTCTAACGAGGCTGACGTATTTTGGGGAAAGGTTATCGACTGGATAGAACGCCATTAGTTTATTTTTTCATCATTGGTTAAGGCACAAAACCTTTTCTAACGAAAAAAATAAGATATTTGAAGATTGTTTCTAATTGAGTCTGGGTGCATTATAGCGTCTTCAAACAAATCGTTAAAGTTGAAAGCCTTATGCGTTTGAGTCAAAACATCAAGATTATTATCCTGTGTCGGTTCAGCCGGTTATTAGTGTTCAATAAATACAAATTGGCAAACTGATCGCTTTTGCCAAAATGAAAATTATCTTCCAACAATAAAGTCATAAATATGTGCTGCTCTTTCTTCAATAATTAAGTATACGTTTGACATAAACTTTGTTTATATTGCATAATTAAGACACTCAATTTGAAATATAACAAGACTAAAGAGCATTTACAGGGTTATCATATCTTGCAGATAAATGAAAAAAAATTAAACTTAATTAATATAATAGCAAAACAATTGAAAGGTGCATGCTGTTAACGTCACTTTTGCACTCTTAATGTTTTACTAATTCTTACAAACATTAAAAACCTAACAAAGATTTTTAGAGTTAGAAGGCCATTAATAACTTAATATCACTCCTAATTATGAAAAAATTACTTTTGACCATCTTAGGTTTGGCAAGCTTTTCTGCATTTTCGCAGACTGCGCGTTTACAGGCCATACACAATTCACCTGATCCAATTGCGGATACAGTCAATGTTTATGTGAATGGAGATCCATTTGTGCCAAATTTAGCTTTCCGCAATGCCACGCCTTTTGTAGATGCTCCTGCTGGTGTGCCATTAACAATTTCAATTTTACCCAAAGGAGAATCGGATACAGCCAACGCTGTTTTTACAACAAGCGTTACACTTACGGCAAACGAAACGTATGTTGTTGTCGCCTCCGGTGTGGTAGATGCAACAACCTACCCTACGCTTCCAACGTTTTCATTGGAAATTTTCACCGGTGCTCGTGAAGTTGCCGCTTCAAGTGGTGATGTCGATGTTCTTATTCAGCACGGTTCACCTGATGCACCTGCTGTATTGGTCAACGAAACATCTGTACCAGCCGGAAACCTAGTGCCCAGCATTGCTTTCCCGGATTTTATTCCCGATTACGCCGACTTTGTGCCATTGGATTACGAACTTGACGTAAGATTGGTCAGCGACAGTTCATTGGTAGGCAGCTACTCTGCGCCATTAAATACGCTCGGACTCACCGATAGCGCCATTGTTGTATTCGCCAGCGGTTTTGCCGATCCTTCGAACCCCGGTCCCGGATTTGGTTTATTTGCAGCCTTAGCCAACGGCGATGTAGTTCAATTACCAGAAACTACTCAGCGTTTTGCGCGGGTGCAAGTTATCCACAACAGTCCTGACCCAATCGCCGATACCGTCAACGTATACTTAAACGGAGACCCTCTTATCCCCGACTTTGCTTTTAGAACAGCCACGCCGTTTGTTGACGCTCCTGCTGAGACACCAATTACACTTTCTATTTTACCTAAGGGTGAAACCGATACGGCTAATGCTGTATTCTCTGCAACGCTTACACTCGATGAAAACGAAACGTATGTTGTTGTCGCCTCCGGTGTGGTAGATGCAACAACCTACCCTACGCTTCCAACGTTTTCATTGGAAATTTTCACCGGTGCTCGTGAAGTTGCCGCTTCAAGTGGTGATGTCGATGTTCTTATTCAGCACGGTTCACCTGATGCACCTGCTGTATTGGTCAACGAAACATCTGTACCAGCCGGAAACCTAGTGCCCAGCATTGCTTTCCCGGATTTTATTCCCGATTACGCCGACTTTGTGCCATTGGATTACGAACTTGACGTAAGATTGGTCAGCGACAGTTCATTGGTAGGCAGCTACTCTGCGCCATTAAATACGCTCGGACTCACCGATAGCGCCATTGTTGTATTCGCCAGCGGTTTTGCCGATCCTTCGAACCCCGGTCCCGGATTTGGTTTATTTGCAGCCTTAGCCAACGGCGATGTAGTTCAATTACCAGAAACTACTCAGCGTTTTGCGCGGGTGCAAATCATTCACAACAGCGCTGACCCACTTGCAGATGAAGTAGACATTTGGATTGATACCGTTAAGATTGCTCCGAATTTTGCTTATGGTGAAGCTACACCATTTTTAGATGTAAAAGCGGAGCAAAACATTGTGGTTAGTATTACAGCTGCTAACTCCAACGACACAACCGGTTCCGTTTACAGAACTGGTTTGATACTCGACGAAAATGAAACCTACGTTGTGATTGCAGCCGGCTTGGTCGACAACACCATTACGCCTTTTGAGCCTTTAGACCTCTACATATATGCCGGTGCCCAAGAAACCGCAATGGACTCAAGTGAAACAGATGTTCTTGTTTTCCATGGCGCCACTGATGCGCCTACAGTAAACGTAGATGAGCGCACGGTTCCTGTAACCGGTTTGGTAACAGGTATTTCGTTTGGTGATTTTGACGGTTACTTGCCATTGTTAACCGACGACTATGAATTGGAAGTTCAGTTAACTGATCAAACTGTAGTTGCTGTATTTGAAGCTCCTCTTCAGTCAGCCGGTTTGGAAGGACAAGCCATTGTGTTATTCGCTTCAGGGTTTGTTGATGAGACATCAAATCCGGATGCACCGTTTTTCTTAAAGGCTGCGTTAGCAGATGGTACTGTTATTACATTACCTCTGATTACCAGATTAAGTAACGAAACCTTCAGCAGCTCGTCCGAGGATATCACTCTCTACCCCAACCCTACCAGTGAAATGTTATTCATCAATGGATTAGAGTCGGGAGCGTCTGTTCATGCAGAATTGATAGATATGAATGGAAGAACCGTTGATCATATTTATAACCCTTCCTTCCACGGAGGCATTCTTGAAGTTCCGGTAAGCAAGCTGCCTTCAGGTTCTTACTTCATTCGTTTAAATGAAAATGGAAAGGTTTCAACCAACCGATTCATTATCCAAAAATAATCCACTTTTCTAGGTAGATTGATATAGTTTAGGGTTGAAAAAGCGTCGTCTCGAAAGGGGCGGCGTTTTTTTGTTTAAAAAAAAGGCCAAACAACGTAAAGCTGTTTCCTGTTTTGTGCGGTCTCTAACCTCATTTCTTTGAAACCCTTATAAACATTGAGTTCATGTTTGCGGTTTGGGTGTCCCGCGCCATTTTTTGCGTTGGTTTACCTTTGTTTTTATGTTTATTCGGAAAAAGAAAAATAAAAGTGGATCAACCAGTGTCCAGATAGTTGATAAATCTTCTGGCCGATATAAGGTTTGGCAAACCATTGGAAGTTCGCGAGATCTGGATGAAATAGAGTATTTAGTAAAAAAAGGCAAAGGCATTATCGACAGTTACGCAGGTCAACAGCTTATACCGTTTGATAAAGGCAAAGAGCTTGAATTTGTAGATACCCTCGTTAATAATTTGGATAAAATATGTTTGGTAGGCCCGGAGTTGTTTTTGGGGCGTATTTTCGATAGCATTGGTTTTGGAGAAATACAAGATAAGCTTTTCCGTCACTTGGTAATTACTCGAATAGTCTATCCCATCAGTAAGCTAAAAACAGTAGATTATCTTTTCAAGTATAAAGGTATTGACATTAGTGTTTATTCAATTTATCGCTACTTAGATAAGTACCATCAAAAACAAATGGATCTTGTCAAGGAGATAATTTTAAGACATAAGCAATAAATAAAACACACACAGATGAAAAAAACAATTATTTTACTCAGTATCCTATTTTCTCAATCTGTGTTACTAGGCCAATACAAACCCATGTTGGAATCGGGAAAAGTTTGGACACAGCATTTTGATTTTACAACTATAGGCGGGTTATCAGATTCCATATCTATGAATGGAGCAGATTCGTTGATAAATGGAATAACTTACTACAAACTTGAGGGTGTTCTTTTGCCTGGAAATTGGTTTAATATTGATGTGATTGGTAATCCTATATTGGCTCGTGAAGACACTACGATAGGGAAGGTCTGGATTTTTGTTGACTCTATTGAATATCTGTGGTATGATTACTCGATAATGACTGGTGATACGGTGACTGTTTTTGCTAATAATAAAGTAGCGGCTTCTTTGTGTGATTCACTTCAAAGCTATATCGTTACTCAAGTTGATACCTTTATAGATTTAGAAGGAAACCCGAGAAAAGAAATACACTTGCAACAAGTTTCACAAGGAGTCCATTGGTCATGCATCAATTATATGCCTATTGTTTGGGTAGAAGGTTTAGGTTCGAAGCATGGAATAAACATGATTGCAAGTCAAGGTGTCTTTCCAAACACACTATGTATTTGGAAGTCAAGCACCCAACTATACCAAGGCATTGCATATGGCGATACATGTTGGGTTGGTTCAACCATTGGTGTAGAAACATTTGAAAAAGCCTCTTTTGATATATTCCCCAATCCGGCTATAGACGAAGTTGTCGTTCGTTCAAAAACCCACCCCATTCAGTCGGTTAAATTGTATGACCTTCGCGGGAATGTCTTGTTGCATCAGCAAAACAACACCAATGATGAGGAAGTGACTTTGAATATCAATGGCTTTGCATCTGGGGTGTATGTGTTGAGGATAGAAAGTACCAGTGGGGGGATTTCAACTAAAAAATTAAAGATTCAGTAGTTGTGGGGTTTTTTAATGAAACAAAGCAACACCCCTTGTAGATATTGATTATCCGTAAACCAATTTTCAATAAAACTAATAATTCCAATCAACCGTGCAAATTGAAAATCTACTTTGCAATTTGCACGGTTGATTATGCGAAAATCAGTAGGCGTATTCGTTTTTTCCAGACAAATCAGAATGACTGAACGCTCAATCATAATTTAACGCCACTTACAAAGGACATGTAGTTTTTTGGGGTGATTACTTCAAATGTGCTATCGGGGTAATGGTTTGTAAAAGCTTTTGGGGGCTTAACTTTCTTGTGGGGATTCCACTTGAATTCAAAAGCGGTGATTTTCCCATTGATCTCTTCGAGGTAGTCAATTTCTTGACCGTTACGCGTTCGCCAAAACCAATTGTTGGCAAATCTTCGTTGGTAGTGGTTGTGTTTTTTGCGTTCGCTAATGAGGTAATTCTCCCAAAGCGCACCTATGTCTGTGCGTGTTTCTGCCATTTGGAAGTTTGATAAAATGGCGTTGCGAATACCGTTGTCGTAAAAGTATATTTTACGACTTTTTTTCAATTCATTTCTCAAATTTCGGCTAAATGAACCCAAGCGGAAAATGATATATGATTTTTCTAATAAGGTCACGTATTTTTCAACCGTTTTACTGTCTAGTCCAATTAATTGTGAAAGTTCATTATAACTAACTTGATTGCCAACTTGATAGGCCAAGGCTTGAAGCAATCGAACAAGCGCATCGGGTTTTTGGATGTTGTCTAGCATCAATACATCCTTGAAAAGGTAGCTGTCTGAAAGTAATTGTAGTATTTCCACCTCGCTCCCCGTATTGGTAACAACTTCAGGATAATACCCAAAAACAAGTCGATGATTAAGCAGGGTCTCCTCTTCATAAAGACCATGATGTTGAACCAACTCATTGGTGGAAAGAGGAAACATGGTGAATTCAAACTTTCTGCCGGTGAGTGGTTCATTGGTTTTGTTGGCCAAATCAAATGAGGATGATCCCGTTGCGATCACCTGAACTTCCGGTATTTGGTCAACAATTATTTTGAGGGTGTTCCCAATGTTTTCAATTTTTTGGGCCTCATCAATAATCAAGATTTTCTTTTCTCCAATTAGTGCTTTTAGAAGTGGCGCATCTGCTTGAGAAAACCGCGATTGAACGCCGGGGTTGTCTCCACTAAACCACAATACATCATGTCCTTCAAACAGCGCTTTTAATAGCGTAGTCTTACCCGTTTGTCGTGCACCCATCACCACAATGGCTTTCCCTTTATTTAGCCTTTCAAGTATAATGGGGTAAAGTTGTCTTGTTATCATTTTCAATTGCTTTATCTTGGATGCTACTTTAGCGCATGCAAAAATATGACTTTTTCGGAATCAAATACGAAAAAAGCATGACTTTTTTGGAATTCAGTCTATAAAAGCTATGGTAGTAAAAAAATAAAGGGGATTTTACAAAGCCTGTCTTTAAAGTTAAACTGGCGAAGCTTAAAAAATAAAGAGCGATGCTTATGATGGTAAAAACATCCGCAACCTTGCAAATTGAAAACTTAACTTTCAAATTGCAAGGTTATTTTCAGTTTTCTGCTTGGTTTTTTTTATTCTATTAACGTTAGAAATAGGGGAAATAGCCTCGTCATATTATTAGTTGTCTGGGTTGGGGAGCTATGTGGAAGTGAGGAGGTGAGGGAGATACGCTATTTCGCTTTGTATGGGATTGATTCATTTTTGGTGTATATTTGCACCAAATAGATATAATATGGCACGTCAAAGCATAACCCTTACAAAGCCTAACGACGAGTGGCTTAAAAGTCAAGTTGACAATAACGAGTATTCTAGCAAGAGCGAATTGGTCAATGATTTGATCAGGCAAGCCCGAAAGCAACAAATGCACATCGATTGGATTAATGCTAAATTAGAAATGGCCGAACAAAGTGGATTTACTAGTGCGGACAAAGAGGGGATTTTGAAGGAGTCAAAAGCAATGCTCGATGGCTGATTACCGATTGAGTAATACCGCTAAACAAGATTTAATACGAATCCATCAGTATGGTGTTAAGCAATTTGGTTTAACCCAAGCAGACAGTTACTTCGATACGCTTTTTGCATATTTTGACCTCATTTCCCAACGTCCCTTTTCGTTTCAATCTGTGGATTACATTAGGAGGGGTTATAGACGATGCGTGTGTGGCACAGACAGTATTTACTATAGAATTGCCAGTGACGGAATGGTTGAGATTATGACCATTATTGGCATGCAGGATATCAATAGTATTTTTGAATAGACTTTATCTTCAAGTTGGTCTTTGAAAGTTAGGACCAGGGAAATAGCAGCCAATAGATTTCGATGAATCCGCCTGTGCAGTTAGACTTTGAATGTCGGCAGTACCAAACAGTCAATGCTCACTTATTTATCCAATCCGGTTTTACGTGCAAAAAACCACAACGCCCCATTTAATTGTTGATGATTTGCAAACAAACTCCAATATAACCACATGTATTCATTTGATATTATGCATGCATAGTAAAAATATTTATGTAATAATGTAAAAAAGATTTGGCTATGTCGTTTTTTTTTTTTTTTGCTTTGTCGGGTTGAAAATCACAAAGTGGCCACAGTGATTTTTAGCCGACTTATATTTGCCAACGGTCGGGCATGGTGCTGAAGGTTGGTAGAATTTAATTTTACGAAAAATGAAAAAGTTACTATTTTTTTTCGCAATTGCTTTTATGATGTCTTCTTGCTCAAAGGATTCTGTTCAAGATGCATTTATTAATGAAAGTACTAATGTTTCATATCAGTTAGGGGTTAATCCTTGGAATGATAATAATCCTCATGATTCTGTAGGATACCATCATAATGAAGTGCTAAAGATTTTTCACTCTGCTTATGGGGACGTAAGAGACTATACTATTGAGCAGTTTGAAGATTCTTTATTAAAAGTATTTCAACAATATCCTTTTTTTGAAAATCCTACATCGATTGGATTTGATTTAAATGAAGCTTTGAACATGATCAGTTATAATAAGCAAGATTCAATTATAGAATATGATGGTTTATTTGACAATACATCGCTTTCAATAAGTGCAAAGGAATTTTTTGAAGATTTTGTTTCAGGTATGACTAATTCAAATTTTCAAGATTATCAGGATTTTAAAAATTATGTAATCATAAATGAAGAGTATCTTATTAATAATGGGGATATTTTTTCTTCAGAAGAAATGTTTATTTTACTAATCTCAACATCAGTTGCCAGACATTCGGGGTATTTGTGGTACTATGAAGAGGATGTTGTAAACTACAGCGGTATTATTGGCTGGGTTATCGTGGGGGCGGATGCAGCTGGAGCAATATATGGAGGTATTAAAGATAAATCTTTGAAAGGTGCAGGAATTGGAGCTGTTTATTTATCTGGCGCTGTAGCTTTCTGTGCTCTCGCGTCTGGCATGTTGTTTTAATTAAGTTCATATATTATGAAAGCTAAATGTTTTCTTTTAATTTTGCCATTCGTCTTTTGGGCGAATGGTCTTTTAGCTGAAGATACAGTATCAACTGCCCCCAAAACCAAACGACTTCACGTAGGAGTAAACCTTGGAACTGGCAATGCTGCAGTTCGAAGTTTTATGGGTGAACCAATTGTTGATAATGGCTATACAACACTTACAGGAATGTTGGCTACAACCTTTGACGTTGGTTATAATATATCGGAAAGATGGTCGCTTCTCAGTGGTTATGGATTACAAACCTTGACTTTGCGTTTTGTTTTTGATGATAATTCATATCGTTGCAATGGCTACCGCAGCATAATTCCTTTCCATATTAGACGGTATTACGACCCAATCTCTCTACCGGCCAGATTCTTTATGGGCATTGGTGGGTATTACACCTTTGGCCATGATGGGGCTCTCATTTCAGATGCAATAGATTTTGAAGCTGAAAATGTCTTTAATGGATTTGGGGTGTTGGCAAATTTAGGGTTCACGTATTCAACCCGTGATGATGATACGGGGTTTACACTGTCTTACAATGTACTTGCTGATTTGACTGGGAACATCTTGCATGCTGGATCAGCCTATTTTTTGTTTGGGGTATATTTTAATCTTTGATATTTACTTTTGAAATATCAGGACTTCGCGTTTCTACAAGGTCCCGTCAAGGACGAAATATTGGTAGCCTGTAGATTTCGATGAGGCAACCGTGCCGTTAGGTACGAAATGTTGGTAGAACTAATCGTAAAATATACAAGACGTTTTGTTATATTGTTTGCGCCAAACAGCATATACCCACCAAAACGCCCCCGCCAGGGATTGCAGCGGTAGCTCGCGGCCTTTCCGAAGCCTACAGCGGCGTGGGCGGCGGAGGCTGCGACGATAGGAGCAGACCCCGTACGCACCGCCGATGTGGCTTTCGGAAGGCCGGGACTACAAGCGGAAAGCCCGACCCCGCCCCTTTCTAAGCCATGAATTTTACCAATGGGTTTTGGGGCGGGGTGGCGGCCAAAATACCCCAAACCTACGCTTCAACGTCCAAACCAAATACACTACATTTGCAGCTTTAATTTCAATTGTTAAGGCTCTATGTACAACCCCGGCGAATTCGAGAAAAACTGGCAAGACAAGTGGCAAAAGGACGGTACATACCGTGCGGAAAATGGCAGCGATAAGAAGCCGTTTTATGTGCTTGATATGTTCCCCTATCCTTCGGGGGCCGGACTGCACGTAGGTCACCCGCTGGGGTACATCGCGTCGGATATTTATGCGCGCTACAAACGCCACCAGGGCTTTAATGTGCTGCACCCGATGGGCTACGATTCGTTTGGATTGCCGGCGGAACAGTACGCGATTCAAACCGGACAACACCCGGAGAAAACCACGGCGGAGAACTTGAAACGCTACCGCGAACAACTGGATAAAATTGGCTTTAGTTTCGATTGGAGCCGGGAGGTGAAAACATCAGACCCGAATTTCTACCGTTGGACGCAGTGGATTTTTATACAACTCTTTCAGCATTGGTACGACCGCTCGGCGGATAAGGCTCGTCCGATTGCGGAATTGGAAGGGCATTTTGCACAACACGGTTCGGCCAATATCGACGCGGTTTGTGCCGAAGGGGACGACTTTACGGCGGAGGACTGGAACGCATACAACGACGCCCAGCGCGCGGAAATCCTCTTGCGCTACCGACTGGCCTATCGCTCGGAATCGGTGGTGAACTGGTGTCCGGCCTTGGGTACGGTGCTGGCCAACGACGAGGTGAAAGACGGTTTCTCCGAACGCGGCGGTCACCCGGTGGAACAAAAGAAAATGATGCAGTGGAGTCTGCGCATATCGGCCTATGCCGATCGTCTGCTCCGCGATCTCGATACCTTGCAGTGGAGCGAATCCATCAAGGAGGCGCAGCGCAACTGGATTGGCAAATCGCAGGGGGCGGCGGTGTTTTTTCCGCTAAAAGACAGCGACCAACAACTGGAGGTGTTTACAACGCGTCCGGATACGCTCTACGGGGTGAGTTTTATGGTATTGGCGCCCGAGCAAGAATATGTGGACGCTATTACGACCGACGCCTACCGTGAAAAGGTAAACGCCTACCGCGAGAGTGCCGCCCGCAAATCGGAGCGCGATCGTATGATGGAGACGAAGACGGTGAGCGGACAGTTTACCGGTGGATACGCCATTCATCCGTTGAGCGGCGAGGAAATTCCGGTGTATATCGCCGATTACGTACTGGCCGGTTACGGTACGGGCGCGGTAATGGCCGTCCCCGGACACGACAGTCGCGACCACGCCTTTGCAAAGCATTTCGACTTACCCATTCGTCAGGTGGTGGAAGCCCCGCAGGATTGGGACATCCAGTCGGAATCTTTCGACGGCAAGGAGGGCAAAATCATCAACTCCGACTTCCTCAACGGTCTGGAGGTGAAGGCGGCCATTGCGGTCGCCATTGAGGAGGTGGAAGCCAGAAAACTGGGGTTTGGCAAGACCAACTACCGTCTGCGCGACGCCATCTTTGGCCGACAGCGCTATTGGGGCGAACCCATTCCGGTGTATTTTGAAAACGGCGTGGCCAAGACCTTTGATCCGCAGCATTTACCGCTGACCTTGCCCGAGGTGGATAAGTTTTTGCCCACGGAAGACGGCGAACCACCATTGGCTCGTGCGGAGAAGTGGTGTTACGACCCGCAATCCGGTGAGGTGTCTGACAAGGGATTCCCCATCGAAACCACCACCATGCCCGGTTGGGCGGGGAGCAGTTGGTACTACCTGCGCTACATGGATCCGCACAATGAGACGGCGCCTTTCAGCAAAGAAGCGGTAGAATACTGGCGCGAGGTGGATTTGTATCTCGGCGGCAGCGAGCACGCCACGGGGCACTTGTTGTACGCCCGCTTTTGGCATAAGTTCTTGCATGACTTGGGGATGGTTCCCGGGAATGAGCCGTTTCAGAAGATGGTGAATCAGGGGATGATATTGGGTAATAGTGCCTTTATTCATCGGGTAAAAAATCAGCCCAATACCTTTGTGTCTGCTGATAAAGCCTCGGAATACGACACGACATTAATTCACGTGGATGTGTCTTACGTAGAGGGTACGGAATTGCGATTGGACGCTTTGAAGGAGCTGCGCGACTTTGCGAATGCGAATTTCATCTTTGACGGTGAATTTCATGTAGAGCGCGAGGTCGAAAAAATGTCCAAGTCCAAATACAACGTCGTCAACCCCGACGACATCGTAGAAAAGTACGGCGCGGATACCCTACGAATGTACGAGATGTTTTTGGGGCCCTTGGAGCAGAGCAAGCCGTGGAATACGGAGGGCATTACGGGGGTGCATAATTTTCTAAGGAAGTTTTGGAAGCTTTTTCACAACAACGAGGATCAGTTGGCTATAACCGACGACAAACCCACTCCGGCCATGATGAAGTCTTTACACAAGACCATCAAAAAGGTGCGGGAAGACATCGAGGCGTTTTCATTTAACACGGGGGTTTCGGCGTTTATGATTTGTGTGAATGAACTCAGTGCCGAGGGGTGTAAGCACCGTGAGGTGTTGGAGCCGTTGACGGTGTTGTTATCGCCCTACGCGCCGCACATAGCGGAGGAGTTGTGGCAACGCATGGGGCATAGCGAGAGCGTGACCAAGCAGCCGTATCCGGAGTTTGTAGCGGAGTATCTGGTGGAGAATACCGTCGTGTATCCGGTGAGTTTTAACGGGAAAAAGCGTTATGAGATCGAGGTGCCGAAGGATATGAGTAAGGAGGAGGTGGAGAAAGCGGCTTTGGCGCATGAGAATGCGGGGAGGTATTTGGAAGGGAAGACGCCGAAGAAGGTGATTGTGGTGGTGGGGAGGATTGTTAATGTGGTGATGTGAGGGGATGTAGATTCGTGGTGCTCATATTTTGTAAGCACATAGGGCACATAGGCACATAGGGTTCGCGTTGCTCACATTTTTTTTAAGGCACATAGAAGTGTAGAGTGTTCGCGTTGCTCATATTTTGTAACCACATAGGGCACATAGGCACATAGGGTTCGTGGTGCTCATATTTTGTAACCACATAGGGCACATAGGCACATAGGGTTCGCGGTGCTCACGTTTTATTGAATTTGACACATAGAAGATTACATAGGTTTCGCGTTGCTCACCGGTTCAGATTATAAGACATAAAGGGTGAGTGTGTATAGATTTCTTATAAATTGAGTTAAGTATTTTGTGCATTTTCTTACATTTATTATTTTTGTCATATTATTCTCTCAAACAAATTGAGTTTAGAAAAATAAAGTTGATAAAAATAATCTGTTATGAAATAAGCATAGAGGAAATTATTTGCAATACAAACACGAATGAAAATAATTTACTTTATGCGATTCCATAACCTGTCCCGATTATTGTCGGGATGACCTTTTAAAAACAAAACTATTTAAATATGAAAGGATGGACGCAGAAAATGCTTGATGAATTGACGTATACAATCATCGGGTGTGCCATTGAAGTCAACAAGCAAATCGGCCCGGGACTACTGGAAAGCCTTTATGAAAAGTGTTTGATTTTTGAACTTAATAAACAAGGTCTTCACACTGCATCGCAACAGATAGTTCCATTAGTATACAAAGGCCATGACTTAGAAGCCAATCTAAGGCTCGATATCCTTGTAGAAAACCAAATAATCGTAGAAGTCAAAGCCGTGGACAAAGTCCACCGTATTCACGAAGCCATACTTCTCACCTACATGAAATTGCTCGAAAAACCCAAAGGCATCATCATCAATTTCAATTGCACCAACATCGTTAAAGAAGGACAAAAAACCTTGGTCAATGAGCATTATAAAGCACTACCCAATGATCTTACTACATTCACCCATATTAGAGCTAAACATCCAAACAAAAGCAATAAAACTTAACAAACCCTAACCACCACTCTATGTGCCCTTTAGTCACTTAAATCCGTGAGCAACCCTAACACTATGTCTTTCTATGTGCCCTTTTATCGAAATGTGAGCGAAGCGAACCTATGTGCCTTTCTATGTGTCCTATGTGCCTCCCGATAGTGCCTGTACGGGACATGTTATGTAGTTCAAACCCTATGTGATCTTCTTGAATTCTATGTTCCCTTATAAATGAGCGAAGCGAATCTATGTGCACTAAAAACATCATACATTGAGCGAGGCGAACCTTTGTGCCTTTCTATGTGTCCTATGTGCCTATGTGGTAAAACCGTGAGCGTAGCGAATCCATGTACTATGTATCCTCTAATAAGACCTTAATCCCCAGCTCCTCCATCTGCGCATCATCTATCATTGCCGGTGCATCAATCATCAAGTCACGGCCGGCGTTGTTTTTCGGGAAGGCAATGAAGTTACGGATGTTCTCTTGTCCACCAAGAATGGCCACCAATCGGTCGAAACCAAAAGCGAAGCCGCCGTGTGGATGGGATGGATTTTATCTACGGCTTTGACTTCCATAATGATATGATTTTCTACTAATATGTCAAGTCTCAAATTCGCGTTCAAGCTTTCACCTCTATAAATCAACGGGATATTTTGTTGCGAAGATGTCCGAAGACCCTGGTTTTCAAGCTCTAGTATCAAACACCGTTCATACAGACTTTCTAGAAGTCCCGGCTCGATTTGCTTATTAACCTCAATAGCACAACCTATGATTGTATACGTCAATTCCTCAATCTTTTTCTGTGTCCAACCATTCATGATAGTTCATTTTTTTTCTTCAAAAAAACATACCTGAGGTTTAAAATAGTGCTTAATAAAATATATATTTGCAAAACTTGAATTCTCATTCGGTGAGCACAATCAGAAATTCTAATTAACCAAGAGTATTGTCTTGATTTAGTATGTGAGGAGGTTTAAAAGAATTTAAGCATCTCCAGTTTTACAATGCAGAAGAAAAAATGATGAGTACAGTAAACAATACATATTCAGATTACACTAATTCTATTTATCATATTCGTACAGACTTGCAAGGGCGATACACCTACGTTAATGATAAGTTTTTGGATGTTTTTGGTCACCTATGCAAAGACAATAATTACAACTGTATAGGTTTAAGTATTGAGAGTTCCATTATTCCGGAAGATCTACCAAAGGTATATGCTAAAATCAAAGAACTGTTAGCAAATCCAACACAAAGCATACAACTAAATATACGCAAACGTTTTGCTGATAATTCCATTGCAAATACATACTGGAATTTTTCTTGTATTATAAATGCCAAGGGTATTCCAGAAGAAATAGAATGTATTGGAATTGATTCCACAAAACAATATTTTACAGAAAAAGAGGTACGTGAAAATGAATCCAAATTAAGACAAATAATAAGTAGCATCAACGATGTACTTTATCTTTACTGCTTAGGTGAAAAAAAGTTTGAATTTATAAGTTGCAATTGTCTTGAAATATTAGGTGTTCCCGAGCCTTTTGTTTATTCAGAGGGCAGCTTTATACAAGATTATGTACACGAAGCCGACATAGAAAAGCTACTCCAAGTCAAAAAAAATATTTACAGCAGAGGCGAACCTTACAGTTTTGAATACCGAATTCGGGTACGTGGAGAATACCGTTGGATAATAGAGAAAGGATTTCCCGTAACAAATGATGCTGGTAATACAACAAAATATTCAGGGGTATTCACGGATGTAACTGAATTAAAAAACAAAGAAATACAATTAGAACAGCAAAAAAACGAGCTAGACGCCGCCAAACAAAAACTTGAAAGTATTTTTAATGAGATGGAGGATGTGGTGTGGTCGGTTCGTTTGCCTGATTACAAAATGCTGTTTATGACTCCCTCGTCTACTAGGCTATACGGAATTCCATACGAAGAGTTTATGGCCGACAGTACTTTATTGGAGAAAGCCATTTATGAGGAAGACAAAGCAGTTGTTAACAAAATTCAGCAACAACTAGATGACGTAGGACATTACGAAGAGGAGTACCGCATACGATCGCGCGATGGGAAAGTCAAATGGGTATCGAATAAGGGCAGAATAATTCGTGATGTACAAGGCAATCCTTCCCGTATAGATGGTTTAGTATCTAATATTACCAAACGTAAGACAGTAGAAAAGTCCTTAATAGACAGTAGAGAAAGACTAATAGAAACGCAAAAGCTTGCGCTAGTAGGACGCTGGAAATTGGACTTGGTTAACGATTCACTACACTGGTCTGATACCATTTTTGAGATCTTTGAGATTGATAAGGAGAACTTTGAGCCCACATACGAAGGCTTTTTAAACATCATTCACCCCGATGATCGTATCCTAGTAAATGATAGCTATAAGCATTCATTGGAAACCAAACAGCCTTACGAGATTGTACATCGTTTACTCATGCCAGATGGACGCATCAAGTGGCTAAAAGAAAACTGTCGTACGGATTATGACAATCAAGGTAAGGCATTACAAAGTGTGGGTGTGGTACAAGACATTAGCAAACTAAAAGAAGCCGAATTAGCCATTGCTCGAAGTAAGGAGCAATTCCAATCGCTGGTACAAAATATACCAGGTATTACCTACCGTTGTAAATATAATGCTGATTACACCATGCTATACATAAGTGATCAAGTAGAACCAATAAGTGGGTATCCAGCAGATGACTTCATTAATAATTCAGTGAGAAGCTATGCAAGTATAGTACATCCGGATGACGCCCCATGGGCAAATGAGGAACTTGCTCGATGCATAGACGCCAATCTGCCTTTTGCTTTTGAGTATCGGATTAAACACAAAGATGGCTCACTTCGTTGGGTTTTTGAAAAAGGCTTGGCTATTAGGAACGATAAGAATGAAGTCATTTATTTAGACGGTTTTATAATTGATATAACCGAGCGGAAAAAAAGCGAAGAACAACTACGAAAATCTAATGAACGGTTTCAAAAGATAGCAGAGGCTACAGTTGATGTTGTTTGGGACTGGGATGTTGAGAATGATAGTTTATATCTAGGAGATGCTTTTAAAACCTTGTTTGGCCATGATTTAAAAAATAATAACACCATCCTCACAACTTGGTATAAGCATATCCATCCGGAGGATTTTGAAAAGGTATCGGAAAGCCTCCAACGTCTTAGTGCATCTGAAAACGAAAACTTTTCAGAAGAGTAACGATACAAAAAGGCAGATAATACATACACGTATGTTTTGCACAAAGCTGTGATAATAAGAGATAACAACGGGAATGCAACTCGAATCATTGGGGTAATATCGGATAATCCGGAAAGAAAACGATACGAAGAAGAGCTTCTAGCAATCAATAAACATCTCGATGAACAATCTAAAGAACTGAAGCGTTCAAACGAAGAACTTGAGCAATTTGCTTTCATCACCTCACATGATCTTCAAGAACCACTGAGAATGGTCACCAGTTTTATGGATTTGTTGAACCGGAAATATGGTGATCAACTAGATGAAAAAGGACGACAATACATTCATTATGCAAAAGATGGAGCTATAAGAATGAAACAAATCATTCAAGATCTGTTGCTATATTCAAGAGTGAACAAACCAAATGAGCAGTTGGAATGGATAAACTTAAATGATGTTGTTTCAGAGTTTATTCAGCTAAGAAGGAAGTTAATAGCTGAAAAAAGGGCAACAGTAAATGTCAATTATTTACCTAAAATAGAAACGCATGAAGTGCCATTGCAACAAATCTTTCACTGTTTGTTAGACAATGCTTTAAAATACACAAGAGAAAATGAGCCTCCTGTAATTGATATAGAAGTTGAAGAGAGAAAAGGATTTTGGCAATTCTCCATAAAAGACAACGGTATTGGCATTGATCAAAAGTTTTTTGAAAAGATTTTTGTTATTTTCCAACGACTTCACAACAGAGATAAGTATGATGGAACCGGAATTGGCTTATCGATAGCTAAGCGAGCTGTGGAGTTTTTAGGCGGAGAGATTTGGGTTGAATCAGAACTAGGAGTAGGAACGACTTTTTATTTTACTATACCAAGAACAAATAATTAAGCTGTATGGCAAAAACGAATTTAAAACAAGCGCATATTCTTCTTGTTGAAGATAACGAGGGTGATATTCAATTGACCATTGATGCTTTCGAAGAAAATAAATTTCACACAAAAATAAGTGTGGCAAGAAACGGACAAGAAGCATTAGATTTTCTTTATAAAAGAGGTGAATACAAAAATGCCGAAAGGCCAGATATCATTCTTTTGGATATCAATATTCCAATATACAACGGGCATGAAGTATTGGAGAAAATCAAAAAGGATGAAAACCTAAAAAGTATTCCTGTAATTATACTTACCACATCGATCAATAAAAAAGATGTACAAAGAGCCTATGATAACCATTGCAACAGCTACGTGCAAAAGCCGTTGGAAATAGGAGATTTTTTGAAAGCGGCACTGCAGATAGAAGAGTTTTGGCTGCAATTAACCACTCTTAGTAAATGAAATTTCAGCAAACTAGGAAAAAAGCTTTAACTGTTCTTGTCTTAGAAGACAACGAGGGTGATTTTGTATTAGTAGAAGATTATTTGATTGAAGCATTTCGAACAGTACACATTGAGAGAAATAAATCACTTGCTGATTTTGAGGGATTTATAACCAATCAAGCTGCGCTCAAGATCGACATCATCTTTCTGGATTTACATTTGCCCGACATCTCTGGAGTGGAATTAATCCGAAGAATACGCTCACATAAAATGAATGCTCCGATAATCATATTAACGGGCTATGCAGATATTGAATTAGCAAAAGACTGCCTCGAACTTGGTGTAGAAGATTTCTTGATTAAAGATGAAATAAGCCCGAGCATGTTGTTTAAAAGTGTCGAATTTGCTTTGAGTCGAAATGAGTATTTAAAGCATATCGAAGCACAAAATGAAAGACTAAGGAAAATTGCATGGACGCAATCTCACGTAGTTAGAGCACCATTAGCAAGAATGTTGAGTATCATTAATTTGATAGAAGTAGAAAAAGGTGAACCAGAGGATTTACCTATTTTACTGAATCAATTGAGAGTTTCAGCCAATGAAATAGATGAAATAGTTGGCAAAATATCCAATGAATCACAAGAAATTTAAATATGCACAACTATGAGTAGGACGATTTTCATTATAGATGACGACCCATTTATTTGCATGATTGTTAAGCGCTTGCTAACAAAGGTAGATGATTCTTTAAATTTTGTTTTGTGTGAGGATGGTAGAGATGGACTTGAAAAATTAAAAGACTATCAGGGATCGTTTTCTAACTGTGTTGTTCTGTTGGATTTGAACATGCCAGTATTAGATGGTTGGGGTTTTCTCGACGAATTACCTCTCAACTTAAATGATGATTATTCTGAATTAACAATCCATATTCACACATCTTCAATAGACAAACGAGATATTGAACGAGCCCAACAATACCCAATAGTGAAAAAGTTTTATCATAAACCATTAAGTAATGATGATATATCTGAAATTCTAAGCAACTAAACCAGTTATTCTTGTAAATCCAAAACACATTCAATACATGTGATCAACAGGTAATTCTTCTATTTTCGGGGCGTCCTTCCTCTTTGCATTTAGATTGATGAATACCCAAAATACCGGACCGTGTGCGAGAATGGCGCTTTCATTACTGATATTGATGTAACGTGTAAGGTACCCGGCTGATAATGTGAAGGACTCAAAAGCAAAGTTTGCCATACCAAAAACTCTGTGCTCGTGTCTTACTCCATTTGGCCCGGGACCGCTATTAAACAATGATTCATTGATGAGTGAAAGGGCAAACTTGGATCGCCCGCCAAATACATCGCCTATATTGTAACGCAACCCATGGTTGAAACGCCAACGGTAGTTTACGGAATAACTGTTTAATAGCTCTTGATTTTCTCTATCCAAATCCTGAAAAAAACGCGCATCAAAGCGAAACCGTAAACTATTCGTGAATTTCCCTTTCCCGGGCAGTCGATATACCGTCTGCATCCAAGGACGATGTTCAGATCGGATGAGATCGCCTTCCGACCAGGGCGTAGTAAGTTTAAGGTAGCCATAACCCACGGTGGTGTTTAGCGGAATTTTCTTCGC
Organism: Schleiferiaceae bacterium; assembly: GCA_051859825.1. Classification (GTDB taxonomy): domain Bacteria; phylum Bacteroidota; class Bacteroidia; order Flavobacteriales; family Schleiferiaceae; genus CSBr16-58. Next base: position 32,284 of record JBHYFA010000012.1, read on the forward strand.
ATGGTAGGTAAAGCCTATTCGATGAATAAAGAAAAGATCGTTGACAAAGTGGGCATCATTCCATATCGCCCATTTATCGGATACCTGAACCGAGGTCATTACACCCCACCAGGTTTCATCTCGCAAATTAATTTGCTGTTGTGCCGATAGAAATCGGCAAAACACTAAAGTCAATAAACAGCACAAAGTGAGTGTTCTAAACATTTTTAGGCTATCCTTTAGCATCCTTGTTTTTGAAGAGGACGAATATACATTGCTACTGAACTTTCTGAATCAGACTTTTTAAACAGTCACTATTTATTGAAAAATTAGGCTTTTTATCTTTCTAAGAATACTTATCGTTGGGAAAATGAGATTAGTGAAGTATGTTTGTGGGGTAGTTGTAAATGCTTTAAAGACATAATCTATTCGGCAAGAATGAAGTTTCTTTCATTATGAGCTCAACATCATAATCGTTTACGCTTACTTAACTAGGATAAATTACCAGAATCACAATGACAAAAATTGCATTAATAACGGGGGCATCATCTGGAATAGGCAAAGCAACAGCCGTGAAATTAGCCGAAAGCGGGTACCATTTAATTCTCTGTGGCCGCCGACAAGAAAAATTAGACGTCTTGAAGGATCAACTATCAAAAGTCACCCAGGTAATTACCTTGAAGTTTGATGTTCGGAATAGAACGGAGGTGGAGAGTCAGTTGCATTCTTTGTCTGACGAATGGAAAAACATTGATGTACTCGTGAATAATGCCGGCAATGCGCATGGCCTTTCCACCATCGATGCAGGTGATATCGATGATTGGGACGCCATGGTTGACGGCAATGTCAAAGGACTCTTATACGTTTCGAGAGCGATAATTCCCAAAATGGTGGAGCGAAAAAAGGGTCATATTGTGAATATTAGTTCGGTGGCCGGCAAACAAACCTACGCCAATGGAGCCGTGTATTGCGCATCTAAAAAAGCAGTGGAGGCCATCAGCGAAGGCATGAGGCTGGATTTAACCGAACACGGAATAAAGGTCACCAACATAGCCCCAGGTGCAGTTGAAACCGAGTTTTCGCAAGTGAGATTTAAAGGCGATGTTGAAAGGGCCAAAAAAGTATATGAAGGATTTGAACCATTGCAAGCGGAGGACATTGCAGATGCCATTGCATACGCAGTAAACGCGCCCGATAGAGTAACCATCGCGGATGTGGTGATTTATGCAAAAGCGCAGGCGTCGCCCACTAATGTGTATAGGAATAATATCGATTAAGCAATCTAAAAAAGGGAATTCAAGAAGCATCTCTCGTTGGTTTTTATATGTAATTGCATACAATTCGATTTTTTTGAATATTATTATATCAAAAAGCATATAAAATTTGTATATTTGCCTGCTTTTATACTCAAATACATATAATGAAACCTTTAGCACAATTCGTGAAGCAACGGAGAAAAGAAGTAAACCTAACGCAGGAAGAATTTGCTGAACGCACTGGGGTTGCACTCACGGTGATACGTAAAATTGAACAGGGAAAAACGAATCTGAATATGGACAAGGTAAACCTCGTACTCCAAATGTTTGGGCATGAACTCGCTCCAGTAAAATCTAAAGAAATAAATAAATGAGGCGAGCTAAAGTTTTTTACAAAAATCGCTTAGCCGGCATTCTTACCGAAACGGATGAAGGAGAGTATGTGTTTCAGTATGACCGTGAGTACCTCAACAACTCCCCGGGTGATTTCATCACCTTTACCATGCCTGTGCGGACAGAACCCTACACTGAAAAGCGTCTTTTTCCATTTTTTGAAGGCTTGATTCCAGAAGGTTGGTTGTTGGATATCGCCTCGGAAACGTGGAAAATAAATAAAAATGATCGGATGGGATTGCTTCTGGCTTGTTGTAAAAATTGTATAGGAGCGGTGAGTGTAGAACCAATAGTAGAAGAGGATGGAACATAGCTGTTTATATTGCTACAAACCTCTTGAAGGCGAAAAAGACTTTCACGAGAAATGTTCCAAGAAGTTTTTTGGAACACCTACCCCACCGGAAATGGAATACACCATTAATCAAATGGACATGCTCGCAAAAAAAGTGATTGAGCGAAATGTTGCTGTTCCCGGTGTTCAGGCGAAATTATCTATGCATCAAATAAAATCAACAAAAAAAGATGCCTTTACACACTTAACCGTAGTAGGTGAATTAGGAGGAAATTACATTCTTAAACCCCCATCGGATAGATTCCCAGAGATGGTGGAAAACGAACATGTTAGCATGCGAATAGCCGAATCCTTTGGTATTCCGGTAGTGCCATCTTCACTGATTCGCTTAGCATCGGGGGAGCTCAGCTACATCACCAAACGGGTTGACCGCACGCCATCTGGCGCAAAGATTCACATGATCGATATGTTTCAAATAACCGAAGCTTTCGATAAATACCGAAGTTCAATGGAGAAGATTGGAAAAGCTCTGGGCAGCTATTCAAGCAATACGCTCTTGGACAAAACCTATTTCTTTGACTTAGCCCTTTTTTCATTTCTGATTGGAAATAACGATATGCACCTAAAGAATTTCTCAATGATGGAGAGTCCTACAGGCTGGGTGCTTGCTCCTGCCTATGATCTTTTGAATGTGGCCATCCTATTCCCCGAAGATTCTGAAGAACTCGCGCTGACCATCGTTGGGAAGAAAAAAAAGCTGAAAAGAGAACATTTTGAGCACTTGGGAGAAGACCTGGGATTGACGCCTAAACAAATCAAGGCGAGTTTCAACAGAATGATTAAAAACAAATCCAAAGCAATGGATTGGATTGATCGGTCTTTTTTATCTACACAAATGAAAGCAGCTTATAAGGAATTGCTTGAAGAAAGGTATAGTAGGTTGAAATAGAATATTTCGATAAAGCTCAACTTTTCTCCCTCATCTTAAACCGTCAAAGCAAGGTAGAGAACGTATCTTCGCGGCATGCATTCCAACGAAGATTCCGCCATAAAAACCACTTATTTTAGCATCCTCAGTAGCTTTTTCCTCGCTATTGTGAAGGGGCTTGCGGGCTTTTTTGGAAACTCCTACGCTCTTATTGCCGACGCCATAGAGTCCACCACGGATATCGTATCATCTATTTTGGTGTTGCTCGGACTGCGTTACGCCAAGCGTCCGCCAGATGAAAATCATCCCTACGGTCACGGCAGGGTTGAGCCGCTTATCACTTTTGTGGTCGCGGGCTTCCTGATTACTTCGGCTATTGTAATCGCTTATCAAGCCGTTAAAAACATCCGTACGCCACACGAAGGTCCCGAAGCTTGGACGCTTATCGTTCTGGCCGCCATCATTCTTTGGAAAGAAATCTCCTATCAAATCGTAATTCGCAAAAGCAAACAAACCAACAGCACCTCCCTGCGCGCCGATGCCTGGCACCACCGCAGCGACGCCATCACTTCGGTAGCGGCCTTTATCGGTATTGCCGTTGCCGTGCTCATGGGCGAAGGCTACGAAACCGCCGACGACTGGGCTGCCCTCCTCGCATCGGTTTTCATCCTCTACAATAGCTATCGCATTTTTCGTCCGGCTTTGGGCGAAATCATGGACGAGCATAACTATGACGAACTCGTGGAGGAGATACGCATCATTTCCCAAGATGTTGATGGTGTACTCGATACCGAAAAATGCTTCGTAAGAAAGGTGGGCCTAAAGTTTCACGTCGATCTTCACGCTATCGTGGACGCAAACATCAGCGTAAGAGAAGGCCACGATATTGCCCATAATCTCAAAGATACCTTGATGAAGCGAATCGAAGGACTGGAGAATGTCTTGATTCATGTGGAACCGGATTGGAAAGATGAATGAGGAATTTCTTATGTGATTTCAGTCATACAAAAACCCAATGCCACCTAGATACCTTTGCATCAACAAAAAACAAATTATCATGGGGTTTTTTTCCAAACTTTTCGGTGGTTCAAATGAACTAAAAGAGGCGTTGCAGCAAGGTGCATTTTTAGTTGATGTACGCACGCCTAAGGAGTTTAAAGATGGCAGCGTGAAGGGCGCGGTGAACATTCCCTTGGATAGTCTTTCTAAAAATCTGGGAAAATTCAAAGGCAAAGAACGCATCGTTCTCTTTTGTCGCTCAGGTGCTCGCAGTGGTATGGCCAAAGGAATACTCGCGCAAAATGGAATTTCTGCCATCAACGGAGGCTCAATAACCAAAGTTAGAAGTACCCTCAACGCATAACAATCGCTAAACATGTTTCGTAAAGTAGCACTAACCTTCTTCTTGGGAGGTTTTTTCTTTTTGCATGCTCAACACCAAGATGTGCCCGAGAAACCCAATATCTGGCGAGGCAAACAGAAGGAGGTTGTCGATACCACTTCCTTACTGGGTGCACTGCGGGCGGGGACAACGCACGGTCATTTTCGTTACATGTTTATGAGCACCCAAAATCAGGGTGATTTGCAAAACTTCGCCGCCAATGCCGCCGGTGGTGGTCTGCGCTTTGAGTCGGCACGGTTTCACGGATTCAACATCGGAGTCAGTGGTTTCTATATTTTCAATATCGGCTCCTTCAACCTCCAGAACCCAGACCCCACAACGGGCTTCCTCAGTCGCTACGAAATTGCCCTCTTCGACATTACCGACGTCAACAATACCGAGGATATGGATCGCTTGGAGGAATTGTTTATCAGCTATAAATTTCGCTCTACCGACATCACCTTTGGAAAAATTCTACTCAATACGCCCTTCATCAACCTTCAAGATGGTAGAATGCGTCCCACCGGTGTAGAAGGACTCTATCTTCATTCCCAAATCAACGAACGAACGAAAATCGAGGGGGGCTTTATCTACCGCTTTTCCCCTCGAAGCACCATCCGCTGGTACAATACGGGCGAGTCGATTGGGGTACACCCCGTAGGATTTGACGTTTTTGGACAGCCCTCCCGTTATCGCGGAAACGTGCGATCTTCAGGAGTAGGAATTATTGGGGTACACAGAAAAATCAACGCCAACTGGGACATGCACGCCTGGGACTTTTACATCGATAACGTAATGAATACCGCCATGATTCAGTTTGATGCTAAATACCCCAGAGGAAAGTATGAATACTGGATTTTCGGGGCACAAGGACTCGCGCAGCACGGCGTGGGCAATGGCGGAAACGCTGAACCCGAACTGAGCTACGCACCTCCCGGCCACGAAGCATACACCTTTGGAGCGCGCGCCGGATACCAAAATAGTCATTGGACTACCTCACTAAATTTCAACCGTATCACCAGTCATGGCCGCTATCTCCACCCACGTGAATGGGGAAGAGAGTTTTTTTACAGCTTCATCCCCCGTGAACGAAGCGAAGGCATGGGCGATTTAACCGCCGTTTCCACCAAACTCCTCTACCAAAAGCCCAATAGCAATCTTGCATCCGAACTCTCCGTAGGCTACGTGCGCACACCCAGCGCCCTCGACCATGCCATGAATAAGTACGGAATTCCGGCATATACCCACATCAATCTCGACTTTCATTATGATCACAGCGGAATACTAAAAGGACTAGAAACCAACATCCTTCTAGTGGCAAAAATCCTTTCTACCAACGAAAACTTACCACCGGAATTCATCATGAACCGGGTGAATCTTTTTCACACCACTTTGGCGCTGAACTATCATTTCTAGTTTAGGGTTTCCCATTTTTCTTACCGATATTTGCGGCAAATAATTTTGCAATAAATATCACTGATAATATGGGTATTTCCAAAGATATTCTCTCCCGCGCCTATTCTCTGATGACCACTGCAAGGTCGATGAGTGATCTCTACGAAGATAATAAAGAAGTTACCGCCAAATACGTTCACGCTTGTTCCCGCGGCCACGAAGCCGTGCAATTGGCACTGGGGATGCAGCTTCATCCGCAAGATTTTCTATCAGCCTATTACCGCGACGATAGTATTTTGCTCGGCATCGGTATGCGTCCTTACGAACTTATGCTGCAGCTCCTCGCCAAGCGCGATGATCCGTTTTCCGGCGGACGAACCTATTATTCCCACCCGAGTCTCAACCGTCCGGATATGCCGAAAATCCCCCACCAAAGTTCGGCAACCGGAATGCAGGCCATTCCCATCACTGGGGCAGCCATGGGTATTCAGTACCGCGAACTTATGGGACTGGAACAAGCCGACAACCCCAAGCCCGTAGCCGTTTGCTCCATCGGTGATGCCGCCATGACCGAAGGTGAAGTGAGTGAAGCCTTGCAAATGGCTGTTTTGAAAAAATTACCCATTTTGTACTTCGTACAGGACAACGAATGGGACATCTCCGCTAATGCCGAAGAAACCCGTGCACAGAACGCCGCGGAGTTTGCCGCCGGCTTCAAAGGTCTTGAAGTTTTTAGCATAAACGGAAGCTCCTTTGAAGAATCGTGGAATACCGTGCAGCAAGCTCTGGAAATCATTCGCAACGAACGCCGTCCGGTAATGATTCACGCCAAAGCGCCCCTCCTCGGACACCATACTTCGGGAGTACGCCGCGAATGGTACCGCGATGATTTGGAAGAACACGCCCAGCGCGACCCACTACCCGCATTTGAAACCTATCTACTCGAAAATGGTTTTACCCAGGAAGAACTCGATGCCCTGAAAGCGGTTAGTCAAAAAACCGTGGAAGACGATTACCAGGAAGCTTTGCAGGCTGAGGATCCCAGACCCGAAGATCTTTTCTTACACGACTACGCCCCTACCCCCATCACCGAAGAAGTGGGTGTACGCGAACCTAAGGGTAGAGAAAAAACCGTGATGGTGGACAGTGCTTTATTTGCCATCAGGGAAATTATGACCAAGCATCCGGAGGCTTTACTGTACGGACAAGACGTGGGCAAGCGTCTCGGTGGTGTATTCCGCGAGGCCGCCACTCTGGGAACGCAATTTGGTGACAACCGCGTATTCAATACACCCATCCAAGAGGCGTTTATCATTGGTAGTACGGTAGGTATGGCCGCGGTTGGACTTCGTCCGATTGTGGAGGTGCAATTTGCCGACTATATCTGGCCGGGTCTTAATCAGCTTTTTACCGAACTCAGTAGATCCTACTTCCTCAGCAACGGAAAATGGCCAGCGAGTGCGGTTATCCGCGTGCCCATCGGAGCGTACGGTTCAGGAGGACCATACCACTCCTCTTCGGTGGAGAGTATCGTGAGCAACATTCGCGGAATCAAAGTGGCCTATCCGTCAACCGGAGCCGACTTAAAAGGTTTGATGAAATCGGCCTACTACGACCCCAATCCGGTGGTGATGCTGGAACACAAGGGACTCTATTGGAGCAAAATCAAAGGCACCGAAGAAGCCAAAACCATCGAACCTGATGAGGACTACATCATTCCGTTTGGAAAAGGTCGAATTGCCTTAGCGGCTAATGAAGACAGCATCAACGAAGGAAACGCTCTCTTGGTGGTGACCTACGGTATGGGTGTGTATTGGGCCAAAACCGCAGCCAAGGAATTCCCGGGTAGAATTGAGGTGCTAGATTTACGCACCTTAGTACCCATTGACGAAGAATTGATTTTTGAGCGCACCAAAGCCATTGGTCGCTGTTTGGTAGTGACCGAAGAAGCCGTGCCCAATAGCTTCGCTCAAGCCCTTGCAGGTAATATCCAAGAAAACTGCTTTAACTATCTCGACGCACCCGTGGGGGTAATCGGTAGCGAAACCCTGCCGGCCATTCCGCTCAACTCCGTACTCGAAGCCACCATGATCCCCAATGCCGAAAAAGTGGCTAAGAAAATGCGAACAATCTTAGACTACTAATGGCCGGAATAGGTATTTGTTTAAGTGGAGGTGGCGCCCGCGGACTCGCGCATTTAGGTGTGCTTGAAGCCTTGGACGAAATAGGTGTAAAGCCCGATATGATTACCGGTACCAGTGCCGGTGCCATTGCCGGGTCTTTGTACGCCTTAGGCATTCCACCCAAAGAAATTCTCAAGAAAGTTCAAACCAAGAATGTCCTCGACGTTTTCAAACTTGCCTTAGGAAAAAGCGGTTTTTCCGAGATGAAATATCTGCGAAACATCTTGGAAGAAAACCTCGAGAAAGACGATTTTTCGTGCTTAAAAACTCCCTTTCAAGCCTGCGTTTCCGAACTGCGTTCCGGCAAAGCCATGATGCTTTCCGAGGGCAGTGTGATTGATGCGGTGGTAGCTTCTGCCTCCATACCTATCATTTTTGAGCCCGTGGAGAAAGATGGAAAATTGTTTGTAGATGGTGGGGTATTAAACAACATGCCCATCGAGCCTTTGCAGGAAAAGAATCTCAAAATCATCGGGGTAAACATCAACGTTCACGGCGAATTCTCCCAGATGCCCAACAAAATGAAAAGCGTAGCCGAACGCATCTTCGAGCTTTCACTCTGGTATCCCACCAAGCAGCGTTTCGAGCAATGCGACGTACAAATTGACGTTACCGGCGCCTTTTCCTTCGGCCTTTTCGACTTCAACAAAGGCGAAAAGCTCTTCGAGATTGGGTATAAAGCGGCAATGGATGTGAGAGAGGAGATAGAGGGGTTGGTTTGAGGTAGGGTTGTGCACTCTCCCCCACCAGCCATCTCCTTTCAATGCGACGGGGTGTCTATGCTGCTATCGTTTTCGCTCATACAAGCCCATTACACCCATACATTTTTCCTTGCCTAAAGCCTTTTTCATTTTTCTTCAAACAAACCACTTGGATATGGCTCGAAAATGATTCTGTAAAAGTATCTTTGGGGGATGAATAAGGGTTTTTAGACGAACTGACGTTGTGTGTAATGTCCAACGACCACTAAAATTACATTAAAAATTCGTACTTTCTCGATATGAAATGTCCATGTAGTAGCCTTCACAAGCTCCAATGAAAATTGATTAGGACATTCCATATGACAACTTAAGAAACAATTATTTACATATGAAATCAGAAATAATAAAATCACTATCAAATAATTTTGAAGACCATTCTCAAACTACTGAAAACGGAATTGAATTTTGGTTTGCTAGAGATATTCAACATCTTTTAGGCTATTCAGAATGGAGGAATTTCCAGAAAGTAGTAGTAAAGGCAAAGACATCTTGTGAAACTACTGGAAATAATATTCTAGACCATTTTGTTGACGTCAACAAAATGGTAAAACTTGGTTCAGGAAGTGAACGAGAAATTGAAGATATAATGCTAACAAGGTACGCTTGTTATTTAATTGCTCAAAATGGAGACCCAAGAAAAGAACAGATAGCATTTGCTCAAAACTATTTCGCTATCCAAACAAGGAAATTTGAAGTTATTGAAAAAAGAATTAAAGATTGGGAAAGACTTCAAGCAAGACAAAAACTAACACTTTCTGAAAAAGAACTATCTGAACTTATTTATGAACAGACAGGTAATGATAGAAATTTTGGGATAATCAGAAGTAAAGGAGACCAAGCCTTATTTGGAAAAACAACTCAACAAATGAAAAATAAATTGGGTGTTCCTAAAGGTCGAGCTTTAGCAGATTTCTTACCAACAATTACTATAAAGGCAAAAGATTTTGCCACTGAAATTACAGTATTTAACACTAAAGAAAAAGGTCTAAAAACAGAAAGACAAATTTCGGCAGAACATATTACAAACAATCGTGGAGTTAGAGATATTTTATTAAAAAGAGGAATTAGACCAGAGGAACTTCCAGCCGAAGAAGACATTAAGAAATTAGAGAGAAGGGTAAGTTCCGAACCAAAAAAACTTGGAAAAAATCCTGATAAATTGAAATAAAAAAAACGCTATACAACATTCATCCGATCTCCCAAAACGCTCCACTAATAAAGCCACCTGCGTTCTCCTGAATTCTCGAGGCAGCCTGTCCCGTTGCGAAGCTCAACGGGATTTTATTTACTCCCCCGCCGGCCATCTCCTTGCAATGCGCCGGTATGACTAATGCTGCTATCGTTTTTCGCTCATACAAGCCCATTACACCTATACACTTTTCCTTACCTAAAGGCTTTTTCATTTTTCTTCAAACAAACCGCCGGATATGACTTGAAAATGATTCTGCAAAAGTATCTTTGGGTAATGAATAGGGGTTTTTAGACGAACTGACGTTGGTGGCAACCCTACTGACGTGACTCTTGGTATTTCCGAAATGCCTTGGTAAGATCTAACTACGAAGACTTGTCAAGGGGAATTTACAGGACAGATAAGTTCTTAATCCGTTTTCTATCAAGCTTACTTCATAAAGGAAATTACGCGCTAAAGAACCGCGAAATGCATATTCTTGCTGACGCTGTAAATGACACTGCAAAACCACAAATTGACTCTGTAAATGACACTGTATTTTCATTAATTCGACAAGACAGCAAAATAACAGCTAAGGAAATAAGTGAACACTTAAAAATTAGTTTAAGCACTGTAAGACGAAAAGTTAAAGATCTTCGTGATAATGGAAAATTACAACGTATTGGCAGTGACAAAACAGGTCATTGGAAAATAATTGAATAATGTGCATAGAAAAATGAATGGGAAAAAACTAGACAAAGCCAGGTGTAAGTTTTAATCCCCCCTACATAATTATTTTCCCCCTTCCTGCCTTATGCAGTAGTTTTGCCCAAAATTCATGAATACTATTATGTCAAAGCAAGGAATTATTAATATCGTTCTCGGAATTGGGTTAGCGGTGATGTTTGTTCTTCACTTCTCTTCATCGCAAAGTGGCGTATCTGCCGATTCTCAGGAAGAACAAGTTAAGCAAAGTAAGGCGCCTAGAGATTCGGGTTCTACCTTAAACATTGGCTACATTCGTACCGACAGTTTGTTGCAAAAATATGAGCGCCACAAAGAGCTTTCTAAACTTTTGGAGGGTAAAATGGGTAAAATGGAGCGCGAATGGGAACGTCGGACGAAGTTGTTTAAGGAAAATCTTCAGGCTTTGGAGGAGGAGGCTCCCAGAATGTCGCAGCGTGAATTGGCAATGGCTCAGCAAGAGCTCGCTATGAAGGAACAAGAACTGATGGCCTACCGCGAACGCAAAACCCAAGAGTTTATGCGTGAAGAGCAAGAACTCAATAAAGGCCTCTACGAAGAGGTGTACGACGCCATCAATAAGGTTCAGGCAAAACTCAATCTAGACATGGTATTCATGCTCGAAATGGGTGGTAGCCTCGTTTGGGCCGATGAAGCCTTCGACATCACCAATGAAATGGCTGAAGAACTCAACAGAAGAGATAAAGAGGAGTAAATCTTCCCTAACATAAAATTCTCCGGGAAATGAAAAGTTTGTGGAAATGGGGGTTTAAAATTTTCCTGCCAGCGATTATTGTCTTCTCATCTTGTCAGGTTGATGACG
>JBHYFA010000012.1:43596-44417 GCA_051859825.1 Schleiferiaceae bacterium
ATATTGCTTCTGAAGACTGGCTGGGGACTTGGTAAGTGCGCGAGAACAGCGGAAACTTTGCCCCACAAACGTATTCGGTGAGTATTCGTAAAGTGCAAGAGCAGTTCGTGCTTGAAGGACTCTATGCTCAAGGCAGCGGTTTTCAACTCAACGTAGAAATAGACAAGGAAAAACTCATCATTCCTCCCCAAACGTTTGATGACTTTTTTACTACCGGCGAGGGCACAATGCAGCGCGATTTGACTTCGGCGAATCTTAATTTTCAAATTGATGATGGGTCGGGGGCTGATATAGTCTCCGCAAGATTGACCAGATAATGTGGCTGTCTAGAAAGTCCGATAGCTTCGTTATGCTCATCGGAAATCGAAGTCATTTACTTCAGTAAACTCCTTCGATTTCCGATTTCGCAAGCCTCGCTCTCGAACTTTCTAGCCTAGCCACTTAAGTTCTATAAAAATGCTATGGATAGAAGCTGTCTATATGGTTCGATAGCTTCGTTATGCTCATTGGAAAACGAAGTCATTTACTCCAGTAAACTCCTTTGCTTTCCGATTTCGCAAGCCTCGCTCTCGAACTTTCTAGCCTAGCTACTTAAGCTCTATAAGAATGCTATGGATAGAAGCTGTCTATAAGGTCCGATAGCTTCGTTATGCTCAATAGAAAACCTTAGTAAACTCTCTTATTTTCAATGTTCGCAAGCCTCGCTCTCGAACTTTATAGCCTCGCTACTTGAATTCTATAAAAATTCTCTAGATAATATCTGTCTATAAGGTCCGATAGCTTCGTTATGCTCAGTCTAAAATTTCGTTATTTACTCTTAT
>JBHYFA010000013.1:0-43748 GCA_051859825.1 Schleiferiaceae bacterium
CGTGGGAAATGTTAGGGGAAAATGACGACTTGCGAGTTCGTTTTCCCATTTTAGAATCTAGACTTCAAGAGTGGGTCAATCTGCGCTTACCTGTTTTTCGCACCAATGAAAAAACCCTTGTGCCCTCCATTTCACCCACCATGAGAAAGATTTATCAGCGCCTGCAAAGGGTAAAAGATCGTCAGGCTCATATTTGGCTAGAGGGCGAGGCGGGAACGGGAAAAAAGATGTTTGCTCGTGAACTTCACCGCGAGTCGGCTTTTAGTCATCGACCGTTTTACACCATTCATATTCACGGTGGCGATGATGTTGAGAAAATGCTTTTTGGCGCAAAGAACAACGGTAGAATTGAGCCCGGGTTTTTAGAATTGGCCCAAGGCGCTACGATATACATCGACGGGATTTTAGCCATGCCCCTTGCTTGCCAGGTCAGACTCATGCAGGCTATTCGCGACGCGGCGGTTGAGCATGATGGTCAGAAAATACCCTTTCAAGCGCGTTTGGTGTGTGCCAGCAGAACCTCGCCGGAGAAAGCCATTGCCAAGGGGAATTTCCTCGCTGATTTGTATCACACTTTGTCGGATATACACCAAAAAGTGCCCGCCCTTCGCGAGCGTCGCGATGATATACCGCTTCTGGCCAAGCATTTTGCTTCGAGCTTTTCCCAGGAAAATGAGTACGACTTTCTCGAATTTTCTGCTAAGAGCATTCAAAAACTCATGCAGCATGATTGGCCGGGAAACATCCGTGAACTACGCTCGGTAAGCGAACTCTCCGTGGTAGTGAGTCCAAACGATGTTATTGAGCCAGAGCATGTCTTCATCCACGGTATGCCCTTCCGCGACGACGAAATCGACATTAGTCTTCAAGAATACACCCGGCGATTTATTCAGGAAAAATTGCGGGCTTATGATTATAATGTTTTGGAAACGGCGAAGAAGATTGGGGTGGGGAAGTCGACGTTGTATCGGATGATTCAGAATGGCGAACTCGAAATTAAGTAATGTCTGTCTATAAAGTCCGAGAGCTTCGTTATGCATCCCATGCCAACGTGCTTAGGGTTCAGTTGAAAAATTAATCAACCTTACAAGAATGTTACTGGGGTTTATAGAATTGGTTTAGCGCGTTTTCTAGTTTGCTAAACTTGAAAGTATAGCCTGCTTGCGAAATTTTTTCGGCGGAGACTTTACTGCTTCGTAAAACCATATCGGCACGTTCGCCTAGAATTAAACGCATCATAAAACTCGGGACGGCGGGGAAAAATGCGGGACGTCTTAGTGCTTTTGCAAGTTTTTTGGTGAAGGCGGCATTGGTTTCTGGCTCTGGGGCCACGCCGTTATAAATGCCTTTTTTATCGTGGTTTTCCATCAAAAACATGAAAATACCCACGATGTCATCGATATGAACCCAAGGCATGTATTGTTTTCCCGAGCCAATTGGTCCACCTATTCCCAGTTTTACCGGTAAGACTATGGTGGGCAGGGCGCCGCCATCTTTGCTTAATACCACGCCTACACGCACAATGGCTAAGTTATAGTCGTGCAATTTTTGTAATTCTTCTTCCCAGCGAATAACGGCCTCAGAAAGGAAGCCTTCACCGGGAGAGTCATCCTCTTTTTGCCAATTTTCAAATTCGTTTTTATACCACCCAATAGCGGAGGCCACAACCACTCTTTTCACCGAATGAGGAATATTTTGCAGGGCTTTTAGCAGCGTTTGGGTAGATTCCACTCTGCTATCAATAATGTCTTTTTTGCCCTTTTCAGTCCAGGGTTGATTAATGGTTGAGCCGGCCAAGTGTACCACGGTATCTACGCCTTCAAGGGCTTTTTCATCCATACTGCCTTCACGCGGATTCCAATGAAATGCCTCGGCCGAATCTTTCGCCCGTGATGCAGAGGTAGTCAAGTAGGTGTATTCGATTCCCTGATTTTTCAGTTCCTTGCGAATGGCGCTTCCAATGAGTCCGCTGCCACCGGTAATAAGTACGCGTTGTGGTTTCATGCTTTGGTGTTTGATAGTAACATAGATACAACCTTTTTATCTGCCGGAAAGTTGAGCATATTTGCGGATAATTTTTCTAGTTCAACCCAATGAAAGCGCTCTTTCCTTCCGTCGAATCGTGGCGGCCAGACTTCGGATTTTACTTTTTCCCATTCGGGCAAATGTACCAGATAGTATATTGAAAGCACTTGGTCGTTTGGATTAAAAGCACTTTGTAAGTAGAAATCAGTTGTATAAAAGTGGTCACCAATTTCCGCCTCTAATCCCATTTCTTCTTGTATTTCTCGCACTAATCCCTCGCGTGTTCCTTCACCATGCTCCAGTCCACCACCCGGGAATTTCACAAAGTTCTTTCCTTGATAGGTTTCTGAACTCAGTAATATCTCTTTACGAGGGTTGATGATGAGGGCGTAGATTCGGATGATATACATTCAGGTGATTAGTTAAAAGATAATAGATAATAGTTAAAAGTTTTGGGTGATGAGTGATGGGTTATGAGTTAAAAGATAATAGATAATAGTTAAAAGTTTTGGGTTACGAGTGATGGGTGGTTAGTTAAAAGATAATAGTTAAAAGTTTTGGGTGATGAGTTTCGGTGTTTTCTTGGGTGTTGAGGCTTCGCGTGATTAACCAGGCAGCACTCCCAATCCACCAAACAACCATGTCTCACTAACTCTTAACTTTTAACTTTTAACTTTTAACTTTTCACTTTTAACTTTTAACTTTTCACTCTTAACTCTTAACTCTTCACTCCCCTCAACATCTCCCTCTTCCCCGGAGGCCCTGGTACACGTTCTACTTCGAAACCCAAGGACTGCAATCTCCGTCGCACAGCACCTTGGGCGCAGTAACTTACCCAAATACCACCAGGCTTGAGGGCGCGGTAGCATTTGCTTAAATTTTCTTCTTCCCAAGCTTCAGGGTGATAGCGTGGAGCAAAAGCGTCGAAATAGATGAGGTCGTACTGTTCGGCTTGGGGTTGGAAATCTTCAAAAGTCACCTGCTGCTTGTGCAAACGAAAATGATCGGATACATCAACCCAAGTATTCCAATCGCACTCATGCAGTTTGTTGAACCGCTCTTGCTCATTGGTTTGTGCTCCGTAGTTGAGGTTTTTCCAAATCTCAGCGGGTAGGGGAGTGTTTTCCAAGCTGTGATAGTTGATGCTTCTTTTTGCCGTATCGGCTTCTATAAAGGTTAAGAGGGCATTGAGACCTGTGCCAAAACCATATTCCAAAATAGAAACGGGGTTGACCGCTGTTGCAGCCAACCCCATTTTTATGAATACGTGTATCGACTCTCGTAACGCCCCGTGCTGACTGTGATAGTGTTCTTGAAGTTCGCTGTTGAGCAAACTATGACTACCGTCTTGGGTGGTTGTGAGCTGCAAAGCCATTAAATCCGCAATTTTTGAATTTTTGGGATAGGACCATTGCAATACACTTTATGACAACTGATGCACGTAGAAATGGAATTGTTGAAAGCATCTATTCTGCCGTCTTCCTCAGCGGAAATGAGTTTTTCTAAATTTCGAATATACTCCTGTGCCATTGCTTCAAACGGACCCGATGCCAGTTCTTCGGGAGAGGTTGCTTCGGCGGTGAGAATATTTTGTATCCACTCGGGAACCGGACTAAGCTCTTCACCATTTTCTAATTCCACTTTCCACTTATCTGATAGTTCGTGGATTTCGTGCATGAGCTTAGCCAACTCCGAAGGCTTGTACATCACAGGTGCTTCACGCTGTGATTGTTCTTCAACCTTTTCAGAGCCCGATGAACAAAAGGTTAAACTGGTGGTGAAGCCTAAAATAATAGCGAGACTTAATATAGTACGCATAACTAAATTATTGAAGGATTACCCCGTCGGCCAAAAAGCTTACTTTCACTACGGGCTCCGTAATGGCGTCGATTTCTTCTTGGGATTTCCCGGCATCAAAGGCTTTGTGGCGCAACCAATCTACACTTTGCGTATCAACTTTTGCAATACCACGAATGGTTGCGTTTCTTCCACCAGCGTTCATAGGAACAAAGAATCCGTAATCTTTAAAACGAACGGTCATGTTGCGGTCTTCGCCTAAATCTACATCCATCCAACAGCCTTTACGCTGACAAATTTCTAGAATATTCGCAGAAACAACGGCTTCCACACTGTCTTTTCCGTCGAGTAAAGCCAGTAAATCAGATCCACTGATAGCTCCATCTAGGGTGATGGTAGAATCGCCATAAATTTCTAGAGACTCGGGAACTTCATCAATGATCTCGGGAGTTTCACCGCTTTTTTCAGAGGTGCAAGCAAAAAGACTAACTGCGACAATTGCCGGTAAAATGGTTTTTGAAAACATAAATTTAATTTTTGAAGTGGCAAATATACGCCTTTATTCGGCTATTCGAATAACGGGCGATAAAACTGCGTCTGAGCGATTTAAAGCACGGTCGATAAGAATAAATTCGTAGGCCATACTGTCGCCCACTGCAAGTCCATCGGTGGGTAAATCGTAAAAAATAGAACCTTCTAAGGACTTGTTTTGACCCTGCGGAGTAAGATCGGGAATTCTTCCGTCGAAGCCGGGAAAGGTGTCACGAAAAATACCATTGACTACCAAGAAGCCTGTAACCCACAGATTGTTAAAGTATTCACTACCGAGGTTAAATGGCGGTAACGTATCTCCATCGTTGAGTCCTATATCCCCATCACGGTCGTTGAAATAAAGTTCAACGCGTATAAAGCGCTGACCATCTTTCTCCGTAAATTCGTGCCCTACAAATTTGAGGAAGGGAATCTCACTGAAATCGTTTTCTTTTTCACATGAGAAAACGATTAAGAGCCCAACAATTAAGGCGAAAAAATATTTCGGTTTTACTTGCATGAGTAATGACATAATCAATGAACAAAGATAACAATAATTTGCTGCTTGACGAAATCAATTTTGCAGAAGTCGCTCTCCAGCGATTTGATTTTCTCATGCAAAAAAGCGAAGTGTATCGGAGTTTTGTTTCGGAGATTTACGGAGCTACTTTTCGTCCGTCAGAATGGCAGTCCATTCCCTGTTTGCCCGTTTCTTTTTTCAAATACCACGACCTCTACCTAGGTCAAAATCCGCCCGAGCAAATTTTTACGAGTTCGGGTACAACAGGCAGTGCGCCTTCGAGGCATCCAGTGGAAGATTTGAGTTGGTATCACAAAGTAAGCAAAGCCTGTTTTGAACGGGTGTACGGGGCGTTGGAAGATTGGACTTTTCTGTGTTTACTACCTTCATACCTCGACCGTAAAGGCTCCTCGCTGATAGAAATGTGTCGCTACTTCATCGAACAAAGTGGAAGAGGTGGTTTTTACCTGCGCAATCATTCTGATTTGCTTTTGGCATTGGAAAAGGCGCAAAACAATAAGGAAAAAATCATGCTGCTTGGAGTGAGTTTTGCTTTGTTGGATTTGGCAGAATTGCAGCCTCCCAAACATCTTTTTGAAAATGTGGTAGTGATGGAAACCGGTGGAATGAAAGGACAACGTAAGGAAATCACACGCATGGAGCTGCACGACACGCTTATAAACGCTTTCGGCATTCCGGCGGTGGCTTCGGAGTACGGCATGACGGAGTTGATGAGTCAGGCCTACGCTCCGCAAAATGGCATCTTTTCTCCACCGCCTTGGTTGCGCATGATTACTCGCCATCCTGGAGATCCGCTTAGTGTGCAAGAATTTGGGCAAACCGGCCTCCTGAATATTTTCGACCTCACAAACACTTCAACCATGCCGTTTATAGCAATAGACGATATTGGCAAAGTTTATGATTCAGGAGACTTTGAAATAATTGGTCGTTTCGACCGTTCAGACATTCGTGGTTGTAATTTAATGGTACTGTAAATGAAAATACTCACCCTCACGCTCACTTTACTTTTTGGTTTTTCTGGCAGCATAAAGGCACAGCAACTCAAAAGCGGCGCTTCTCTACGCGCATTTGATAATAAGGACAAAACCATTCTCCTCACGGAAAAAGAAACCACTGCTTTTACACTTCCTTCTGCTCAGAAAAACTGGTATGACGTTCATCTGAAAATTTGGATTAATAAATCAGTTCTCGACGAAGAAGAAATGCTATTGGCTTCCGGTACCGAATTTTTTCTGGAAAATGGCGATAAATTGGGACAGGCCGAAGCCGATATCAAAGTCTTGGAATTTGCTCAGGCTTCAGGTAGAAAAAACAAAAACCGCTATGTGGCCATTATTCAGGCTAAGGCGTTTCATACGCAATTTGAACGCGGAAGCATCCCCGAGCGCCGTCTTGAAGAAATGCTGAACGGCACAAAAAAAGGAATGATTTCCAGAGAAATGGATGCTATTGTTCAAGACATGAACCTGAAGTTTGTTGACGCGGGCGATTTCACCTTTTACCCCATCCAGCAAGACAACATGGATCTGCGCAAAGAAAGCAGTTTTAAAATACTCATTGTTTACAAACGCGGCGGAGCATTCTTCGGCATCATAACCAACGGTTTTGAACTTGATATTCCCGTGAAATCTGAAAAAGAAGAATCGGATCTGTTTTTCTACTTTCCCGTACAAAAAGCCACCGATCGTGATTTCAATGAGTTGATGAATTATGTTTTTGACTTTATTCGGCTATAAGAGGCCTTCGGTCAGGTGGTTTGCTTTTTGAGTATAGATAACCTCTAGTTATCCTAGCGCCTCTCAAACTTTAATCAAATCAAACATCACCAAAATCGAAAATACCAAAGCCACAAGCAAAACCCGCTTGCTCCAGATAAAGGCTTTCTTGTGGTAAAGAACGTATCGTGCGCCGATGAACGCACCGAGTACTTGTCCTACGCCCAAACTCAAACCGGCGCCCCAGTGGATATTGGCATTAATGGCAAATAGCGCAAAAGGAGCCACACTCACTACGAATGCCAAAATGAGCTTGAGAATATTAGCGTCTTTGATGGAATAACGACTCACCAAGATTAGCAAGGCCAACATCACAATACCTACGCCCATTTGTATAAAACCGGTGTATAAACCCACACCGAAAAACATAATCCAGCCGGTGATGCTCCTTTTGGGACGAGATGGATCGGTTGCAATGTTCCAGCGCTTGGGGTCGAGCAGGTAGGAGAGGAGCAGCATAATCATCAGTACTCCGATGATACGCTTGAGCAATAAATCGTCGATGTCCATTACCACGTAAGTACCAATGATGCTGCCGAGTACCGCCGGGATAAACACCCACTGCGATTCTTTAAACAAGTACAAGGTGCGTTTGGTACGGCGTAAACTTACTACTGATGTAATGGTTTGCATGATGATGTTTACCCGGTTGGTTCCGTTGGCAATGCCCGGAGGGATACCTATGGAAATCAAAGCGATGAGTGTTAAGGCTGAGCCATTTCCCGCAATGGTGTTGATGATGCCACTGCCGAAGCCGCAGACTGCTAATAGTATGATTTGCAAAGGACCGATTTCAATGTCCATGTGGCGATTATTCGGGTGTTAATTCCTTTTTCCTTGAAGCCACCAAAAGTACGGTAGCGAGCAGTGCAGCGAAAATCCATATTAGTCCTTGCTGGTACGATTGGAAAATGAGATAGCCGATACCAAACAAACTACCGTAGCCAATCACAATCGCTAAG
This sequence comes from Schleiferiaceae bacterium, assembly GCA_051859825.1. Classification (GTDB taxonomy): domain Bacteria; phylum Bacteroidota; class Bacteroidia; order Flavobacteriales; family Schleiferiaceae; genus CSBr16-58. The sequence continues at coordinate 7,632 of JBHYFA010000013.1, forward strand.
AACCACTGCCACCAAGTGCGTTGAAAATACGTTCTTTGTGATTCTGTCCCGGGCCAATACCCACCCGGACGCACCCGCTCGGCGTAGATTTTTAATACACCGGTTTCGGTAGGTTTGGTCAGGTAGGTGGCTAATAACCACAAAATAATTGTTCCCGCTACCACCACGTAAAAAGAGCCGTTGTTTTGCTTAAAACTCTCCCCAAAGTATGGTTCGAGCACGTACATGCTAAAGAGCAAGATGGGCACGGGTGCAATGGTGGCGGTAATCTCCGTCCACGCATTGATACGCCACCAATACCAACGAAGGATGAGCACACTACCGAGTCCTGCCCCACAGGCGATTAAGAACTGCGCAGCCTGGTCGATGCTGTTGATTTGCGTGGTGACAAAGGCCGCGGAAAGTAACAGCACCAGTGAACTCCACCTTCCAGCTTTCACGTAGGCTTTTTCGGCTTTATCAGCTCGGGAAAAATTCACCGCTGGTTTGATAAATCGTGCATAGAAGTCGTTGACCAAATAACTCGCCCCCCAATTTATTTGCGTACTAATGGTGCTCATGTAGGCCGAAATGAAGGCCACTAAGAGCAAGCCGCGCAGTCCTGCCGGAAGGTAATCTTTCATCACCATTACGAAGCCTTTACCGCTCATTTCGATGGATAAATCGGGGTAGAGCACCAAGGAAGCGAGACCTACGATAATCCATGGCCACGGTCGAAAGGCGTAGTGTAGTATCTGAAAAAAGAGAACGCTGTAGAGCGCGTGGTCTTCGTTTTTGGCACTCATCATGCGCTGGGCAATGTAGCCACCACCGCCGGGTTCCGCTCCCGGATACCAGGCATTCCACCACTGTAAGAGAAAATACGAAAGAAAGGCGCCAATGCTCAAACTGAAGGTTCCCAAGCTTCCACTTTCACCTATCTGCGGAAAAAAATCGAGTCGCCAAGCAGGGAGTTTTTCAACCAAACCGCTCATTCCTCCAATTTCAGGTTGTTGTAAAACTATGTAAGCCAAGGTAATCGACCCACCCATGGCGATAAAGAATTGTATGGTGTCGGTGTAAACGATGCCCACGAGTCCGGCGATAGAAGCGTAAATGCTCACCAACAGCAACATGGCCATGGTAGTCCAGAAGGCCATTTCCGGACTAAGATCGAAGAAGACTTCAAGAATCCGCATCATGGCGAGGTTTACCCATCCCATGATGATGGCGTTGAGGAAGAGTCCGAGGTAGATGGCCTTAAAGCCACGTAGCCAGCGAGCGCCTCGACCACTGTAGCGCAATTCGATGAATTCAGGCTCGGTGAGGATACCCGCGCGTTTCCACAATTTTGCAAAAAAGAAAGTAGTGAGCATGCCGCCCATCATCATGTTCCACCAGAGCCAGTTGCCCGAAATCCCGTGTTGGGCGATTTTCTCCGTTACCCACAGAGGGGTGTCAGCCGCAAAAGTGGTGGCCACCATGCTTAGTCCAAGCACGTACCACGGCATATTACCCCCGCCCAGAAAAAAAGATTTGCGATCTTTCCCCGCACGTTTTCGCAAGTAAAGATTTATCGATAGAAATCCTCCCAAACTAAGAACAACTATCCACCAATCTATTGTGCTCATGGGGTTATTTTGGTTTTGTGGTCAGGTACGCGTTAGAAAGCGGCAAATATAGCGTTTAGATGGCCTTTGCATGCATGCTTCATCCGCATGCTGCGTTGATATGCATATAGTTCATTTAGCTGCCATGAACCTATATGTTCACTTCAGCATTTTTACCTATCTTGCGGCATCAAAATTTATTAAGATGAAAACCATTTTTTCGATTTTTTTTCTAGCATTTTTCGGCGTGAGTCTGCAACCACCGAGTGATTATAAAGCGCATAATGACGGCTTTTTGGTAGATTTACAAGAGGCCTACAATGAGTCGCAGAAAACAGGTAAGCCAATCATGGCATTATTTACGGGTAGCGATTGGTGCAGCTGGTGTATCCGCTTGACGAACGACGTTTTGTCTAAGCCTGAGTTTAAGCAGTGGGCAAAGGAAAATGTAATTTTGTTGGAATTGGATTTTCCGCGTAAAAAAACGCTTCCTGATAACATCAAGGCTCAGAATTCTTCGCTTCGTGAAACCTTTATGGTGCGAGGATTTCCCACGGTTTGGTTGTTCAATATCAATAAAAATTCTGACGACAATAATTTTTCCATTGATCCCTTAGGCCAAACTGGATACAATAAGTCCGTAGCGGAGTTTTTGGAAATTTGTGAAGGGTACATGGGGAAGTAGGAATGAGGCATAAGGTTTACTTGTTTCGGCCTTAATTAGGTAGAAGAAGTAGGTGAATTGATAATGTGAGTCAAAAGTTTAGTGTAATTCGCAGAAAAGTTTTTTTGTAAACTCAATCATATAAGGTGTATTCCAAATAAATGTATGCGCTACGTTTCTCTTTTTCACATTTGCACGATTCAATGCATAGTCGGGGCTTTACATCTTTGCGTTCGAATTAATGTTATGCGCTAAATTGGAAATTTTTGACAACTAAGTGTCTCTATGAATGGTAAAGTCGTGAAATTAATATTTATTTCTAAAAGATGAAGCATCTTTCTTTGTCAACCATACTTATCCTAGTCATTATTGGTTTTTCTATGAATATTTCTGCACAACTCTCCAGCAATGGTGAACCCTATCAGTTATTTTTCCCGTTTAGTATTCATGTAGATCCAATGGAAAAGCTACTACTGGTGAATTTTGAAAATGATCCAGACTCGGTTTATACAGGTTTTGAGCCTCAGGTGTTTGACGACTCTATCCATGGTAAAGGTCATTTGGTTATTGGCTGGCGAAAGGATAAGAAGGTGGATGTTTATCACCAAAAGTCACTGCAATTAGATCCAGCAACCTACAGTATTACCGGTGAGGGTTTAAACAAAATGATTCCGGTGGATATGCATGTATCACAGTTTGAAGTTAATGAAAATGGTGTACAGGCGCACTACGCTTTCACGGATATTTTTGATAGACGAATAGAGATAAAAATTAACGAAAATAGTTCTCGCACCCGCAAGCCATTTGGTATCTTGGCACCTATGGGGGACGCGACGGCATATCCTACGTCCATGCCGTTGGTCTTCCTTCACGACTTCTACTTCGTAAGGCGAAAACATTCGGATATTACGCTGATGGTAGATAGTAAAGCTCATGTGGTAGATCAATTGCCTGTTCCAATGGACTGGCAAAGGATGACTTTTATTCGTTACAGTCCTAATCCCTTAATCGCAACTCTTAACCCATCTTTTGATGGTGTATTCGAACCGATTGAGATTTTACAAGGCCAAACGGAATATTTAAGTACCGGGTTTACACTAAAGTTAGAGTGGATTGATAAGGTGCCTCATGTTAAAGCTATGGAGGTTTACAACGATATCCACCCTTTAACACTAAGCTTCAAGCCAGCGCTGCCTTGTTTGAGTGATCTGAGTACTGGTAATCAGTTAGAAGGCAAGTTTCACATTTCTGGTCACGCGTCCATTGGTACTGTTTCCGGAAGCTACTTTTTAAACAATCAAGATGGAGTAACTAAAATACGTGTAGTACCCAGTAAGGGCTGGAAGCCCAAGACAACGAAGTTGTCGACTTGGTTTTTGTTTACAATGGCTAAAATATTTAAAAAGTGGCCAACAACCTACCAGTGGGATGCGGAGGTGAGAAGTGATGAGCGGGGAAACTGGCAGATGCATTCGGAATGGGTTCGAACTGGCAGAATTGCTCAGGAATAAATATTTCTTTAGCCTTTATAAGGCCAGAAAATAATCACCCCAACCGCACAAGCCGTAATGGCACTAATCAGTACCGTCGCCGCCGCGATGTCTTTGATGATTTTAATCTTAGGGTTTTTCTCGGGGGAAATGAAATTGGCAATGCCTTCTATAGCGGTGTTTATGGCTTCGGTAATCAAAACCAAACCAATACAGAAAATCAGGGCTATCCATTCCAAAGGGCTAATTTGGAACAAAAAGCCCATAATTATAACGAAAATGGCAGCAGTAATATGAATTCTGAAATTGTGTTCCTGCTCAATCAAAACTTTGATGCCTTCAATGGCGAAGCGAAAACTTTTGAGGCGTTTTATTAGGGAAAATGCTTCTGCTTGTTTGTTCTGTGTTAGGTGTGGAAAAACCTGTTCAAGCCATTTTTTCAAAACCATTGGTTCGAGGTCATAGCCTGTAGCTTTAGCCCCCGACCAGTTAATCCCAACTTTCTGATTTTTAGCTTCCAATTCATTTAACCAATACTGATGAAAGTGGCTTACTTCTACTTCTACCGGCTCAAAATTTTTATACGCTTCTACGGAAGAAATGATTTTCTGAACCCTTGATTCGCTCGACCAAAAGGGCATAGCACGCACACCTTGAGAACTGATTGGGGCAGGATACCCACCTTCGTCTCGAATAGTATAAACTACCCCTTTGGCTTCAACTTCGGAGTAAAATGCTTTTGCTTGTGATGCTGACTGTCCCATTATTTTTTTCTTTGTTTGATCAAACGAAACAAACGGTAATCTTTCCAGCCGGGAAACATCCAGCGTGCAGCTTTAGGATGGTCTAATCGCATAAACCTCCCTAAAATAAACAGCATGAAGGTGTAGGTAATACTCTGGGTAATCACCACTCCCACAATACCGTACTTGGGAATGAGAATAAACGCGATAATGAGCGTGAGCACCATCCCGCTGAATGAGGCGAAGGTGTTGCGCTTGAAATCGCCTTGACTGGCGAAGAAATGACTGTATAAGAAAGCAACGCTGTACAAGGTGAGCACGGGTGCCAGCATACGAATAATGCCGCGTACTCCGGTAAAATCTTCACCAAAAATCCATGTATAGAAGGAAATAGGGAGGAAGCTCAAGAATACAAAACCCGCAGCGGTAATAACAATGATTCCCTTGGAGAGAAGGTAAGTGAGTTTTTTACCGCGCTCGACGTTGCTGAGATTGCTCAGTTTGGAATATTGCACCAAAGCCGCACTGCGCGAAATAGTCCAAATACCCTCACTCAATTGCACTGCCGCTGAGAAAAGTCCAACCGCAGCGAGTCCCCAAGTAGATTCGAGAATATAATCGCCAATACGGTAATTGATTTGCTGGAAAAAGTTCCCACTTTGCACCATCGCTCCATCGCTCAAAAGGGTTTTGCTTAATCCCGTTGTCGCGCCTTTAGCCTCCGTTAGTTTGCCTTTTCGATGGTGGGGTAAAAGGAAAAGCCAGCCAATACCGAACTTCACCATGGCTGAAAACATGAAAAATTGGATGTAAATATCCGCCGAAATATTCGGTAAGAAGCTGTAGCCTAATACTGTACCCAACAGCAAAAATCCACTAAAGGAAAAGAGGGTGATGTTATGTCCGCGTATGTCTTCCAAGCCCAAAAGTATATAGGTGTTTACGTAGGCCATAGCGTAAAAGAAGGTGCATATTGCAATGCGTAAATGATGGTCGAAATCGGGGAGCTGAACACCTAAGAGTGCTTCGATGCCTTTGGCTGTAGGTGGATAAGCTAGAAAAGCTAAGCTGATCATTCCGCTCCACACGTAAGATCGTAGTATGATAGCCGTAATTTTGTGCCTGGAAGCGCGGTAGATGAGATTGGGGCCACCGATAAAATTGGCCACAATAATCAAAATGGTTACTGTAACCGTGAAAATCCGAATTTCTCCCAAACCTTCCGGCCCTACCATGCGGCCATTGAGAGTAAGCAGAAAAAGCCCGATTACCGCCGTGGAAAGTCTAACGCCCGTGGTGCTGAATATGCTTTTTAACATCGGGAGTAGATTTGGTGAAACGCGCTACCTATGGCTTCCATGCTAAAATGATCTTGGGCGTAAGCTGCCAAATTTTCAATGGGAGGAAGCTTGGAGGACAGGCAGCGGTCTCGCATGATTTCAAACAAGCGGTTTTCGTCTTTGACTTCGAGTAACCAGCCTTTATCCGTCGTCGTATGCTCGGCAATACCGCCCACTTTGGTGCTGATAACCGGACGCCCACTGGCCCAAGATTCGACTATTACGCAGGGGAAGTTTTCAAAATTGGAAAACAATACTAGGGTATGACTCTCGCGCATCATCTGGGCAATACCTGCCGGATCTTGAGCTCCCGCAAAACCGATATGCTTCTCTCGTATTCCTAATTCATTAGCATATTTGATATGTGGACGAACATCGCCGTCACCGGTAATTTGTAGGAAGAAGTCAAGTCCTTCGTCTTGAAGTCGTTTGGCAACCCTCAGTATTCCAGAAACGTTTTTCTGCGGATCATGGAGGGTACTTACGTGCAAAAAACGCACGGGATAATCCGGGTAGGGGGTAGGAGAAAACTGTTCGGTATGTACCACGTTGCCAATAACTTCAAATTTCTTAATCAATCCCAAACGCTGCATGCGTTCACCCAAGTGTCGCGTTACGGGTAGGGCAAATGTAAGTCTTTTTCCGGCCTTCTTCATTGCCCTGCGCTTGAGGTAGGGCAGTTCGCCGTAGAGTTGATTGTGAAAACCTGTCCAGTGTTCGGTGAGTACTCCCGGCGCCTTAACGAGCTTATACATCCAGTAGGCTGAAATAAGGGCATGGCCGTGGAAAACATCGGCCGGTGGTAGCTCACGGAGCACTTTTTTGAAGGCGGCTATTTGTCCCCAAATTTTTAGTTTCCGCGGATAGTAGGTTCGATATTCGGTGAGGTTTTCGTTTTTCTTTTCTCTTTCAATGGAAAAATCTTCCCCCGCTAAAGGCACAATTACCGATATGCGGTTGAATAAGGAGGCAGCTTCGGCATGTCGTTGCACAAAGTTCCCGAGCGTAGGATTCTCTCGGTGTGGATACCAGTTTGTGCCCCAGATGACATGCTTCATTTTGACTTAATTTCTCGATCCAAAAATAGCTGACCCTACGCGGACCATGTTGCTGCCACATTCGATGGCTATGGGGTAATCGCCGCTCATTCCCATGCTGAGGGTTTGAAAAGGAATACCTGGGTAATCCTTTTGCAATTGGTCAAATATTTTTTTTAACCCCAGAAACTCCTCACGGATGACTTCCTGATTTTCGGTTAAGGTAGCCATACCCATCAAACCTACACAACGGATGTGGGGGTATTTATTGGCTTCGATGTGCTTACACACCTCGTTTATTTCGTCTTCATCAAAGCCAAATTTGCTTTCTTCCTTGGCAATATGCACTTGCAGCAAGCAGTCGATTACACGTTCGGCCTTCTTGGCTTCCTTATTCAGTTCTTTGAGCACTTTCTCACGATCAACGCCGTGAACCAGATGCACGTATTCTGCAAAGTATTTGATCTTGTTGGTTTGCACGTGACCAATCATGTGCCAGCGGATGTCTTTAGGGAGTTCGGCCTGTTTTTCGGTCATTTCCTGAACTCTGTTCTCCCCAAAATCCCGATGTCCAGCCTCGTAAGCCTCCATGATGGCGTCGTTGGGTTTGGTTTTACTCACCGCCACGAGTTGCACTCCATGCGGCAGTTCTGATTGTATCTTGTTGATGTTTTCGGAAATCGTCATTTTTCTAATTCAAGTGGTTTTCGTGCAAATTGTATTTTGTGTTACTATGATTGAAAAACGTGAGTCCCGATAAGTAATTGTCGGGATGACCTTCTTTTCAACCAAGCATAACGAAGCAATCGGACGCTACAGGCAGTTACCATTTAGAGCTTGTCCTTATACTTCAGGTGGCTAGGCTATAAAGTTCGAGAGCGAGGCTTGCGCTGGTTGAAAAACAGTGAGTTTACAATAGTAAACGACCTTTTTTTCAACCGAGCATAACGAAGCTCTCGGGCTTTATAGCCAGCCACCATTTATTCTAGGCCGTATATAATCAACCCACTCCTCAACTTCGGCTCAATATACGTACTCTTCGGCGGCATCGACAATTTCGCGTCGGCTACGCGCATTACATCCTCAAAGGAAATAGGTGGTGGGAGGAAGGCGATTTGGAATTTTTTCTTCTTCATCATCTCGCAAATTTGCTCTACTGATTGCACTGCTGGCTCGTACACCAAACGCTTGTCGTTTCTATCGTCTTCGATATTTCCGATGGGTTTGAGAATGTGACGGAAGAGTTTGCGCGTAGCTAAGCGATCGATAAACTCCACGTCTTCCTCCGGCCAGTGAATTTCGATGGCTTTTCCCTGGCAATCAAATGCTAAAGCGCCATCTGTTCCTTTCCAATCGCTGGGTGAATCAACGCTGGTAAACGAAATATCCCGGGCGCTGAGGATGCGACTCAGGTCGTCGATGGATTGCAGGATGTCGCTTTTGAGCAGGCGATAGAAGGCCTTGGTTTCGAGTTGACTGTAAGGCAATAAGAAGGCGAGAAAATGCGAGGCCGGGTGATTGTCGGTGCGATTTCTACCGAGAAGTGCACTTGAAGCGGAGCGATGGTGGCCGTCGGCAATGTACAGAGCCTCGTGCTTGGCCATAATTTCGCTAATGTACTCCAATTTACTCCCGCCCCGGATAATCCACATTTTATGCGTTACTTTATCGGTGGTGGTGAATTCGTATTCGGGTCTTTCTCGGGAAATACTCCTCGAAAGATCGCTTAGATACACGTCATCGCGGTGAGCCAAGAGCACGGGTTCGGCGTTGAATCCTGTTACTTCTAAGTACTCTCGAAACATTTCTTCCCGTTCGGTCAGGGTGTTTTCGTGGACTTTGATTTTTCCGTTGAGGTAGTCTTCAACGGCCACGGCACCAATCCAGCCGCGAAAAACTTGGTCATCATAACTTTGCTCATATAAGTAAAAAGCGGGGGCATCTTCTTGGATAAAAATGCCTTGATCAACAAAGTTTTTAAACGCTTGACGCACGGCTTTAAACCTTTCTTTGCCCTTCAATTTTTCCGCATTTGCCGGATGTATGATGTGCAGGAAGGTGTAGGGATTATTACTCAACTTATCGTCGAGTTGTCTTTTGCTGTAGGATAAATATGTTCGCGTGGGGGTAAGCGATACTTTGTCGCGTGGTGCACGAATACCCCGAAAAGGTTTAAATTGTATCATCTTGCAAAGATAGGGGGATTTTAGGTGGATTTCCTTACCTTCGCTTGCTAAAAATGCAACTATGCGAACTGTGTTTTATTACGCCGGAAAGGTAAGTGGATTTCTGCGTCGCCCCTACGCTGCAAAGCTATTGAAAATGGAGCGAAAACGCATAAGAAAGCGTCCGTCGGAAAAGTATTCTGTTGAAGACGAACAAAATGCCGCCCACCTCGCGGTAGAATGGCTGATGATGGCGCGCACCCATACGCCCGATGGAGGATTTCCTACTTACGATATGGCCTCGGGATTTGGGAGTTCGTATCCGGAAACCACCGGCTACATTTTAGACACCTTGTTGCAGTACGACGAGAAGTTTCCGGGCAAAATTTCGCAGTCCGACCTTGACCATATTTGCGATTTTCTCCTATCTATACAGCATTCCGGCGGAGGGTGGCAGAGCGGCTATGTTGACGAAAACAAACCGCCCGTGGCTTTCAATACTGCTCAAGTGATGCGCGGACTCATTACCTATCATCGTCGTTTTCCAAATGAAAAAGTCGCTGCGGCGCTCGATAAAGCTTCGGAGTGGCTTAGCAAGGTGCAAGAAAGCGATGGTTCGTGGAGCAAGCACAATTACATGGGGGAAGCAAGGGTGTATGACACTTACGTTTCGGCGCCTTTGGTGAAATGGGCTATCCTGCGCAACAACGCATCGTGGAAGCAAGCAGCGGAGCGTAATATCGCGTGGGTACTGACTAATCAAATGGAAAACGGCTGGTTTCGCAATGCCGATAATACCGTTAAGCACAACCACCGCCCCATCTTACATACTATTGCGTACACCATCGACGGATTGCTAGAATATGCTCAACATACGGGGGATACTGCGGCTAAAGTCTCAGGAGAAAAAGCTGCTTTGGCATTGGCTGAATACGTGATGAAGTTTAATTATGTAGGAGGGAGGTTTGATGAAAATTGGCAGGCTTCTGAAGCAACGATTCTCACAGGCTGTGCCCAAATGTGTATTGCCTGGGCGAAAATGCCGGATAGCGAGCAGGCTCAATTAGCTAGAAAAAAACTTAAGGCTTTACTCATGCATTGTCAATGGAAAGACAAGGCTCCTGCGGAAATGCGGGGTGCCGTTTGCGGTTCGTTTCCTTTTTGGGGAAAATACGAGCCTTTCCGTTGCCCAAATTGGGCGGTAAAGTATTGTATTGATGCATGGCTAAATTTCTAAATTATGGGAATGAAAGATCAAATACGGGAAATGACGCCTCAGTGGGCCTTAGATTCTTTTCGGAAGTTTAAGAAAGACAAGCGCAACAGGTCTTTAGAGAAAAAACGTCGTAAAGGACAAGTTATTGATGAAAAGACTCTTTTAGCCAATTTGCAGCGACTCTCCATCCTCCCCGGCGATTCGGTTTTGGTACATTGTGCTATGAGCAAGATTGGCGCTTTGGAAAACGGGCCGGCCACTTTGGTCAATGCGCTCATGCAAGCCGTTGGCCCCGAAGGACATATTCTGATGCCTACATCTCCAAATCCTCAAATGCAGCTCGATTATATTCGTGAATTGGATATTTTTGATGTACAAAACAGTCCGTCAAAAATGGGGGCTGTATCTGAGTATTTTCGGAAGTTGCCCGGAGTGGAGAGGAGCTGTAGTCCTACAGAGCCCATTTCGGTTTGGGGTCCGGAGGCCAAATGGTTTACCGAAGGGCATTTTGGAAAAACCACGCCTTACGATGCCGATTCACCCTTTCGTAGATTGGTGGAAAAGAAGGGGAAGATTTTGTATATCGGAGTAACTTTGATTAATGCGGGAACTTCGCTTCACACCTTGGAAGATGCGGTTGATGACTTTCTGCTTCCGGTGTATTACCCCGAAACCTTTCCGGTAAAAGTTAAAACCGCCGACGGAAATATTCACTCGTGGGAAGTGAAAGTACATAACCCGGAGGTGTCGGTGCAGCGCAAGTGCGACGATTTACTTCCTATTTTTCATAGAGTTGGTGCCGCGCGATTGAACCAACTGGGTGAGGCTTCCACTTGGGTATTTGATGCCAAGCGCATGTTTGAAGTCATGATGAAGGAGTACCAGGAATTTGGCGTAACGATGTATGACGCTAAGGGGAGGGGGAAGTGATTTAATCGTTTATGTTTCTATTTAAAGCTAATGTGAGCAAAGTGCATTTTATCGACTCTATAAAAAGTCTTTTAGGTAAAGCAATTTTTTTGCTTCCTACATCCGTAATTTCGCGGCATGGAAATAAAGAAAGTCGATTTTCTCAAAAGCAGTGCGAATCTCAAGCAGTGTCCAGCAGCAGATAAAGCGGAGTTTGCCTTTATCGGTCGCTCAAACGTGGGTAAGAGCTCACTCATCAACATGCTTTGCGGACGGAATAAATTGGCCAAAGTCTCCACGCGTCCGGGAAAAACACAGTTGATTAACCACTTCATGGTTAATGATTCTTGGTATTTGGTTGACTTGCCGGGATACGGCTACGCTAAGGTCAGCAAAGATCAGCGCAGGGTATTCAAGGGAATGATGCTTACCTATCTTGAGGAGCGAACATCTCTGGTGATGACTTTTGTTTTAATCGATAGTCGCCTAGATCCACAGCAAATTGACTTGGAGTTTATGGCCTGGATGGGACAAAAGGGGATTCCCTTCGTTATCGTTTTTACCAAGACTGATAAGTTGGGGAAAAACCAAGTGCAGTCAAACGTAGCCAAGTACCGTAAGACCCTAAAAAAACAATGGGAGGAACTACCTCCCATTTTCTTGAGTTCGGCGCAAACCAATTTAGGTGGCGACGAAATCCGCAGTTTTATTCATGAGCAATGGAATGCTTGGTTGGAATACCAAGAATCAATTCCATAGAATAACCAGTGTATTAGAGCTTTTCCAGAAAGCTTCATGGTCTTTAATTACCAAGGCAACCACGGTTTTTCCATCCATCTCTAATTCGTATGAATTGGTGGGGTGTGCGGTGAGTATATCGACTTTTCGTTTACCAATGCTCAGACGGGTAAACGTTCTCTTATCTACTTGTACAAAATTGGATTTATCGAGATTGTCTTGCAGGGTTTTTACTCTCCCTAAGCCTATGAACCCGCCGGATTTATCTACCACACCTTGCTCTTCCAATTCGCGGTAGCTTCCCGCCGTGTAGTACACCTGATTCATTAAATCTTCCTTCTCTCTTAATTCCCTTTCCGTTTGTTCACGAAGATTGTCCATTTGTCCTTCAAGTTTGGCAATTCGCAGATTTCTGCTTTCCAAATTTTGTCTTAGAACAGCAATTGAAGAGTCGCGAACGGCAATTTCCTCATTGAGCTGGTTGATCATCTTCTTTAGCTTCGAGTTTTGAAAGTTGCTCGACGAAAGTTGCTTATTCAAATTTTCAATAGCGATTCTATTCTCTTCCATTTTTCGTTGAATGGCATCGAAGTCTTCCAAAACTTCTTCTCTAGCACTTCGAAGCTTTTCGTTTCCGTAAGAAGAAATGGCCTGAATGGAACCTTCTCTCTGACGAATGTCCATGAGGTTTTGTTGAATCAACCCCATTGTTTCACCAAAGCTTTCTAGCAGCTCATTCTGCTCGATATTACGATCGTTAAGAAGCTGAATTTGTTCCTTTAGTTGTTCATTTTCTTCTTTGTAATTTTCACAAGAAGTAGTGAAAATAGCGAAGATAAGTAGTGGTAACAATTGATAAGTGCGCATTATTTGGTTTGTTTAAAGTAATTCAACCCAATCGCAAGTGCAGCGAAGTGTTGAATTGTCGTTAAGAAAAAAAGTAATATTTAGATCGAAAACGGGGTTCTCGGGTATTGCTATCGGGCGAAGGTATAAATAGAATTCGTGATTGGAACGTCGGATGTTACGGAGATAGGTATTGAATCGCTCAAGACCAATCAGATAATCGCGTAATTGCAGATTGGGATACTGAACGATAGTAAAAAATGATCCGGCTAAATTAGTTCCTGCTACTAAGGTATCATCCTGCAAATTCACTGAGGAGGTCAAGCGAATGGAGTCAATTTGCTGAAGTACCCTCGCCTCAGAAGCAGCGTAGAGTTTGGCACCATCGTAGTTTTGATTTGCGATGACTTCCGAGAAAAACTGAACCTCTACCGCGGCATCGTTGTAAAAGACCTGATCGGGTTCATCCGCACTGCCGCCACGAAAAATAAAATCATTGGCAATCCAGTGGCATTGGGGTGTGGAAAGTTCTAAATCAGTGAAAGGCTGAGTTGGGTTACACTGAAAAAAAATCAAGGGTATTCCCATAAAAAAGAACCAAGCAAGGAAGTATCGGTACATGCAAAAGTGATTTATGGACAACTTGATCTGGGGTTGGTCATTTTGATTTCGGTAATCATAATGATTTCGGGCTCACCGTAGTCCGGCTTGGTGTATAAACCTTCGAATAACACGCTTCCGGTTTTATTTTTTCCTACATACACTTCCATAAACTGTCCTAAGCGCACGAGTTCCTCATTATTAAAGAAGGCCATAATGTTGTTGTCACGACAACGATGGAAAGTTCGGCCGGGGAGCATTAATCCGGCTTCTCTTCTTAGCAAGGGAAGTTCCGGGTCATTCCTTTCAATTTTCTCCAAAATAGCCCCAGTTTTGTCGGCACGTAAGGCATTTTTCCCTTCTTGGAAGAAGATTAATATGTTGCTTCGAAGATCTTTTACTTGGTAGGATGTTTGACCTTCAGCAGTTCGCTTTTGATAGTATTCAATTCTTTCTTCGGTTTTGAAATCACCATCGAGGTACATGATTTTCTGGAAGATAGAACGATTTCTTGGTTCGTTGAGTTTTTCTTCAATAGCCACAAAGTAATAAGCCGAATCGCATTCGGGGACTTCGTATTGCATGGAACCGTACTGAAACCAGCTATCAACCATGATGCCTCTGGGGCCTTGGTCTTTTAAGGTGAGCTGAAAGGCTTTTTTAAACAACTCATCAGCTGGGTCGTTTTCGGGCTCCACGGCGGGGCTTTCTCCGCAGGATGTAATGAAGGCAATAGCCAAACTAAGGAATAGGATTCTTTGCATGTCACAAAGTTACGTGTTTACTAGGCATCTTCCAAAAAATCTTTCGTTGCCCGTTCTCTTGTTTTACATTTGCCCGCCTTTAGAAAGGGATTCAGTGAAGATACAATTAGTACCGTTTTTATTTCTTGCTTTTTTTGCAAATTCTTTGTTGGCACAGGTGTCTATGCCCAACACTTTGGAGGCGGTGTATGTAGAGGGATTCATTAGAATGGATGGGCGATTAGACGAGCCGGAATGGGCTACAGCGCCAAGAATATCCAACTTTACCCAGCGTGAACTTTTTGAAAATATGCCGGCAACGGAGCGAACGGAGGTGGCCGTTCTATACGATAATCAGAAGATGTATATCGGTGTGTGGTGTTATGATTCCGAGCCGGACAAAATCATTGCTAAAGAAATGAAGCGTGATTTTAATGATAATCTCGACGACAATGTGAAAATCATCATCGATACGTATAACGATAAGCGTAACGGATTTTTGTTTATCGTAAACCCCAACGGTGCGCGTGCGGATCTTCAAGTTTTTGATAACGGAAGTTCCACTAATCGTTTTTGGAATGGAGTATGGGATGTGCGCACCACCAGAACATCCGAAGGTTGGTTTGCCGAAATTGAAATTCCCTTGCCTACATTGAAATTTCGTGATGATAAGGAAGGAAAAAGTAGGGTTTGGGGATTTAATGTGGAGCGGAATATTCGTCGCAAGCGTGAGCAAGTTTTCTGGCAAGGCTGGTCGCGCGATTCCCGAATTGAACAAGTGAATCGTGCCGGTCTGTTAGTGGGACTCGGGAAACTGGAAAACAAGGCCTTTGTTGAGTATAAGCCCTACGCCATTGGTGGTACGTCTAATGTAAATGAAGCATCGCAATTTCAAGGAACAGCCAATGCGGGTGGGGATATCAACTACCTTATTTCACCTACCTATCGCTTGAATATTACCCTAAACACCGATTTTGCAGAAGTAGAAAGTGATCGAGAGCAGATCAACCTTACTCGTTTTCCTCTCTTTTTCCCTGAGCTGAGAGAATTTTTCTTGGAGGGGGCCGACTATTTTGATTTTGGCTTTGGAGGAAACCGCATTATACCGTTTTATAGTCGAAGAATCGGTTTAAATAGCGACCGTGAGCCCGTTCCCATTATTGGTGGAGCCCGACTTTTGGGTAAAGAAGGGGGGAGTACTTTAGGCTTGATGAGTATTCAAACAGCTTCCGCCGGTGATGAGCCATCCACCAATTACACCATTGGTTCGTGGCGACAGGATGTGCTGGAGCAGAGTACCGTGGGGATGATGACGGTGAATAAAATTACCCCCGAAGGATGGCATACCACCACGGGGGGAAACTTTCGCTACGCCACCGATAAGCTCTTTGGTAGAAGGAATTTCAATGTAGGAGCGGCGTATATACGCACCTACGATTCTTATGGTGAATGGCTCCCTGACGCTTTTGCGTATAGAGCATATCTTTCTTACCCCAACGATTTGATTAATATCTTCGCTTCGGCTCAACGAAGTCCGGAAGGTTTTAATCCTCGTGCAGGACTCCAGCTGCGAGAAGATTTTCAAGAGTATTTTGCCACCATCTCCCTGCGTCCACGACCAAAGTCAGACGGAATGTTTTCTTGGATTCGTCAGTGGGATTTTTCTCCGGGAGTATTTACTTATACCTTGTTTGACGATACGCGTAAGATACAGTCTTTTCTTTACGAAATTAGACCCATGGGTTTTTCCACCCGATCTGGAGAATCCTTTAGTTTTGCCATTGACAGACATGCAGAAGGCTTAATCGAGGATTTCATAATATATCGGCCTGTAGGTCGAGAAGATGAATGGATAACAATTTCCCCTGGCGAGTACTGGTTTACCCGATTCCGCATGCAGGCCGGAACCTTTTCTTCGCGAACACTCTCTGCTTCCGTGCGCTTTTCTGCTGGAGAGTTTTATTCCGGTACGAGTACGCAGCAAGTGTGGGAAGCTCGCTGGAGAACTTCTTCATATCTTACTATTTCTAGTTCGGTAGAATGGAACAATGTTGACTTACAGGAAGGAAGCTTCAGTAATCAACTAGTGGGTACTAGACTGGAATACGCCATCAACCCTCGAATATTTGGACTTATTTACGCTCAAGTGAATCAAGATGCAGATTTATTTATCTTCAACTTTCGGCTGCAGTGGATTCCCATTATCGGGGCCGACTTCTTTTTTATTGTCAACCATATCGTGAATACCTCTGAGGTGTTGATGATTGAGCCTGATACGCAGGTATTAGGTAAGCTGATTTGGCGCTTCGCAAGGTAAAGAGGCTTGCGAACTTTATAGACAGACTCCATTTATTGTCTGTCCATAAAGTCAAAGTGGCTGAACTATAAAGTTCGAGAGCTTGCCTACATAGTTTCAATACGTCCTCCAGACTTAAGTGGGTGTAAATAGGATTGTCGGCTCTGCGTATGCTTTTTTCTATTACGTGAGGATAAAAAAAATTGCTTCGCCATTCTCCTATATTGCCCAGGTGCTTCACGGTTTATCCACCAAGGATTCTCAAAATGTAATCTTTCGAGAATTTTTTCGGTTGGAACAAGACTGTAAATACTCATAAAATTTCTTATTTGTGCAAATAAAGTATTAACAAACAGAATTAAATCTGCTTATTTTTACATTTTGCGCATAAATAAGCAAAAATTGATTGGTTTTTACGCTTATTAAAACAACGAAAGCCATTACAACACGCGATATGCTTCGCAAAAAATGATATTCCACTACGAATTCGCGAAGATGTTGTTAGCTTGAAGTTGTTTCCTATGTTTAGAACCACGAAAGGCACGAAAGACACGAAAGTGTTGCTTTGCAACGCTTGCAGCCTAAAAGCTGAACCCTTAAAGAAGCAACAATACACAACCTATTTTTCGTGCTTTTCGTGTTTTTAGTGGTTCAATCAAAATCAATGCTTTCGCCACTCGCATTTTGCCCTTTCAAGGCTTCAATTTTAATGCTTGCTGTTCCGGGCTCAATTTTGTTCATAGCAGTGATAAGATCACGTGAACGGGCATCTACTACATGAGGGTTGCGGGCAGTTTGGAAGAGAGAGTCCTTTCTTCTTCCAGTAGCCGTAGTGATTTCGTTTCCATCAGCATCAATAAACACTAATCGCATGCTTACACTGGTTAAAGCAGCATCACTGCGGTTGATTACTTCTATTTCGGTGCGTGAATTTTCTTCCGAAAAACGAAGAACATTTGCCTCGATAATCGGACCGTCCATGTCAATGCTAACCTCACTCTCTGAACTCGAAGTTGTGGTTGACTCATTTTCCGTAGATGAAGTGCCTTGTCCGCAAGACCATAACATTGCCGACAATCCGATGATAAAAAGTTTGATTTTCATAATTTTAATAGTTAACGTAATGTGCAAATGTACATCAACAAATACTCAATTTACCTAATCATTAAATGTAATCAAAGCCGGTATATTTCTGAAGCGCTTTTGGAATCCGAATTCCGTTTTCATCTTGGAAATTTTCCAACAGACCGGCAACGATTCTTGGCAAAGCTAAAGAAGATCCATTGAGGGTATGGCAAAGCTGCGTCTTTTTATCACTTCCCCGGAAACGGAGCTTGAGTCGATTCGCTTGGAAGGTTTCGAAGTTGGAAACGGAACTCACTTCCAACCATCTTTGTTGAGCCACAGAATATACTTCAAAATCGTAAGTCATTGCGGAGGTAAAGCCCATATCGCCTCCACATAAGCGCAAGATGCGGTAGGGGAGTTCGAGTTTTTCCAATAATTCAGCTACTTGATTCACCATCTGCTCCAAGCGCTCGTAGGATTTCTCGGGATGTTCAACACACACAATTTCAACTTTATCAAACTGATGCAGTCGGTTCAGCCCGCGAACATCTTTTCCATACGAACCTGCTTCCCTGCGAAAGCATGGAGTATAACCGGTGAGTTTGATTGGGAAATCCGCCTCGTCGAGGATGGTATCTCGAAAGATATTGGTTAGAGGGACTTCTGCGGTAGGGATGGCGTATAGGTTGTCTTCACCCACATGGTACATTTGTCCTTCCTTGTCGGGAAGTTGCCCCGTTCCGTAGCCTGAAGCCTCATTAACGAGCAATGGAGCCTGGTATTCTTTATAACCTGCTTCGATGTTATGGTCGAGGAACATATTGATGAGGGCGCGCTGTAGTCGAGCTCCTTTATCTACATAAAATGGAAAGCCGGAACCGGAGACTTTCACGCCAAGTTCAAAGTCAATGATCTTATGTTTTTCGGCTAATTCCCAATGAGGCTTGAGGTTTTCGTTCCATTCGCGGATGTTTCCCCATTCACGCACCACTTCATTATCGTCGGCAGATTTACCTTCTACAACCAATTTGTAAGGAGCATTGGGAAGCTCTAGAAGCTCGCGAAGTTGTTCTTCTTCCAAACCTTGAAGTTCATCCTGAAGGACTTTCGTTTGCTCTTTAAGATGAACCGTTACTTCTTTCAGCTTATTGGCTTCTTCAATATTTTTTTGTTTGAAAAGCTCGCCAATCTTCTTGGAAATTTCGTTGCTTTCTGCAAGTTTGGCATCAAGAGTAGCTTGGGTTTGCCTTCTTTTTTCGTCTAACGCTAGAATAGTGTCAACGGCGGGTTTTGCGTCTAAGCCACGTTTTTTTAGCGCCGTAATGATTTCTTGGCTGTTGTTTCTGAGGACTTTAATGTCGAGCATGATGGGTGGGATATCAATATGTTAAACAAAAAAAGGCCACATTCCCAAAAGGGTAGTGGCCTTCTTTCAAACGATTATTACGTTACTATTAGGCCTGAAAAGGCTCAACCGAAACGTATGATTTGTTATCGCGCTTTTTGCGGAAAACAACTTTACCATCAACCAATGCGAAAAGAGTATGGTCTTTACCAATACCTACATTTTCACCTGGATTGTGACGAGTACCGCGCTGACGAACGATGATGTTACCAGCAATGGCGTTTTGTCCTCCAAAAATTTTAACGCCCAAGCGCTTACTTTCTGATTCGCGTCCGTTCTTAGAACTACCGACGCCCTTCTTGTGAGCCATAGTATGATGCTTTTAGGGTTATGCTTTAATGTTTGTGATTTCTACTAAAGAAATGTGCTGACGGTGTCCGTTGGATTTCTGGTATCCTTTACGACGTTTCTTTTTGAAAACGATTACTTTGTCAGCTTTCAAGTGCGATACCACTTTGGCATCTACGGTTGCACCTGATATAACCGGGGCGCCAACTTTAACGTCACCATTGTTATCAACAAGCATTACGCGATCCAATTGGATTGATTCGCCCTCTGCTTGAGGTAAACGGTTAACGTAGATTTGCTGGTCTTTGCGTACTTTGTACTGATGCCCTGCTATCTCTACAATTGCGTACATAATTAATGTATTTAGTTTATGGCCGGCAAAAGTACGATAAACCAATGCTTGTAGCCAAATAGAATTGAAAAAAAATTATTGCCTTTTTCAGCCTGATTCTTAGTTAGATTTGCAGTTATTTTTTAACTTATGAAATGTCCATGTAGTAGCCTTCATAAGCTCCAATGAAAATTGACAAGGACATTCCATAACTTGTCCCGATACACTTGTCGGGATGACCTTTAAAAAACAAATAATTTACATATGAATGAAAGTCTTCGGTTAATTATTTTTCTGAAAATCAGTGTCTTGTTTTTCGTTGCTTGCGGGCCGACCGAGCAGGCAGACCTACTTATTTTTAATGCCACGGTTTACACGGTGGACGATAACCAATCAATTTCCGAGGCAATTGTGGTTCGCGACGGCTTAATTCTCGACATCGGACGTGAAGATGCCATGCGAAAAAAGTACGCTTTTCGCAAGGAGGAAGACTTGCGTGGATTTTTCGTTTATCCTGGATTTATTGATGCACACGCACATTTTTTTGGTTTAGCGGCCTCATTCAAAGAAGTTGATTTGCGTGGAGCCGAATCCATGGAAGATGTGGTGGAGCGCGTTCGCAGGTTTCAAATGGAAAATCCTCAAACGGTTATCCGTGGACGGGGTTGGGATCAAAACCTTTGGGAAGATTCTTCTATGCCTAATAATGAGCGCTTAAGCGAAGCATTCCCCGATATCCCCGTTTTGCTCAAGCGTATCGATGGCCACGCCATGCTGGTGAATAAGATTGTAATCGAAAGGAACGGTATTCAGCTAGGGGATGATATGGAAGGTGGTGCTATTCTCGCCCACCAAAATTCCCCGAGCGGCGTTTTGGTTGACAATGCAATGAATTTGGTGAAATGGCCATCCGAGCAAAATGATGATTGGGAAAAGGCGCTTATCGATGCCCAGCGTTACTGCTACTCACGCGGACTCACCGGTCTTTCGGATATGGGGCTCAGCCTCGATAAGATTGAAATTTTGGAATCGCTGTATGAAGAAGGGAAATTGCATATTGGACTGCAAATTTTCGCCGCTGATGATTCGTTGACGTTTGAAGAAGTTCTGCGTCGAGGACCTTGGAAGCAAGAGCGTCTATCATTAAATGGATTTAAGTTTTATGCCGATGGAGCTTTGGGGAGTCGGGGCGCTTGTTTGCTCCAACCATACAGTGATGAAGAAACATACGGCTTCTTATTAGATAATCCATCTTGGATTCAGAACAAAGCCCAACGCGTGTATGAAGCAGGTATGCAGTTGGCCACGCACGCCATTGGTGATTCTGCTAATCGAGTGATGCTGGAAATATACCATAACATTCTAGATAAAGATTCCGACCACCGCTGGAAGATTGAGCATGCTCAGGTAGTAAATACGGAAGATCTACCTTATTTCACCGGAAGTGGCATTATCCCATCGGTGCAACCCACTCACGGAACTTCGGATATGCTTTGGGCTGTAAATAGACTTGGCAAACAACGTCTTCAAGATGCCTATCGCTACGAAGACCTACGTCAAGCCTCCGGTATGCTTGCCTTGGGGACTGATTTTCCGATTGAACCTGTAGATCCATTGGGAACATTTCGCGCGGCGGTTATTCGTCAAAACGATGAGGGAGTTCCCGCCGATGGTTTCCAAATGGAGAATGCCTTATCTCCACTTCACACCTTGATGGGCATGACGATTTGGGCAGCGTACTCCCAGTTTCGCGATTTTGAAGTTGGCAGTATTGAAAAGGGAAAATACGCCGATTTCGTAGTGCTTAATGGTGACTTGCTCAACGCCACACCTCAAGAAATTCGGGATATTTACGTCAAACAAACCTACTCTCGAGGTGTTAAAGTTTTTGCGTTATTTTAGCAGCTATGTTTAGTAAAAAAAATCGACTACTCTACTTCTTTATCTTCATGAGTGTTACGCTTTTTTCAAGTTGTAAGTCGCTGCGACCTTGCGACTGTCCAAAGTTTAGCGTGCAAATGTTCCACCGCCTATGATGCTTGATTTGCTCCACTGGGTTCCGGCTGAGTCGGCCTATCGCTTGCAAAAACTTCTTTCTACGTACCCCACCGACTTGAGAATAGTACGTCCACGAAAAACCAAGCTCGGTGATTATCGTTTGCCACCGCAGGGTCAAAGGCATCGAATCACCATTAACGCTATGGAAGATAAGGAGGAGTTTTTGTTTACCCTCTTGCACGAGTTGGCACATTTGTATGCATTTCAAGAGTTTGGAAGAAAGATTCAACCGCACGGAAGAGAATGGAAACTTCAGTACAGAACATTTCTGTTAGATTTTATTGATGTGCTGGGAAATCATCCACGTTTTCCTTTTGAAGTTACCAAATTACCAGCGAGAATGAATTTGACCGAAATACCTCAAGAGGATGATGATCAGCTTCGTGTTCATCACATTCATCCGGGTGAGGTATTTATTTTTAACGGCAAGCGAAAAATGAAGATGCTGAAAAAGCTGAGGAAATACTATGTTTGCCTCGATTTAGGAAATGGAAAAAAATATCGGGTTCATCCTATGGGGTCGGTTTCTAGAGTGTAGTTTTGAACAAAACCAGAAAAAATTAAATTCCAATAAACATGAGTAAATTTCAATATAAAACAAACATCAAATGCGGAGGGTGTATTGCTAAAGTCACCCCCTTTCTTGATCAAGCCGCTGGCGTAAAGAAGTGGGAAGTAGATACCGATAATCCCAATAAAATTCTCAGTGTAGAATTAGAAGGCATGGATTCCAATACGCTAATTCAATTGGTTCAGGAAGCGGGATTTAAGGCCGAAGTTATAGAATCTTAGGTGTTTAGATTAATCGTAAGATTTCATCCATTCAACCTCGAGATGAAAATCTCCCTCTTGCTTTTCCGCGACTAAGATACCCAACTGCTGAACTTTTTCAGGATTAATCCTGGGTGCATCGGCAATGATTCTTCCTCTGAAACTCGCTTTGCATTCGGCAAATGGAATGTTTATGGTTTCCCATTCCTCCGAGGTATCAAAAAGCATCTTGTACGCTGCTCCATCAAAAAGCGCATCGGTGTGAATGCGGAACTGGTATTTTTTTCCGTCGCCCTTTACCCGAATTTGTATTCCTTGAGTGGAAGAAGGTAGATTGAAGTTTTGCACACGCGAACGGGTTGAAGCAAAGCCACCGTTATTTTCTAAACTGACATTTCCAGAAAAAATAGCAAATCCGTCTTCGTGAAAGCGAAAACTACTCTCGGATAATCCACCCATTACTCCGTCGTTCACTATATACCAATTTTTTAGCGTGGCTGAATCTGAAAAATCAAATAGTGGACGAGGTTCGGTTGGTTGAGTCATGAGAGGAAGGAGGAGTAAGAAATAACCATATAATTTCATCGATAATTGCTTAAAAAAAAGTGGAGACGGTGTTAATTACCTATCTCCACTTTAGAACATCTTTTTAGCAGCAATGTTTAACTAGAGTCTGTCCAAAAAGTTCATTAGCGGCGTTGCACTTGGATTGAAAACAGTCATTGACTTTAGTCAACTCCTTGTTTTTCAATCCTGCGTGCGCCTTGCTACTGAACTTTCTGAATCAGACTCTTGACTTTATAGACAGCCACTAACTAGAGTCTGTCCATAAAGTCAAAGTGGCTGCTCTAGAAAGTTCGAGAGCGAGGCTTGCGAAGGTTGAAAAACAGTGAGTTTACATTAGTAAATGACCTTTTTTTCAACCGAGCATAACGAAGCTCTCGGACTTTATAGACAGCCACTAACTAGCTGTTTGTGATTTTAATTTGGCTGCATCCTCCTTAATCACCTCAACAACATCCGGGTCGAGCAGGGTAGAGGTGTCGCCCAAACTGCTGGTTTCGCCCTCGGCAATCTTACGCAAAATCCTGCGCATGATTTTCCCTGAACGGGTTTTGGGCAGTCCGGGCACAAACTGAATGATTTCGGGCTTGGCAATTTTTCCAATTTCCTCCACCACGCTATTGATGATTTCCGAACGAACCTTATTGGGATTATCGGTAGCCTCCTTGAGGGTGATATAGGCATAAATGGCTTGTCCCTTAATGTCGTGTGGATAACCAACCACCGCAGACTCGGCCACTTTTTTGTTGCTATTGATGGCACTTTCAATTTCGGCGGTACCGAAGCGGTGTCCACTCACGTTGATTACGTCATCAACCCTGCCGATGATGCGATACATTCCGTTTTCATCGCGCTTGGCGCCATCGCCCGTAAAGTAGTAGCCTTTGTAATGGGAAAAATAGGTAACTCTACAACGCTCATGGTCTCCATAAGTGGTGCGTAACATTCCGGGCCACGGGAATTTGATACATAAATAACCTTCTTTCTCGTTTTCTTCGATTTCTTTTCCGTCGGCATCTAAAAGAACGGGTTGAATTCCGGGCAATGGATAGCCGGCATGACTGGGTTTCATAGGTGAATGTTTACCCAATCCACTAATCATGATACCTCCGGTTTCGGTTTGCCACCAAGTATCCACAATCGGACTTCTTTCTTTGCCCACTTGAATATTGTACCACTCCCAGGCTTCTTCGTTGATGGGTTCACCTACCGAACCGAGCACTTTAAGTGAATCCAAACTGTAGCTCAAAACGTGGTCGTCGCCAGCAGCCATGAGGGCGCGGATGGCGGTAGGTGCGGTGTAAAATTGGTTTACTCCGTGCTTGTCGCATACCTGCCAAAAGCGTCCCGGACTTGGATATGTGGGAACGCCTTCAAACATCATTGTAGTTGCGCCATTGAGCAAGGGGCCATAAACGATGTAGGTGTGTCCGGTAATCCAACCAATGTCGGCAGTACACCAGTACACGTCGGATTCACTTGGCTGAAAAACATTTTTAAAACTATACCCAGCATACACCATATAACCACCGCAAGTGTGAACCACGCCTTTTGGCTTTCCGGTGGATCCCGATGTGTAAAGGATAAAGAGCATATCTTCGGCGTCCATGGGTTCGGCCGGACAAACCTTATCTACTTTTTCAAGTTCATCGTGCAGGTAAACATCTCGTCCTTCGACCATATTTACCGCCCACTGGGTGCGTTCCGTAACGATTACTCGCTCTACGCAGTCGCATTCCTGAAGCGCTTCATCCACCACGCGCTTCACGGGAATCTCTTTGGATCCGCGATAGAGTCCATCAGAAGTTAACACCACTTTTGCCTGAGCATCATTGATTCTGTCGGCGAGGGCTGATGCGGAAAAACCAGCGAAAACCACCGAATGCACGGCTCCAATGCGCGCGCAAGCCAAAACAGCCACGCTGAGTTCAGGAATCATTGGCATGTAAATAGCCACGCGGTCGCCCTTGGTTACTCCGTTGTTTTTAAGCACATTGGCAAACATGCACACCCTCTCGTGCAATTCACGGTAGGTGAGGCGAACGAAGCGTTCTTTGGGGTCGTTGGGTTCCCATACCAGAGCTAATTTATTTCCACGAGTTGCGAGATGACGATCGAGACAGTTTTCCGTAATGTTGAGTTTACCGCCTTTAAACCAATTGATATCGGGCTTTTCAAAGTCGTATTCCAATACCTTATCCCAGGGTTTTATCCATTGATAATGATTGGCAATATCGCCCCAAAAGCCTTGTGGGTCGTCCACCGAGTGCTGATAGGTTTTTTTGTATTCGTCGAATGAGTTGATTGCAAAATCCATGATAGCTATGATTTATAGGGTTTTTATTGTGATTAAATTTTTGATTTCTTCAGGAATACTCGCATCGTCGATGGTTCCGGGAATGCTGTACGCTTCTCCGTCAACAATGCTGCGCAAAAGTTTACGCATAATTTTCCCCGAGCGAGTTTTGGGTAATCTTTCCGCAATCACCACCGTTTTGAAAGCGGCAACAGGTCCGATTTTTTCCCTTACTTGGGCAATGAGTTCTTTTTTCAAACTCTCGGAATCAATAGAAGTGTTTTTAACCACCACAAAGGCAAAGGGAATTTGTCCTTTAAGTTCATCGGCAGCCCCAATTACCGCACATTCCGATACTGCGGGATGATGGGCAACCACTTCTTCCATTTCTGCGGTGCTGAGTCGGTGGCCAGCTACGTTGATAATATCATCTACACGACCAGTGATATACACGTAGCCGTCTGCATCCATGTACCCACCATCGCCGGAAAAGTAATATCCGGGGAAGCGTTCGAGATATCCACATTGAAAGCGCAAATCGTTTTGCCAAAGTGTGGGTAAACATCCCGGAGGCAAAGGTAATTTCACGCAAACTAAGCCTTCCTCATTGGCCGGTGCAAGGCTGCCGTCCTCACGAAGAATGTGCAAATCGTAACCGGGTACGGGAAAACTGGCAGAACCTACTTTTACTGGTGGAGGATTGTCTGCCCCCATGAGGTTTGCCAGCATAGGCCAACCAGATTCCGTTTGCCACCAATGATCGATAACCGGAATATTGAGTTTTTCTTGCAGCCATTCTAATGTTGCTGCATCGCAGCGCTCACCAGCGAGAAACTGGTAGCGCAAGGTCTTGGTTACTTGATAGGTTTGGATATGCTGTCCATCAGGATCCTCCTTTTTGATAGCGCGAATGGCGGTAGGTGCCGTAAACATTACGTTTACCTTATGCTCATTGATAACACGCCAAAAGGTCGAAGCATCTGGGGTTTTGATTGGTTTGCCTTCAAATAGTATGGTAGTACAACCATAGAGCAAAGGCGCGTAAACGATATAGCTATGACCCACCACCCAGCCAACATCGCTGGCTGCCCAGAATACATCAGCGGGCTTCAGACCATACACGTATTCCATGCTAAAGTGCAAGGCAACCGCGTGTCCGCCATTATCCCGAATGATACCTTTAGGCGTGCCCGTTGTGCCTGAAGTATAGAGAATGTAGAGCGGGTCGGTTGATTTTACGGGTAAACAATCCACGTTATTCGATTTTGCTATTAGTTCGCTGAAGTCAATATCTCCAAGGCGAACACTATTTTCAGCACCAAAATTACGATTAAAAACCACCACGTTCGACGGTTTGTGTTCGGCTTCGTCAATAGCCTTATCGAGCAGGGGCTTGTAGGGGATTATTCGGTCGATTTCTATTCCAGAGGTGGCTGTAATCACCGCTCTGGGCTTGGCGTCGTTGATGCGAATGGCTACTTCATGCGAGGCAAAACCACCAAATACCACCGAATGAATGGCGCCAATGCGTGCACAAGCCAGCATCGCCATCACTGCTTCGGGGATCATGGGCATGTAAATCAGCACGGTATCGCCCTTTTGTACACCCAATGATTGCAGTCCACCCGCGAGCTTGGATACTTTTTCTAGTAGCTGATAATATGTGAAATGGGCGATGGTTCCCGTAACGGGCGAATCGTAGGTTAGGGCGCGTTGGTTTCCTCGACCGTTTTCCACGTGAATATCTAAAGCGTTATAGCACGTATTGAGCTCGCCGTCGGCAAACCAACGATAATATCCCTTTTCATTTTGGGAAACAACTTCTTGAGGCTTCTTGAACCAGTGGATTCTCTCGGCTTGTTTACCCCAAAATCCTTGAGGGTCTGCGAGTGATTCTCGGTGCAGTTCTTTATGTGTTTTCATTTTTTGCTTTGAATAATTTGTTCAACATTTTCGAGCAATTCTTTATTGCTAAACGGCTTAGTCATGTAGGCGTCCGCCCCTAATTCGAGTCCTTTCTCCATATCGCTTTTTTTGCTTTTGGCCGAGAGAAAAATAATTCCACTATTGGATATGGCGTCCGTCTTACGAATGTAGCTACATACTTCATATCCATCTACTTCGGGCATCATAATATCGAGAATGGTAAGGTCGGGTTGGTGATTGTTGAGCAGATCAATGGCTTCACGACCGTCACGGGCAATAAAGACTTCGTAGCCTTTTTTGCGAAAGAGAAAGTCGAGTGACATCAAGATGCTCGGTTCGTCGTCAACGATGAGGATTTTTTTAGGCATGGTGAGTGAAATCGGTTTTATAAATGGGTAATTCTACGGAAAAGCGTGTACCGGATTGTGGTTCAGGTAGCATGTAAATATTGCCTCCGTGGAGTTGAACAATGTTTTTGCAAATGGCTAAGCCCAAGCCTGAGCCTAGGGGTTTTTTCCGTAGTTGATTGTGGGCTTGGTAAAATTTATCAAAGATGCGGGCGGCTTTTTCGGCATCAATGCCTTCGCCATTGTCAATCACGTTGAGCTTGATTTTATTGTCAACCTGATATCCACTGATGCGAATGTATCCATCGTCTTGGTTGCAGAATTTCACCGCGTTGGACAGGAGGTTGGTAAAAACTTGAACCATCCTATCATAATCAAAGTAGGTGGCTGGGATAGAATCGGCTAAATTGACTTCCAACCGGATGTGTTTGCTTTCAATGGTTCGTCGCATCGAACTCACAACTTCATCGATTACCTGAGCAATGTGTTGTTTGCCTAAATTAAGCTTTTGATTCCCCGATTCAAATTTTTCTAAATCAAGCACATCGGAAATTAACCGGGTAAGTCGTTCGCAATCGCGCACCATAGTCTGCAAGAAGTTTTCTTCTTCCTCGGGTTCCATTTCGCTGCCCATTTCCAAAAGAAGTTCGGCTTGCGTTCGAATGGAGGTGAGGGGTGTTCGCAGTTCGTGGGTTACCGTGTAGAGAAAATCGTCCTTGATTTCGGAGAGTTTTTGCAAGCGATTATTGGCGTTTTGGAGATCTTTGGTTAGACGTTGCAGCTGGTCTGATTGCATTTTTAGCTGGCGGTTCAGACTGATTACCTCCTGACTTTCTTTGAGAATGTTTACCACCTCATTGATGCTGATGTCTTCTTCCTGCACTACTGACGCGATCATAATCCTTGCGGAGGCGGGACCAATGGCGTCGGTAAGTAGTCGTTCCGCGTAACTGATCATTCGTGAATCTGCCTGAGGGTTTGATTTCCAGTCGATATTGTTGATTCTGGCATAGCGGTCTAAGACTTCTTCCGTGCGTTTATCACCGAGAAATTTCACTAACAATGACTTGATATTTGGGAAAGAAGTCGAACCTTGATAGAGATTGCTTTCGTATTCTCGGGTGTACTTGAATACATCTACGAATAACTCAGCTTGATTGCTTTCTTCAACATTGGGTTTGCTGTGTACCGATAGTCCAATGAAAAATATCAAGTTGAAGAAAAGAGACAAACTAATGGCGTTGGAAGTAGGGGATAGGCCTTCAATTTGTAGCGGATTTTGCAGGTTAATCTCAGCGAGGATATCGAGGTCGAAATTTTGGTTGATGGATGGTAAAATTAACGTAATAAACCACACCAGCATGCCCGCCACAATGCCTGTCCATACTCCCGTAGAAGTAGCTTTTTTCCAATACGTGCCAATGAGCACGGCCGGAGCTAGTTGGGAAACGGCAATGAAAGAAATAATTCCGATGGAAATAAGACTATCGTTTTTCCCTAAACTTTGGTAGTACAAATAAGCCAAGATGATTACGGCTGCGATACTTAGTTGACGGATACGCAATACATTGATGAATCGCCCCGGGTGCTTTTTTACGTAAATAGGCAAAATGATGTTGTTGCTCAGCTTTTGCCCTAAAGCCAGCGATGAAACGATAATCATTGAAGTGGCTGCCGATAGTCCGCCGAGATACACCAGAATCACCCAAAATCCGCTGCCATGACTCGCAAGACTGAGCATGGTGTAATCACCAGTAGTGTTCATGAGAATTCCGGCAAATGCCACGGGAAGGACAAACAGATTGATAAGCAAAAGGTAGAGAGGGAATACCCACATGGCCTTTTTCAAATCTTGCTCTTGGCGATTTTCCGCTACCGCAATTTGAAACTGACGGGGAAGGAGAATCACCGAAAGGCCGGAGATGAGCATAAGCCAGAACCAGTCGCTCGAGTTGCTTAATTGTACTCTTGATTGAAAGTCGGGAAGTTTTTCTGCTGCTTGAGCAAAAATATCTGAGGGACTATTAAACAAACCGTAAACGATGAACCCTCCGGCAAGGAGTAAGGCTATTAGTTTAAAGAGGCTTTCAAAGGCGATAACGCTTACGATACCTTCTTTGGGCTTGCTACTTTCTAGGTATCTCGTTCCAAACAATACCACAAAACCAATGAGAATTAGGGTTATAAAAAGTCCGGGGTCGAAAAACCATTTGTGTGCAATGTCGAGTTTGGCCGTGATTTGCAAACTTTCGGATATCGCTTTGATTTGCAGAGCGATGTAGGGAATTACCCCCAGTAATAACACCCACGCAACTAGGGCACTGATGAACTGACTTTTCCCGTATCGAGCACCGATAAAATCCGATAATGAGCTGATGCCGTGTTTTTTGGATATACGCACCAATTTCCTGATGATGATCCACCACAGCGGAGCCATAATGGTGGGGCCAAGGTAGATAGCTAAAAAGTCGATGCCTGAAAGCTGCGCCCGGCCAATGGATCCGTAAAAGGTCCAAGCTGTGCAATACACGCCCAATGACAAGGCGTAAATCCATCCTGAATTTTTCACGCGAAATCCACGACCCCAGCCTTTTTCTACGGCATAGGCCAAGCCAAAAAGAAGCCCTAGGTAAACTACAGAAATGATAATTACACTACTCGCCACGGGAATTTTTGCTCAGGGTTTTAGATAAAAAGTACAACACACTAATGAAGGCAGCCCAAATCAAAAATAGGTAGGCGTAAAGCAGGGGAAAGCCAAAGAGTTGCTCGGCTCGATCAAACGCGGCCACAAACGGATAAGAAATTAACCCCAAAAAAAGTAGGGCATAAAATATCAGTTTGGGCGCGTTAATCTGCATACATAATTATTTGGAGGGGAAATTACAATGAAATCAGTTAGTAAAAGATGATTTATTTCAGGTTAGAGCTTTTTAGGCAGCCATTAATGGTCACTCGCGGCGCCTGCTCCTCTAGGAATACGTATATCCTCTACCAAATCTTGAACATCTGCTGGTGGAGCCTTGGTAAACGATGCCACAACAACCGCCACTAAAAAGTTTACAATTGCACCAACGGTTCCGAAACCTTCGGGAGAGATACCAAACCACCAGTCGTTGGCAGTGCCACCTCCAAAGAGGTTGAATTTGAATTTTAGGATATAGAAGATGGTAATGGCCAAACCGGAAATCATACCCGCAATGGCGCCTTCTTTATTCATTCGCTTGGAGAAAATACCCATCAAAATGGCGGGGAAGAACGAAGCCGCTGCCAAACCAAAAGCCAGCGCAACTACTGCTGCAACGTAATCTGGTGGGTTGATACCGAAGTAACCGGCAATAACAACGGCTACAACGGCAGCCAATCGCGCTGCACGAAGTTCACCTTTATCGGAAATATTGGGCATCAACTGCTTCTTGAGCAAGTCGTGCGATACGGAGGTAGAAATCACCAATAGGAGTCCAGCTGCTGTGGAAAGAGCCGCCGCCATTCCGCCCGCCGCGATAAGACCCACTACCCAGTTGGGCAGACGAGCTATTTCGGGGCCGGCTAAGACCATAATATCCTTGTCGATTGTTAGTTCGTTTGTAGCTGCATCGTTGGTATATTGCACGATACCGTCGCCATTGACATCGTTGATGCTGATGAGTCCGGTTTTTTGCCAAGTGATGACCCACTCTGGAAGTTCGGCCATTTCTTTTCCGTGAACGCTATCGAGGAAATTATACATTCCAAAGGCGGCAATGGCTGGAGCTGTGGTATAGAGAATGGCAATAAACAGGAGTGCGTAACCGGCAGATTTGCGGGCGTCACGTACTTTGGGTACGGTAAAAAAGCGCACAATTACGTGGGGCAATCCAGCGGTACCAATCATTAAGGCCGCGGTGATGAAAACCATATCGGTCATTGATTTTTGTCCGGAAGTGTAGGCTGCAAATCCCAAATCGGTAAGCACTCCATCGAGTTTATCGAGCAGATAACCTCCGTTTTCCACGCTTCCACCTAAACCAATTTGTGGAATAGGAGTTCCTACGAGCATCATAGATATGAAGATGGCTGGAACCATGTAAGCAAAGATGAGTACACAATACTGTGCAACTTGCGTATAGGTAATTCCCTTCATACCACCCAAAACCGCGTAGAAGAATACCACAACCATCCCAATTACCACACCTTTTCCGGTATTATCTAAACCGAAGAGTTCAAAACTACTCAACACCGGTTCGAGGTAGCGGGAAAATACGATTCCCACACCACGCATTTGACCAGCTACATACGTAAATGAAACAAAAAGCGCAGCAATAACCGCTACGGTACGAGCCGTATTCGAATAATATCTATCTCCGATAAATGCAGGAACGGTAAACTTACCAAATTTCCGCATGTAAGGAGCGAGGAGGAGAGCGAGAAGTACGTATCCACCCGTCCAGCCCATAAGGTAAACCGAACCATCGTATCCCATGAAGGAGATGAGTCCGGCCATGGAGATAAAGGAAGCGGCAGACATCCAGTCGGCAGCGGTTGCGAGTCCATTTGCTAAAGGCGAAACACCGCCTCCAGCAACGTAAAACTCTTTAGTACTGCCGGCTCTGCTCCAAATTGCAATGCCGATGTAGAGGGCGAAAGTAAAACCTACCAGTAAATAGGTCCAAGCTAAAATATCCATATGAAAGTTGTATTAGGGTTGATTGAAGTTTTTTTGGTTTTATTATTTAGGCAGGCAATCATTCGTCGACGTCGAATTCACGGTCTAACTTATTCATCATCGCTGCATACACAAAAATGATAATGACAAAAATGAAAATCGATCCTTGCTGGGCAAACCAAAATCCGAGTTTGAAGCCTCCCAGGCTAAATTGATTAAGTTGTTCGGCGAAGAGGATACCGAATCCGTAGGAAACGATAAACCAAATGGCGAAGAAGATGTAAAGCAGTCGCAAGTTGCGCTTCCAATATTGTTTGGCAGATTTGTCAGGATTCATAGTTGGTTGTATTAAATTAAGAAAATCGAATTTGAAAAGTGGTTTATAAGAAAACCATGGCTTGTAGAGTGATTTCCGGACGGTATTTGAGCGCCTCTACGTTGGTAAAATCTGGTCTCAACCGTGTGTTTAGAGTGAGTTTAGCGTGGTGACCAGCCATATAGTAGTTCAATCCTACATCCGGGATGTTTACGGGAACCATGTCGCCACCGGCATTACGCACACCTTCTAATCGGGCGTGACTGTAGGCTAGGTAAGGCTGAAAGCGTGAGCCATCTTTGAGGCGAGGAAAAACGTAACCGGTTTGAATGTAGTAAATGCTTCCTGTTCCGAGCGTTGGTACAGAATTACCTCTGAGTCCACCCCCGCCATCTACCGGGTTCATGATGCCGATGTTGCGAACGTTATTGGGACCGAAGTCGTAGTTGAAGTACCCGGCATAAGCTGTAAGAGCCGTTCCTTTTTCCTTGTTGATGGAAAAGTCGAGAAAGCCATCAATGCTCCAAAGCATCATGTTGTGGTAAGCGGTATCGTTTCCTTCTCCGTTTCCAATGGGCGACAACGACCACATTGCATCGGTATTTTGTAAAAAGCCAACCCCAATGTTCGCTACATTTTTTCCGCCTAAATAGGTGCCTACTGCGAAGGGGAGCTTATTGTTTTCCATTTCCCAAAACATGTATTGGAAATAGCCTTGATAGACTTTTCCGTTGTTTCGCGGACTGTACAGAGCCTGATTGGCGGATATCGCTTGACCGGTATTGGTGAGAAATGGATCGCTGATGGAGGCTCGATAATCAAATTTCCCTACTTGGCCTTTGGCGTAAATTCCGATAAAACGGGCAAATTGATCGGTGGCTTCAATGGTTGCCCAGTTAAAGATTGGGGCGTCCATCGTCATTGAATTTAAGGTGCTTGCATTTGTTAAGCGTGATATCCCGTTCCAGTAGTGCAGGCCAAATCCGATATCTAAATACTTTTTATAGACGTTAAATTCCGTCCAAGCGTCGTGCATGTAGAGCTGCGGCTTTTTTCCGTCGATAGGGTTGAGACCACCGGAAATGGCGTTCTGATTATTTATTCCGAAGTGGGTAAGAATAAGAAAGCGTTTGTTGAGTTGCGCGTAAACCAGAAAACGACTTCTGCGAACACCAAAATCGGTGGTTGACTCTTGCGGAGAACCCAAACGAGTGGAGCCGGTATTGTTTTCATTATACCGAGCCCACATCTGGTGCCAAGTAATTAAGCGGAAATATTTGTCTTTATCGTTGCCGATGGGTACGGTAAGTCCACTGCCGTACGATGACTCCGAATATACCTGCGCCTGAACTTTGGGGGCAAAGAATGCGGAAAGGCCGAGCGTTAAAGCGGCAGTCGTAGCAAGAGAAGAAAAAGAAATGAAGGGTAGATTTTGTTTCATTTTCAAGGACTAAGATGATTGAACTGAAAAAACGTCATTGCTCTGTTTGACGATTCAAAAGTTCAGCATTTTCCCTAGTCAACAAAATTTAATATCGTTTTTTGCTAATTTTATATAGATGATTCACAGGAAAGCGATCCTAATAGCTATCGGGGAAAATAGATACGTGATTTTCGGATACGCGTAAGCTCGTCATCAGACTTTATTGCCAACCACTAGTTTGCGAAGCGTTCCCAGCGAATAACCATAAATTTATCACCAACTTCGGTAATAATCATCCCCGCATCTTTAATAAATGAAGGTTTAGAAATAAAACCAATCAGCTCCGTATGATTGAGTATTTTATAGGTTGGGTGATACTGACTCTGCACGGGGCGTTTTAACTTAGCACTACGTACCCAATTCATAACTGTGACATGACTGATGCCTAAAATACGTTCAATCTCCCGATAGGTCAATCCTTCGATGTAAAGTTGCAGCGCCTTGATTTGATAGTAATCCGGTATGCGCTTACCAATTTTATCTACACTGTAATGATAGACTCAGTTTTTACATTTATATCGCTGACGATTTTGCACGATTCCAGCTTTTACAGCTTCAATACTTTGGCATTTTGGACAGGTTTTTACTTCCATAGTGATGTTCTGTATATCAATTTAGCAAATATATAACAAATTAGCGATATTTGTTTTCCTTGCAGTAATAATTTAGATGTAAAGTCAGCCCATCCCGATAAGCAGAGCAGATCTTTGCAAAAAGAAAACTCAAAATTAGATTTAACACGTACTTTTGTAAACGAAATGTTGATTTACACGTTTACTTAACAATTACCTTTTCCCATTCATTCACCAACACGAATTGATTTACCCTTCAATACAATAATATGCAGTCTCGTAATCCATTTGCTTTATGGCCCATTTTTAAAGGAAAACTCAAAGAGTCTGAGCCTTTAATTATAAGTGGGCCGTGCAGTGCAGAAAGTGAAGAACAATTGATTCGTACGGTTGGTCCTTTGGTATCTCAGGGTAAAGTTCACGCGATTCGTGCGGGCATTTGGAAGCCGCGAACTCGGCCAGATAGTTTTGAAGGTATTGGAGCACCGGCGCTCTCGTGGTTGCGTAGGGTTGGTGAGGCTCATCAGCTTCCTACTATGACGGAGGTTGCCAACGCATTGCACGTGGAGCAGGCTTTAAACTCTGGCGTTGATATGCTGTGGATTGGCGCTCGAACCACGGTGAACCCATTTTTTGTGCAAGAAATAGCTGAGGCTTTACGGGGTGAAGATGTTCCAATTTTTGTCAAGAATCCGATCCATCCTGAATTGGGTTTGTGGCTTGGGGCGATCGAGCGCTTAGAGCGGGTAGGCGTCAAGCAAATTGCTGCTATACACCGAGGTTTTTATGCTCATAGCATTAATCCGTTTCGCAATGACCCCAAGTGGGAAGTAAGTGTGGAGTTTCGCTCTGAACGTCCCGATATACCCATTATTTGTGATCCTTCGCATATTTCTGGAAAGCGATCCTACATCCACGAAGTCGCGCAAACGGCACTCGACCTTCAGCATAACGGACTTATGATAGAGTCTCATTATTGTCCGGAAAAAGCACTGAGTGATCCAGATCAACAGCTTTTGCCAGAAGAACTAAATAGCTTATTGTCAACCTTAATCATTCGCGCCGAAGATTGTGCCGATGAGCATACTAATCTAACGCTTGATACCTTACGAGCAACGATTGACCAAATAGACTCTCAGTTGGTAAACATCATTGCTAGCAGACGTGATATTGTTGAGCAGATTGGTGAGGTTAAACTTGAAAAAGGTATTACAATTTTACAGTTTAAACGTTGGTTCAACATCCTACTCGATCGTACAGAACAAGGTAAAGCTCTAGGTATCGATGAGAAATTTATTCACGAACTCTTTCAGCTCGTACACAAATTTTCTATCGACATCCAACAAGATGTTATGCTGCGCAAACCCGAGAAGTTGTCCTGAAAAAATTACTCTTTAGCACACATTGGTTATTCGCAATCGTGCACAACTCGCTCTAACTTCGTTACGTCAAACCCCCTTTCTTTCGCAACATCTATCCATTTTTGGAGTTCATCTTCGTCTGGATGAGGATGGCGTGATAAAATCCATAGATACGAGCGAGAGGGTTCACCAACTACGGCAAATTGGTAATCATCATCAAGCCCGATGATCCAGTACTTCCCTCTGAATGGCCAGAAAAACTGCACTTTGAGTTTGGCGTTGCTTTCTGTATCTTCAATGAAAGCTTTGC
>JBHYFA010000014.1:0-43032 GCA_051859825.1 Schleiferiaceae bacterium
AGTTCCAAAAAAATGACGCGAGACACCCAAATCCTAAAATCAAACTCAATGTTTTCAGAGGTTTTAGATGATCAAGATAAAAGACCGCACGAAACAAGAAAAAAGCTATCAAAATCAATTTGACAGCTTTTTTAATTACTAAAACCTGACTTTTATAGAAGCAAACAAGTATAAAAACCTGTTAGCTGTTTTCTAGAACGATCTTACGGCTCTTACTTTTTCAACATTTCCTTTCGCCGTAGAAATCTGTGCGCCGTTGGTAAAGTTTTGCGCCCAAGCACTGGAGAATCCGTATTCAGTAGAGCTCCAATATAAGCCCGAGGTAAACCCTCCAATGTCGCCTTTGGCTTTATGCATTTCATCCAATTCATACTTAGTAGGAAGTCTCCAATCTCTATGGTTTCTTCCATCGTTTGAATGATTTTCGGGTATTGAAATGGAATTTTGTGCATCGTACCAATTGTCAAAACTTCCTTGGTCAACGGTGGAAGCTACCAGACCGTGCTTTCCATCAGGTGATACCCAGAAAATATAACCGCCTTGCTCTGCGCTATATCCTATAGTGTAGGTTTTTCCTTCGGTAGTTTGGTTTACCTGACTCTGCTGCGCCGGTCTTTGTTCTGTTTGGGTGTTTTCTGACTTGCCTCCCTCGGGCATATCTACCCAGCCTGTTGCGTAATCAGAATTACTGGTTTTTACCAATATTTGTCCCTTTCTTCCACCAGGAGGAACACCAAATCCGTTTTCTCCCTTTTGTCCTTGTGGTCCTGCAGGTCCTTGTGGTCCCGCTTCGCCTCGGGGTCCTTGTTCTCCGTCTTTTCCTGCGGGTCCTTGTGGCCCCTCTGGCCCTGCCGGCCCAGCAGGTCCTTGTGGTCCTTCTGGTCCTCTAGCTCCTGGTTCTCCTTTTGGTCCAGCCGGGCCATTCGCTGGTCCTGGAGGCCCTTGTGGTCCTTGTGGTCCTGGAGGCCCTTGCGGTCCTTGCGGTCCTCGCGCACCATCTCTACCAGCCGGTCCTGCAGGTCCTTGTGTACCCTGTGCACCACGCTCGCCATCTTTTCCGGG
Source organism: Schleiferiaceae bacterium (assembly GCA_051859825.1). Taxonomy (GTDB): domain Bacteria; phylum Bacteroidota; class Bacteroidia; order Flavobacteriales; family Schleiferiaceae; genus CSBr16-58. The sequence goes on from JBHYFA010000014.1 coordinate 1,063, forward strand.
AGGCCCCGCAGGTCCTTGCGGTCCTTGTGGTCCACGCTCTCCATCTTTACCCGCGGGTCCTTGTGGTCCACGCTCCCCTTGTTTTCCTTGCATACCTGGTGCGCCCTCAGGTCCCTGCGGCCCTTGTGGTCCTTGTGGTCCTTGTGGCCCACGCTCCCCATCTTTTCCAGGCTTGCCGGTTTCCCCACGATCACCTTTTTCACCTTTTTCGCCTTGTGGCCCTTGCGGCCCTCTTGGCCCTTGTGCTCCGTCTTGTCCTTTAGGACCAGTTGCTCCAGTATTTCCGTCTTTACCTGGAGGCCCTTGTGGCCCTCTTTCTCCCTTTGGTCCTTGCGGCCCTTGCGGTCCTCTTTCCCCATCATTTCCTGGCGCTCCTTGTGGTCCTTGTGGCCCTTGTGGTCCAGCAGGTCCCTGCGGTCCTTGCGGTCCTTGAGCGCCAGTTTCGCCGTCTTTTCCAGCGGGTCCTTCAGGTCCTTGTGGTCCTTGCGGTCCTTGTGGGCCTCTTTCTCCATCTCTTCCAGAAGGTCCTTGCGGCCCTCTATCTCCTTTTGGTCCCTGTGGTCCAGTTTGTCCAGTTTCGCCATCTTTACCGGGAGGCCCTTGTTGTCCGGGTACTCCTTGCGGTCCTTGCGGTCCTTGCGGCCCTCTTTCCCCATCTTTTCCCGCAGGTCCTTGCGGCCCTCTTGCGCCATCATTACCCGGGAATCCTTGTGGCCCTTGTGGCCCGGTAGGCCCGGTTAAACCAATTGGTCCTTGCGGCCCTCTTTCACCATCTCTACCGGCAGGCCCTCTTTCGCCTCTTTCGCCTCTTTCCCCGCGCTCGCCTCGTTCCCCTCTATCACCTTTTGCTCCATCAGCACCGCGCTCACCTCGAGGGCCGGGCGGTCCTTGCGGCCCAGCAGGTCCTTGCGGACCTTGCGGTCCAGGTGTTCCATTAAGCGAATACATTGCGTAGGCTGGAAAGAATAGTTGTTTTGTCTGTGTCAAAGAATAATTCCTCCCCCATTAACATCCATTTCTACTCTGACGAAATAGGGGCCATCCGCCCATATAATTTGCGAAAAATTGCCCGACTGAACTTCTCCGTCACCAATTCGGAAATTTGCAACACCAACGATATCCGTAGTTACCAACTGTGTTTCTGAGTACACAACATTGCCGTTTTCGCTCCCGTGAAGAACACTTATCTTCAAACCAACATTTTGGGCGGTAACTGCTCGACTATTGGCATCTTTTACGAGAATCTGGTAGTTCAACCTGTTTGGCGATTGGCCAAATAAGGCTGATGTAACTATGAACGCAAGTAGAATGTAAATATACTTCTTCATCAATTTTTTCTTTGGTCAATTATGTGAGGTGCTAATTGCTTTTTATTAAATACGACACTGAAAATTTGGATGTTCAAATACTCAATACGTACCTTTTTGTCAAGCAATTAACTTTGTGACTAGGTTTGGCAAAACTAATCAAAGACTTAATCACTTACAAAGTAATTCAATAATTTATGAACACATTTTTTCATAAACTATTTCTATATGCTTTCAAGTATTAGATTTATTTGCCTAATGCGACAAATATACACCGAATGTGTAACTGATGTTGAAATATAATGAAGAAGAAGTTAGATGCCTAAAAACGTAGTTTCGCAATCTTAAGATTTGCTTGGATAAACTTGATTAGTATGACATACTATCGCTTTTGGGTTTCATGTTTCTCCTTACTGCATACACAATTATAGCTGAGTTGTGCAATAGATGTAAAATGATTGGAGCTAAAATACTGCCGGTAATCAAGTAAGCAATGCCTAGTAATATCCCAAGTATTAAACTGCCTATAATGCCTTTTAAGCCTTGGTAGGAATGTCCTAAACTAAATATAAGTGATGTGAGAAATATCAACGGCCAGCCAGTTAATCCTAATAAGTTGAAAAACAGATAGAACATTACCAAGCGATAGATTAGTTCTTCAACAATTACGGCTATAATAATCAATGCGCTAAATCCAAATGTACCCCTCTTATTTTGGGGTAGTAGTACCACGGGAAAGCCCATTATTTCCGAATCATTTCTTAATTCCTCATGCGTATATACTAATTTTGTGAAGCTGACGACAAGTTGCGAGGAACAAACAATAATTATTATACTTAACCAATCGATTTTTCTTTCAAATAACCAATTTGACGGAATCCATATTTCAAGAGGGGCAAACCAAAAGGCCTGTGGTGTGAGTAAGTAAATTAAACCCAATCCAATTAATGAGTGATACACACTTTGTCGTAAATCACCTTTTTTGTACAAAATAATTTTAGTTCCTTGATAAAAGGACAAACCGCTAAAGGCAACAATTATCAAAAGACTAACCCATTCCATTTAAAACTAGTAAATAATAGTGTGCAAACTTACCAAAAACTGCGATAAGAATCTTTCTAAAGTAATAATGGATTAACAAAAAAAGGGTTTCGTAAACTAAATTTACAAAACCCTTTTTCCTTATATGTTGCCCCACTAGGACTCGAACCTAGACTGACTGAACCAAAATCAGCTGTCCTGCCAATTAGACGATGGGGCATCCTCTTTTTGCGGGTGCAAATATATGCTCAACCCAAATATCATAAAAAAATATTTTTACTTTTTTTACCCCCGGAAAAGGACCGAAAAACGGACGAAAAAAGAGCTGAAAAAACTATTTCGTACACTAGGATATCTTTGTTATTTTCGCACCCACACTTTTTACTGATATCAATTTATTCAGAATAATGGAAAAAGCTTATAAGAAAATCAATGACCTGACAGGGTGGGTAGTGTTCCTAGTTGCAACTATCGTTTACGTGCTAACGGTTGAACCAACCACAAGTTTTTGGGACTGTGGTGAATATATTGCAACCTCTGTGAAATTGCAAATTGGGCACCCTCCCGGAGCACCCTTATTCCAACTTCTCGGTGCTGTGTTTGCACTTTTTGCCTTTGGCGATTGGACACAAATGGCCTACTGGGTCAACATTATGTCGGCACTGTCTTCATCGTTTACCATTTTATTCCTCTTCTGGACCATCACTGCCATGGGACGTAAAATCGCCGAGTCTAGAGGTGAACTTACCGAAAAGTCTCTTCTCCCTATCATGGCTAGTGGTGTTGTGGGTGCTTTAGCATACACCTTTAGTGACTCCTTCTGGTTCTCCGCTGTGGAGGGCGAAGTGTACGCCATGTCATCACTATTTACCACCATGGCTTTCTGGGCTATCTTTAAATGGGAGCGTGAAATGGATTCCAACCCCAAAGCCAATCGCTGGTTGATCTTTATTGCTTACGTAGTTGGACTTTCCGTAGGTGTTCACATCCTTGTATTCCTAACTATCCCGGCCATCACGGTAATTTACTTCTTTAAGCGCTCCGAGAAAGTTGATGCTTGGACGTTTATTAAGGCCAATGTAGTTGGGGTTATTATCCTCGGACTCGTTTTCGCCGTGCTTATTCCTTTCGTATTGAATATGTTTGGTAAGCTGGAAATCTGGACTGTGAATTCATTGGGAATGCCATTCAATACCGGAACCTTCCTATCTACGATTTTGCTCTTTGGCTTCTTTGTTGGCGGACTTTACTACACGGCTAAAACCAGAAAAATTCACTGGAATACCGCCATCCTCTGCGTATTCTTTATTTTATTGGGCTACTCGTCCTTTATTACGCTAGCTATCCGTTCCAATGCCAATCCTCCTATTGATGAGAATAACCCTGAGGATGCATTGAGTCTTCTTAGTTATTACAAGCGTGAGCAGTATGGTGACTTGCCTCTGCTTTATGGACAGTATTTTAACGCTCAACTTGACAGAAATCGTCCATATACCGACGGCAAGCCTACGTACGAACGTAGTGATGAAGAAGGGCGATATGTGATTGTTAATGACGGAAAATTGTCGGTTCCTAACTTTGATAGCCGCTACAAAACCTTCCTTCCACGCATGTGGAGTCCCGAGCCTCGACACGCGGAAAACTACCGAAAGATTTCCGGTATGGCCCCCGATCAAGAAATCCCCACTTTTGGCCAAAATATGAAGTTCATGTTTAGCTTTCAATTTGGCTACATGTACTGGCGATACTTTATGTGGAATTTCGCCGGACGACAGAATGATGAACAAGGGTACCTCGATCTAACCCGAGGAAACTGGATATCGGGTATTCCTTTTATCGACTCAATGCGACTCGGGCCACAAAAAAATCTACCTTATTATATGGCCACTAATCCGGCCAGAAACAGCTATTATCTCCTGCCTCTTCTCCTAGGTATTGCAGGCTTGATTTTCCACTTTAAGAATAACAATAAAGATGCGTGGGCCGTAACTCTCATCTTCCTCTTTACCGGTTTGATGGTACTGGTGTACACCAATCAACGGCCATTTGAACCTCGAGAACGAGACTACGCTGTGGTAGGCTCCTTCTACGCCTACGCAATGTGGATTGGCTTGGGAGTATATGCTTTGATTGATTGGCTTCAAAGAAAATATAAACACGCCATGTTGCCAATTGGCGTGAGTGCAGCTTGTTTGCTTTTCGTTCCGGGAATCATGGCTTACGAAAACTGGGACGACCATGACCGTTCTAATCGCTACACCGCGCGCGATATTGCTAAAGCCTATCTCGATAGTTGTGAGCCCAACGCCATATTGTTTACCAATGGGGATAACGATACCTTCCCTCTGTGGTACGTTCAAGAAGTTGAAGGCTACCGAACGGATGTACGTGTAGTGAATCTTAGCCTTCTCAACACCGACTGGTACATCGATCAAATGAAGCGCAAGGCTTATGACGCGCCCCCCGTTCCTTTTACCTTTGAAAGAGAGCAGTATGTACAAGGAACGCGCGACGGAATTTACTTTATGGAGCGTCGAGGTGCTGGAAATATGTGGGATATCGATCGTTTCATCAATACCTGGGTGAAAAGCGATCATCCACAAACCCGCGCTAAGTCACAAGGCGGTAGAGAAATTCAGTTCTATCCGGTGAAAAAGCTCCGCGTGAAAATCGATCGTGACGCAGTTATTAAAAATGGAGTGGTTGATGAAGCGGATTACGACCGCATTGTTGATGAACACATTATCGATATGTCGAACTCATCAATGCTCTCCAAGCGTGATATTATGGTTCTCGACCTCATTGCTCATAACCAATGGGATCGCCCCATCTATTTCTCCATTACGGTGGGAAGTTCACCAAAGGATTACTTCTGGCTAACCGATTACTTCCGTTTAGAAGGTTTGGCCTACCGCTACGTCCCCATCAAAAACCCAACTGAGGTTCAAGGATACAACTACGGTTTTGTTGACACCGACAGAATGTACGATAATTTGATGAATAAATTTGCTTTCGGAAACGCCAAAGATCCCCGTGTATATCTTGATGAAACCAATCGCAGAATGGCGTCAAACTTCCGTAACATTTACGCTCGTTTGGGTCTTCAACTTGCGCTAGATGGTGAAAAGGAAAAAGCCGTTGAAGTACTTGACCGCATCATGGAGGAAATGCCAGAGCACAATTTCCCTTTCAACTTTTTCATTATGGGTGTAATTGAAGCCTACTACCAAGCAGGGGCTTTGGAAAAAGGACGTGCATTGGTGGATACCTTTGCAGACCGTTTGGAAAGTGAACTTCGCTACTACCAGAAGTTTAGCGGTGCAAAACGCAAAGCTCTCGGTTCGGAAATCAACCAAGCGAGTCAGTATTTCCAGTACTTAGTGAGCGTAAGTGCGCGCTTTGAAGGCGGACAACAGAATATCCAAAACTCGGATCTGTTTAAGCGCTATCAGCAACTCGCGCAGTAAAACGTCTGTCATGCTAAGGCTCCCGAGGGTTCCCAAATGGGTGAATTGGATTTACCCCCAAATGGAATGGAAATCCCGAAACGGGGGTCTGGTTTTGACCTTTGATGACGGACCACACCCGGAGATTACGCCTTGGGTGCTCAACGAATTGGCACAGAGAAATCTGAAGGCTACCTTCTTTCTGGTAGGCGACAATGCACGTAATTACCCCGAGGTTGTAGCCTTAATCAAGCAGCACAATCACCAAATAGGTAACCATACCTTTCATCACGTAAAGGGAACGGATACGGATACCAGGACTTATTTGGAAGAAGTTGATATTGCCGCACCATTAACATCAAGTAACTTGTTTCGACCACCTTACGGAAGAATTACGCGTGAGCAAATGCGCGGTGTTCTAGAGAAAGGCTACCGAGTGATAATGTGGGAAGTCTTGAGCTACGATTTTGATGAAGCTTTGCAGGCAGATGACTGCATGAAATTACTTAAGAAGGCTACGGGTGAAAACTCTATCGTGGTTTTTCACGATTCAGAAAAGGCCTGGAACCGACTGCAACATGTATTGCCTGCATATTTAGACTGGATTGTAGAAAAAGGATTCCGTGTTGGAGAATTATAAAATTTGAAAAATGACCATAGCTTCTTGGAATGTCAACGGAATTAGAGCCGTAGCCAAAAAAGGCTTTGAAGAAATCCTCTCCGCTGCGAATTTCGATATCTTGTGTTTGCAAGAAACCAAAGCCCAAAATGAGCAGGTGGATGAGGCTCTGAAAAACCTCGATAATTATCACATCATATCAAATAGTGCCGAACGCAAAGGTTATTCCGGTGTAAGCATTTTATCGAAAGAAAAGCCGCTGCGTCATATCTGTGGCATTGGTATCCCAGAGCATGATGACGAGGGTAGGGTACTCACAGCCGAATTCCCAGATTATTACGTGGTAAGTGTGTATGTTCCCAATTCAGGGAATGGCCTGCGCCGTCTAGACTATCGCCGTCAGTGGGATATTGATTTTCTCGCTTTTTTGCAAAAACTTGAAAAAGATAAGCCCGTTGTGGTAGGTGGCGATTTCAATGTAGCGCACCAGGAAATTGACATTGCTCGTCCGAAGGCGAATTACAATAAAACGCCCGGTTATACCCAAGACGAAATTGATGGTTTTCAGCAGTTCATTGCTTCCGGCTTCGTTGACTCATTTCGTTACCTTCATCCGGATACCGTGAAGTATTCTTGGTGGAGCTATCGAGCGGGCGCCCGTGAAAAAAATATCGGCTGGCGCTTAGACTACCTTCTTCTTAGTCCTGAACTCCTTCCTCAGCTACAATCCGCCGAAATTCACAATCATATTCATGGTTCCGATCATTGTCCGGTGGAAGTTGTTTTGAGTGATGAGTTATGACACTAATTATTGTACCTTTGCCGAAATATATTTCAACTATGACATCATCTTTGCTCCATATTTTTTTGGGAATGATAGGTCCCTGGCAGATTGTGCTAATCGTTGCCGTTGTTCTCCTGCTTTTCGGTGGTAGAAAAATCCCCGAGCTCATGCGTGGTTTAGGAAGCGGTATCCGTGAATTTAAAGACGCGGTAAAAGAAGAAGACGACAATAAAGAAAAGAAAAACCTCCAGTAAGCCCGGAGCCAATGACTGTGTACGATAGCCTCACTGAACTGCAACGCGATCTTTTTTCTGGGAAATTTTCCACCATGGACTGGGTAAACCAGCACATTGCGCGTATCGAAGAAAAAAACAAGGAGTACAACGCTTTTGTGGAAATATTCTATCAAGAAGCCCGCGATCGCGCCACTGTTCTTGATCAAAAAATAAAGTTTGGAAAGCCCGGTAAACTCGCCGGTCTCATTGTGGGCATCAAAGACAACATTTGCTACAAAGGAATGGGTGTTAGTGCCGGTTCCAAAATGCTGAAAAATTTTGAGTCGCTGTTTAGTGCTACGGTCGTGGAAAAACTTTTGGCGGAAGACGCCATCATTATCGGTAGGCTTAATTGTGATGAATTTGCTATGGGTTCATCCAACGAAACTTCGCATTATGGTCCGGTAAAAAATCCACTCGACACCACCAAAGTTTCCGGAGGATCTTCTGGCGGATCAGCGGCTGCTGTGGCTGCGGGATTTTGTCAAATCGCTCTCGGAAGCGATACCGGTGGATCTATTCGTCAGCCGGCATCGTTTACCGGAACAGTTGGTCTCAAACCCACCTACGGTAGAGTTTCCCGTCATGGACTCATTGCTTTTGCTTCTTCTTTCGACCAGATTGGTCCTATTGGCAGAAGCGTGGAGGATGTAGCCGCCGTGATGGAAGTCATTTCCGGAGCCGATAATTACGATTCTACCGCTTCTACCAAAGAAGTGCCGGCATTTTCTCAGCTTATTTCTCAAGAGAATGCCCCAACTTACAGAATAGCCGTTCTTCGCGATTGCATCGAAAACGAAGGAGTAGATAAAGAAATACGTGAGCATCTTAAAGAAAAAATCACCGAACTCAAAGAAGCTGGCCACCAAGTAGAAATGGTGGAGTTTCCCTATTTTGAGTATTTGGTTCCAATCTACTATCTCATTGCTACCGCAGAAGCTAGTTCCAATTTAGCTCGCTACGACGGCGTTCACTTTGGTCATCGAAGTAAAAAGGGAACCGACCTCGAAAGTATTTACAAACTTAGTAGAGCCGAGGGCTTCGGAACGGAAGTGAAAAGACGAATTATACTCGGAACCTTTGTTCTTTCCTCCGGCTATTACGATGCCTACTACGGAACGGCTCAGAAAGCTCGACGATTCATTAGCAACAAAATGCAAAATATCCTCAAGGATTTTGATTTTATGCTGAGTCCAACGTCACCCAGTACCGCTTTTGGAATTGGTATTGAACGCGACAATCCGGTGCAAATGTACTTGGAAGACATCTTTACGGTGATGGCAAACATCTCTGGAGCGCCTTCTATCTCTATTCCTACCGGAAAACACTCAAACGGATTGCCTTTCGGAATTCAATTTACCGGAAGACATTTCGACGAAGCTGAACTTCTTCGTTTGAGTCATCAATTATTTAAAAAGTAATTTTTTCTAAAACCAAAGCTTTCAGTGAAGTATCGGCGTAGAAATTGCGGTGACTTCCATGCTGAAAATACCTTGCTTGGTGCGAATTGCTTTTTTCAGTAGGTAATATAATTTGTGTTAATCACGTATGCTTAGAAAACACCACCTCTTTCTATTATTTGTTCTCCCGGCCTTCATATTTGCTCAGGAAGAACCGCTGAAATCAGATTCAACCCGTTTTTCTTTTGAAGGTATCGTTTTCGATGACCTGCCTTTTGTACAATTGATGGATAGTTTGATTTGGTTTGAAAATCAGGGTTTAAGTGAAGATTTAGCTATTTATGGTGATTCTATCATTCCGGCTATTGGGATGGATAGCATTATTGCTGCGCGTATCGCCGGACTCAACGTTAATACCCCTTTTGATCTTCAGTACAATGATGATGTACACCGCTTCATTCAAATGTACTTGCGCAGGCACGAGATGGTTTCGCGCATGCTTGGCTTGGCAGAATTTTACTTTCCACTTTTTGAAGAGACCTTGGATAGAAACGATATGCCCTTGGAGTTGAAATACCTCGCAGTGGTTGAGTCGGCCCTGAATGCACGTGCTCGGTCGAGGGTAGGGGCGCAAGGACTTTGGCAGTTTATGTACAATACAGGAAAGATAATGGGTTTGCACATCAACTCTTTGGTGGATGAAAGAAACGACCCTTACAAATCTACCGAGGCAGCTTGTGCTTATTTGAAAAAGATGTACGGAATTTACGATGACTGGAGCATGGCCTTAGCTGCGTATAATGCCGGACCAGGGAACGTGAATAAAGCCATTCGCCGTTCAGGGGGTAAGCGTACCTACTGGGAAATTCGTCCGTTCCTTCCCCGTGAAACCCAAGGTTATGTACCCATCTTTATCGCGGTAAATTACATTATGAACTATGCCGCCGAACACGGTATTCGTCCTACACCTGCTATGTACACCTATTTTCAAGTTGATTCCGTGCAAATTCGCGAAACCCTCAGCTTTGAAATTCTTAGTGAAGCACTAAACATCCCCGTGGAGCAAATAGAAGCCCTCAATCCGATGTACCGTAAAAATATTATTCCCGCAACCGCGGAGAGTTACAATACACTCATCTTACCGTATCCGCATATTGGGGTGTTTTTGGCTAATGAAGACTCAATTTATAGTATTGGCAAACAAGTTATTGAACCAAAAGTGCAAACGATTACGGCACAGCAGGTTGACCAACAGGTTCATCGCGTGAGATCGGGCGAGAATCTTTCCACCATTGCCGCCAAATATCGTGTTAGTGTTAGTCAAATCAAGCAATGGAATAATCTGAGAAGCGATCGGATATATGCCGGTCAGCGATTAAATATTCATTCACCCTCCTCGGCACCCCCAAGTAATCAAGGGACTTCAATGTCAACCAATAAGGTCGTGGAAAAAGCTCCAAGCGGTGATGTTGTACTCCATCGCGTGCAAATTGGAGATACCCTTTACGATATTGCATCTAAATATCCCGGTATTTCTGCGGAGGATATTATGAAGTGGAACAATATTGATAATCCTAGGGGGCTGAGAACGGGTGAGCAGCTTAAAATACACATCCAATGAAAGCACCAAAAAATTGGAGTAGCATCTTTACATTCTTTTTCTTTTCTGTTCTACTGCTAGCCGTGGGTTGCGGTGAGGACGCTAAAGACGCTACCGATGACTCAACTACCGAAGAGGTAAAACTCAAAGCAAGAAAATCGTTGCCATCGAGTACCGGAGCGAAAGGGGAAATTATCATCGTTTGTCCGGATAGTATATGGGAAGGAAATGCCGGTGGAGTTATTAGAAATACGCTTGGGGGTATGCAACCAGGCACCAAATACGAAAACTGGTTTGACCTTTTTCAAATTCGTGAACGTGATTTCAAAGAAATGCTCAAGCGCACCCGTCATCTGATTCATATAATCCCGGGAAATCATAATCGCAGTGAGCATATACGGGATATGTACGCCTCACCACAAGAATATTTGCACATTTCCTATACCGATAAAGCTTCGCTAGATAGTATGCTTCTGCCTGCCATCCGTGAATCCTTTTTTCGCTTTCGTGAGCTCGATATGGAAATTGTACGTAAGAAATGGAAAAACAAAGTTTGGCCTACACCAAAACCCATGAAAAAACAGGGAATCGAATTTTTGTTTCCCAAGAGTTTTCAAACCACGGTTGATACCGAAGACCTGATGGTTGGCTGGGCATCATCCAGTAAAGCCGATTTGGTGATGTTTGTTTCCGTCCGTCCTTACACCCCCGAAGACCAAATCAATTTTCAGCCTGACGACATCATTAAATGGCGCGACTCCATTACAAAAGAGCATGTCCCTGCTGATGCGCCAGGGAGTTATGTGCAAACCGAAACCGATCCTGCCCCGGAGCGAAAGCTCATTAAGGTTGGGCCTTACATCGCTTTTGAAACCCGTGGTTACTACCGTTCCGTTGGCGACTTCATGGGAGGGAGTTTTATTAACTTCACCATTTTCGACGAAGAACGCGAACGTATGATTATGCTCGACGGTCTTGTATATGCACCTAACGAAAAGAAACGCGGTATTTTATACGAGCTTGAGGCGATATTTCGCTCGATCGAGTTAAAATAGTGTAGCTGCTAAGAAAGTACGCGATCGAGGCTTTCGATAGTCTGAAATTTAGTCATCCCGACATAGGCTTGTCGGGATGACTTTTTGTGCGCCGTGCATGGTAATCAACTAGGTGGTGAAAGTCCACTGTGGGGGTTTGTAATCGCCAACCACTAGCCAATAGCAAGGGTGTCCATCGCGAGGTGGAATCTGAAGGAAGCTGGCGGCAAAACTCTGCCCCGAGGAACACGAATCTCATCAGGCATAACCAACAGGACGAGGCTGCAAAACAAGTCAAAATCCAAAGATTACACAGATGTTGGAATGTAAATGAGGCGGGGACATGGAGTGAAAGTGGATTACCTTACCACGGGAGGTCTCATGGACGTGTGGAAACAGCGTAAGAAACACGGAGTAAAGCTAGCCATGAGAAGTCAGCAGAGGCCATATTACTTAGGGACGACTGACCTAGGGAAGGGCTGAACTTTAAGAAAGTGAGCAATAAATGAAAGTTACTGCATGAAAGGAAGAGAGCAGAAAACCTCAATAAATGAGGCCTATCCACAGAATAATAGGACGGAATCCGAAGGCTATGTGGAAGGGCAGACTTTCATGCGGATAACTGAAAACAATCTCACGAGCGATAACAAATTAGGCTATGGATTACTAGAGTTTATTCTATCACCAACCAACCTGAATGCGGCATACAAACAAGTAAAACGCAATAAAGGGAAAGGAGGTGTTGATAAGATGGAAGTCGAATCTTTGAAAGATTATCTTATTGAGAACAAGGATACGCTAATAGAATCCATAGAGCGAGGAAGGTATCGTCCCAATCCTGTTCGCAGGGTAGAAATACCCAAGGACAATGGGCAGAAGCGACCGTTGGGTATTCCTACGGTAGTGGATAGGGTTGTACAACAATCCATTGCCCAGATACTCAGTCCAATATTTGAGCGACAATTTAGCGACAGTAGTTATGGTTTCAGACCGCGTCGAAGTGCGCACCATGCCTTAGAAAAGTGCAAAACGTATATCACATCTGGATATGTTTATGCTGTTGATTTGGACTTAGAAAAGTTCTTCGACAAAGTAAACCACAGTAAGTTGATAGAAGTTTTATCACGAACAATAAAGGACGGTCGAGTAGTATCGTTGATACATAAATACTTGAACGCAGGTGTTCAAATAGGCCGAAAGTTTGAGCCAAGCGAGATGGGAGTGCCGCAAGGAGGCCCATTAAGCCCACTACTAAGTAACATTATGCTAAATGAGTTGGATAAAGAGTTGGAGCGCAGAGGACACAAGTTTGTTAGATATGCAGATGACATGGTTATACTGTGTAAAAGCAAACGAAGTGCAGAACGCGTAATGAGTAGCATCATTCGATTTATTGAGGAAGATTTGTACTTGAAAGTGAACAGGGATAAAAGTCAATGTGTCCCCATAAATAAGGTTAAATTCCTTGGCTACTCGTTCTACAGAAGAGAAGGAGAAGGCCGGCTGCGTATACACCCAAAGAGTGTGTCAAAGCTGAAAGCTAAGCTAAGAGAGTTAACCTCAAGAAGCAACGGCTGGGGGGGCTCCCGAAGGAAGGAAGCACTACGTCAATACATCATTGGCTGGGTACACTACTTCAAGTTGGCAGATATGAAATCCCTATTAACTCGTATAGACGAATGGTTTAGGAGACGACTAAGAATGGTTATATGGAAACAGTGGAAACGAACAAAGACCAAACTAAGGAATCTCATCAAGCTTGGTGTAAAGAAATCCAAAGCTTGGGAATGGGTAAATACTAGGAAAGGCTATTGGCGAATAGCAGGTAGTTTTATCCTACACACGACCATCTCAACCAAACGTTTGCGCGAAGCAGGATATATATTCTTGTCCGACTACTACCAAAATGTTAGAGTTAAAGCTTAAAGAACCGCCCTGTACCGAACGGTATGCAGGGTGGTGTGAGAGGACAGATAGGGAAATAATCCCTATCTTCCTACTCGATTTAAACGAGTATAACGAAGCTATCGGACTTTCTAGACAGACACTAATTTGTGTTATTCTTTGGCCTTCTTAAACTTAGTCGTAGAATACATAACCACTGCAAGTGCAATGAACAGACCGATGTTTCCTATGAGTAAAGCGTAATCTTGAGCTTTGGTGATTACAAAAATGAATACATAGAATACCGATAGTAGTGCTCCTATAACCAAGCCCTTTTCAAAGGAACGGAATATTCGTCCGGAATAGACCGCAATCAATGCTGTGGTGGCAATGGACGAGGATAGATAGGCAGTATTAAAGCCAAAATGTTCGGAGATGCCTAGCAATAACGAGTAGTACAGAATTAATGCTAAACCAATGAGAACGTACTGGAGCGAGTTGATACGTACTTGAGAGAAATTTTCCAGCAAGAAAAGAGAAACAAATGTTAGCACGATTATCAGTAGCGCATACTTTGCTGTTCGCATACTTTGCTGGTATTGACCCACCGGCATAATCAGTTCTACCCCGAAGGCGCTACGTGAAATATTGGGGATTTGATCTTTGAATTCTTGTCCAAAATCGCGGTTGAAGTCAAGCACCTTCCATTCCGCGTGGAATCCAGAATCGGCTACTTCACGGGTCACAGGTAAGTGGTTGCCGTCAAATTTAGGATCTGCCCAGTCGCCCGCAATCTTTACGCTGGTTTGCTTCCCGATGGGGATAAATTTCAGTGAACTACTCCCTCGGAGTTTCATGTTTACAGAAAAAGAAAAATTGGTGTCCAGTCGCATGGGGAGGGTCGCCATTCCCGTTGATAGGTTTTCAGGTACATCGGCGAAGGGTTCGGAATTCACCTTTTGCTTATTGATGAGAATTTCGGGGATTTCTACGATGCCTCGATTGTCGGTGATGCCTATGTGCAGTCGGGCATTTCCCCAGTCTATCTGGCTCTCGGGGATATTCATCTTTTCAAAGGGGAGTTGGGAAAAGTGTCCGTTGAATGTAATATCGCCCGTGTAAACGATGATGTCGAAGATGCCACGACGCAAAGATTGTACTTGAACATCGCTATCTACGCTAAGCTCTTCAGGGAAGAGGTATGCCTTGTGACGTGATTTTTCCAAACGTGTTTCACCGTCGCGCTTCACGCTTTTTACTTGAAAGTAGGGTACGATGAGTACGGGGCCGCTCAATCGCTGAGGGTGGGCCCATTTACTGCTTACTTCCCGTACAGCTTCGTGCAGGCGGCCTTGACGCTCAGAGATAATGTCCTTTACATGGCTGTTGGGGATCATTAACAAAAGAATGAGAATGGTTATTACAAAAACTTTCAATCCGATGGACTCTGCCATCCATTTTTGGAATCGATCTAGGGGTTGGGGGTTGTTGTTCATGATAGAATTAATTAAAAGTACTTTGGATTACAAAGTGATTAGACAAAAAATTTTGGTTATGGATTGCTTTGGTTTTTTGAGGTTAATTATTGTTGGGTTTTATTTTTACTGTTGTTGAGGGTTTTTTACCACATAGGCACATAGGTTCACATAGTTATGTTAGTTCACATAGATTTACATAGATTCACATAGTTATGTTAGTTCACATAGACACATATGCACATAGGTTGGTGTTATGTATTATAAGATTTTAGCGCTTATCAACTTTCAAAATTAAATCTTCGAGTGCCTGTATATGCTGGGCAAAAGCTTCTCTACCATCCTTTGTAGCACTGTATTGTGTTAGTGGTTTACGTCCTTTATAACTTTTGATTACTTCGATAAAACCATATTTTTCTAGCTGTTTAAGGTGGGAAGCCAAATTTCCATCGGTAATATCGAGTAGTTCCTTAAAAGCGTTGAAATCGTAATACGGGTTAGCAGCCAAAATGGCCATAACCTGTAAACGCGTGGAGTTTTCAAATGCCTTATGGAAGTCTGCTTTGCTCATCGATCGTATTTAAGGTGCATGATAGTACCGTAAACAATATGAAGAACACCAAAGCCTAATGCCCAAAAAATCAAACCGTAACCGGGCAAGAGCGCGGCAATAATGCCCAATGCCACCTCGCTGTATCCCAAGTACCGTATATCGCCAAGTGTATAGTGGGAGGCGTTGATTAAGGCGAGTCCGTAGAAAAGCAAACAAGCCGGAGCAATAATCAAGTAATTATCCCGAAGCATGAGGGCAATAATGAAGAAAAAGCCGGCAGTTAGGGGAATAAGTAGATGAACTAAGAAACGTTTGCTGGCGGTGTTCCAAATTTTTGCCCGGGTTTTCTTCACCTTCTTAAAAGTAAAGTAAGCGCCAACCAGTAGCGAAAGAAGTAAAACCGCACCCGCAGTAAACAACAGTTTAGCCGCTACTCCCGGCGTATTCACATACTGTGAGCGATACCCGAACGGACTATGAGGATAATACACCCAGTAATAGGCAAGTGCGGAGCCTATAAGGGCAAATATTCCTGCAGCCACTCCCGATAAGCCGCTTAACGACAAAAATCGAGCGCTGCGATCCATGAGCGCTTTTATCTGCGCAATATCTTTTTCAGCTGTATTCATAAAAAGAACTTTGTAATGCAAAGTAAAATCAAAAATATTTCACCACAAAATTTTTTTTATGAATTTAGTGTCTTTCTCAGTTTGAAAAGGATGCAACGCAACTTTATAGTAGCAACAATTCAACCTTTCATTCAACTCATTCCTTACTTGGCACAAATTCGTCAGTAAATGTGTCATCCCAAGTAAACGCATTCAAAATCCAACCTTTGGGATGCAGATAATATGTGAATTTTACCCGAATGGCTGAAAAGCCGTAACGCAAAATGTAGGTTTCACGAATAGCAAAGTCAGCAATCACTTCTTCACCCGTTTTTTGAAACTCAACAACTTCTCCGAAGCGATCAGTAAACATATTGCCGTAACGAATGGTCTGCGACTCCATTTGATCAATCTCATTTGGAGGTAATGGCCAGTAGGTGCGGATTTCATCAAACATTTCTGGGTATTCCCCTTCGAGAAATAATTGCATTACTTTTTTCGATAACTCCCGAGCATCATTGGCCGACTTTATGTAATTCTGTTGGGCATGAAGGGAAATGTTGGAAATCAGGGTGAATAGTCCTAGGAATAGAATGGTGGGCTTCATAGCGTTTGTTGTTTTCAAATAGCTTAATCAAAAATGTATCATATCGACGATGTCTGACTTTCTAGACAAACATTAGTTATCCGTGATTTTACAAATATTTGTAATCCTCATAGTCTGCTTCACCTCTACCTTGACGTCACTATCTTTTACATCAAAATCAAACTCCATATCAAAATGCATTTTGGTAGATAAAATGAATTTATTAGCCACATCATAAATCATATCTCCTTCACCATTGCCTTTGAGTTTTATAAAACCAGCATCTACATCCTCCATTTCCATGCTTGCTTGCAAGTCTTGCTTGATATCAAATACAGCTTGATCGCCATCAATTTCTTTTAACTCATAAAGGGTCAGGATTTCCATTTCAATAGGTGTACCTCCCAAGGGAATTACCACAGGTGTGCTCTCACTGAATGTGTCGCCTACCGCCAAAGCTCTATTGGGAAAAGGAAACTGCTCAATTATATCTGATAAGCCTTCTAAAAACATACCCTCCATTTCTTTATCGAAATTTACCCCCGAAACCGAATCGAAATTGAATAAGGAGGGAAACATAAGTTTACCATGCACTTTGGCACCATCCGGTAAAAACTCGTTATTCATCCCAACAAGTTCCATTGAAAAAGGAAAAAAGCCGTCTTCACCTTCCGCGCCGGTAATAATGGTAGAAACAATATTGCTGCGCTCCTCGGTAACCATGGGGTTGCTTTGACTCTCCTCAATGTACGCAATAACTTCTTCATCACCAGTAAAGAGAAGCTCCATTTGGATGATTTGGGTATTGGTCTGTTCATAGATTTTATTGGGTAAATACCCAGTAGAAAATACCATCTTCTCTTGTGCATGTAGTGCAAATTGAGCTACAAAAAGCAAAAAAAATAGTCTGAAAGTCATAGAGGAATTTTTAAAAAACAAAGAAAAGGCAAAAAGCCAACCGAAAAAAAAAAATTCTTTTGGTTTGTATCATGAAGCTTTCTATACCTTTGCCGCGTCTCATGGGGTGCCAACCCACACAGAAGAAAAGTCTTTTTTGTGGACGGCTGAGATTATACCCGTGCCTCCTTCATAACGAGGCGAAACCTGATCCGGATAATGCCGGCGTAGGGAAACGAGCTGAATGGTTCAGCACTTAATTTTATTTTTTTAACCAAAGGGAAATCGCCCCAGTTTCCTGTCAAAATTCATTACAATGAAAAGACAAGGACTGTTTTTACTCCTTTGGTTGTCGGCAATGTGCTCATTTGCACAAAGCGGCAGCATTCAAGGTAGGGTCACCGACCAACAAAACCAACCCATCCCCAATGCCAACGTGAGAATTGCATCATCGTTATCCTCAGGGACATCGACCAACGCATCGGGAGCTTTTAGTCTCAACAACCTGCGCTATGGTTCGTACACTCTAGAAATTTCGCATCTTGGGTATAAAACCAAAGTCATCGATGTGGAAATAAGCAATAGCATAAATGAAATCAACATCACCTTGGAGCTTTCCGCCTTTCTCGCGGAAGAAGTAAGTGTATCTGCCATACGTGCCCGCAGCGATGCGCCGTTTACCGAAGTTACCCGCTCTAAAGAGGATATTGAACGTATTTTTCAAGGTCAAGATGGGGCCTTTCTGCTCGAGGAACTCTCACCTTCCATCGTGAGCTACAGTGAGTCGGGAACAAATTTCTCCAACTACGGTGGTTTCCTCCTCCGAGGCATGGATCAAACACGTATCAACATCACCCTCAATGGTGTACCACTCAACGACATGATTGACCAAGGGGTGTTTTTCTCCAATTTCACCGACTTCGGTAACAGTATCGAATCGGTGCAAATTCAGCGAGGTGTAGGAACCAGTACCAACGGAACCTCGTCCTACGCCGGATCTATCAACTTTGAATCACTCAACTTAATGGATTCTGTAGCCAGCGGCGAAATCCAACTCACCGGCGGCTCATTTAATACCCGCAGGGCATCCGTAGAAGTGAAAACAGGTAGATTGAAAAACAACACCGCCTTCTACGCACGCTACGCCCACATGCTTTCCGATGGCTTTCGCGATAATATGAGCACCAACTCCCGATCAATGTTTTTCTCGGGCGGATGGTTTGGACAAAAACAAACCCTGAAATTCACGGGATTTATTGGCCAAAGTCAAAACGGCCTCGGCTGGGAGCCTGTTGCTCGCAGTATTTTGGATGAAAACCCGCGATTCAACCAGTTTAGCCCAAACGACGTTGATAATTTTGGTCAATGGATGGCTCAGCTCCAGCATACCTATGAGTTTAATAAAGACTGGAACCTTGTAACTACCGCCTATTACTCCGGAGCAGGAGGAGATTTTCCTTTTGGTTTTGATGACCCGGAAAGTGGAGACTTTATGCAAATCAATTATCCTCTTTACAACGACCACGTAGGAGCCATGAGTAATTTCAGAGGTGGATTCCTTAATAATAACATTGTTCTTCGTGGAGGTGTTCACGCGTACACCTTCCGTCGGAGAAACCTGGAGCAGATTGTGCCCAATTTTGACCAGCCATATTACAACGACAGGAGTCAAAAAGACGAGGCTTCAGCTTTTGTAAAAGGGTCTTGGCGCCTCGATAATCTGGAGATTTTTGGGGATGTTCAAGTCCGCGCGGTGAGCTTAGATTTTTTCCCTGACGCTGATTTCTTGGGATTTGATGCCAGTGTTCCAACGCGAAATTGGGTGTTCATCAACCCTAAAGCAGGATTTACCTATCATCTCAATGATGAATTAAATGTTTATGCTTCATTCGGACGCTCGGGAAGAGAGCCGCGAAGATTTGATATTCTTGGTTCAACCCAAATCAACACCATCAACCTTCCTATCGTACGAAATCTGGATGGAGTAGAAGCGGAGTTTGTAAACAACCTAGAAGCGGGTGTGCGTTTTGCCAATAAAAACTACCGTTTTGCCCTAAACGCCTTCTACATGCAGTTCCAGAATGAAATTGCCCCCATCGGTGAATTTATTGCGGAAGGTTTTGTGCAACAATACAAGAACATGGAAGCGAGTTATCGCCTGGGCCTAGAAGTCGATTACCTTATTGAGTTTATCGAAGGCTTCCGTTTGCGCGGTGGAGCTACTTGGATGCAAGCCAATATTTCGGGCTTTCAAGACGACAATACCGGACAGCGCTTCGAAAATGTGAGCCCAATCCTTACACCTACTTGGAACATCCAATCTACCCTAGAAAAAGACCTTCCAAGAAATATTACCGTTGGAGTTCGCGGACGTTACTTGAGCGAAACCTTTATGGAGTTGACCAATAATCCAGAATTGGTTGTCCCCGAAAGTTTTGTCACTGATTTGCGAATCAATTGGAAATTTTACGGAGAAAGTAGCCTAAGCATTCAGCTCAACAACCTTCTAAACACCACCTACTTCACCTACGGAATGCCGGTAGATCCGACTTTCAGTGGAAATCTTGAGCCAGGCTTTTTCATCCAACCTCCAAGACATATCTACGCTACACTGAGGTTGGTGTTTTAATTGGCGTCTTTCGCAGCGGCGGCAAAGATGCGATTCATCGCGTTTTAAGGTCGCGATGAGTCGCGACCTTGCCGCCGTTGTTGAAAAAAAGCCTTCAACAAATCGCTGCTTTCCTCAGCGAGGATGCCTTCTTTCACGATGGTTTTGGGGTGTAAACTGCCACCGCGGGTGCGATAACCGCTCTTTTCGTCGGAGGCGGCAAAGATTACTTCATCGGGCTGGGCCCAGTAGAGAGCCCCGGCACACATGCTGCAAGGTTCGAGGGTGATGAACACCCTGCAATCGCGGAGGTATTTACCGCCGATAGCATTTGCCGCTGCGGTAATACTCATCATTTCCGCGTGGGCGGTGACGTCGTTTAGGCGCTCGGTGAGATTATGGCCTCGGGCAATGATGCGGTTGCGGGCAACAATGACCGCTCCAACTGGAACTTCCCCTTCCTCAAAAGCCTTAACGGCCTCCTTCATGGCCTCTCGCATGAAATAATTGTCGTCGAACATATTGTTTTTTTTGACCCGTTGACGCGATTTATCGCGTTTCACCGTTTTTATACCACCCCGAATACTTTACATAATTGGCAGCAATCCGTTCAATTTCGCCTTTGATGAGTTCGGGGGTAACGTTTTTTACTTTTTTGGCGGGCACGCCGGCATATACACTACCCGATTCTACGTGAGTGCCTTCTAGCAGCACCGCACCGGCAGCAATAATTGAATTGGATTCAATTACACATCTATCCATTACAATGGCCCCCATACCAATAAGCACGTTGTCGTGGATGTTACAACCGTGGACCACTGCATTATGGCCAATACTCACGTTATTGCCAATATTTGTTGGATGCTTTTCGTAGGTACAATGCACCATAGCGTTATCTTGCACATTCACTCTATCTCCCATGCGAATGTAGTGGACATCTCCCCGAATAACCGCATTGTACCAAAAGCTACATTCCTTGCCACACACTACGTCTCCAATAATGGTGGCGGTTTCTGCCAAGAAGGTATTTTCCCCTAATTGAGGTGTTTTTCCCAATAATTCGCGAACAATTGCCATAGGTTTTGTTTTTAACAACAAATGTACAACTCCACAAAGAGCTTTTCCACCTTTGGAAACGTACCTTTGCAAAAAATAAAGACATCGAATATCATGGATATAAAGCGCGCTCCTATAAGTGTTTACGCCGAGATGACCCCTAATCCGGCCGTAATGAAGTTTGTAGCCAATAAAAGAATCATCGACGGTGATAGTATTGCCTTCCAAAATGTGGAGGAAGCAAAGCCTTCACCTTTGGCCACTAAGCTGTTTCATTTGCCCTTTGTAAAAGAGGTTTTTGTAAGCAGCAATTACCTAGCTATTGCTAAATACGACATCATTGAATGGGACGAGGTTACTCATGAACTTCGCCAAATGATTGCCGAATATTTGCAAACGGGTGAACCCGTAATCAAAGACAACATCGA
This sequence comes from Schleiferiaceae bacterium, assembly GCA_051859825.1. Lineage (GTDB taxonomy): Bacteria > Bacteroidota > Bacteroidia > Flavobacteriales > Schleiferiaceae > CSBr16-58. The sequence continues at coordinate 22,664 of JBHYFA010000014.1, forward strand.
GGTGAAAAAACCCGAAATTGCTGATGCGGCAGCCTCTACGGCTAGTCAAAAACCGGCTTTTGAACTCCCAGACCCCGAATCGTTGGGTGAGGTTGAAACACGTATTGTAGAAATCTTGGATGAGTACATTACTCCAGCAGTGGAACAAGACGGAGGTGCCATTAAATTTATGGGTTACGAAGATGGCGTTGTGAAAGTATTACTTCAAGGCGCTTGCTCGGGTTGTCCTTCGTCAACAGCTACGCTGCAAAGCGGTATTTTAACCTTATTGCAAAAAATGTTGCCTACTTTGGTGAAAGGTGTGCAACCGGTTAATGGTTAGTCATTGGTAAGAGGCTGAGTTTTGTTTTTTCAGTTTATCACCTCAAAAATCCCAAATGATTTTTCATGCAGGTACGTAGATCGGAGTAATCACTCGGCGACGTACACTTGTGAGTCTCGGAAATCAAATTGGTTTCAATAGAAAGGTGGAAATCATCATTTTCTTTGGTGATATCCACCTTTCCTTTTACGTGCTGTTGGCCAGCATCGAGGATGAATAGCTTGTAATCGGGTCTTCCTGATTCGGAGTTGAGATTGGCGTAAACGTGAACGCGATGTTCATCGTAGCTCAATACATCAATCAGCCAATAACCACTCTTTTGCCAATTATCTGGAAGAGTATTTTTTGAATATTCTTGTCGGGCTCTTTCCATTATCCGCTCGGCAGAAAGGTATTTTTTTCGCAAAATATAAATCTGCACCAACTCTTGTTTGGCTTCCCAGAAGTCGGGGAATTTAAGAATAACTTGGTCTAGGTACTCCTCGGCCAGTGGCAGATTATTGAGGCTGTAGCGGGCAATTCGTGCGCAGTCCCACAAAATATCTCGATCGAAAATTGTATTCGCGGCCTGCGGCAGATATTTTTCGTAAAACTTCAGTGCTTTTAGGGGCTCTTCTTTCTCGAGGTAAATATGTCCTAGCATGGCCGTATAGCGCGGATTGTGCGGTTTTTTTTGTAAAAGATGTAAAAGCACTATTTCTGCATCCGACCAGTATTCGAGACTGTAGAGGATGGCTGCTTGGTCGTGGAGTAATTCTATATTTTTTGGTGACTGCCGAAGGCCGCGCTTAATGGCTTTTAGTGCGGCTAATTGGTCGCTCTGCATCAAACAAAGCTGTGCCATTTGACTGTAGAATTTCGGTCCACTAGCCCCATTTTGTTCTGCTTTGCGAAATGCTGCTTCGGAATCATCGAGTCGTTGTAGTCGCAGAAGTGTATAAGCCATTAGGGCTTGTTCAGAGGCATTTAGCGAGTCGATATACGGAAAATGCTCGGCGATTTTGTCCCACTTTTCGTTTTCGTAAAGCTTGGCTATGCTTTGCCCGCTCAGCGAAATATGCGTGAGAGCAAACAGTAAAAAAATAATAGTGCTTTTTGATTTCAAAATTTCCGCAAAAAATGGTGTACTTTTGAGCGTACAAAGAAAGTGCAAATAATTCGTTTCCCTGCATCTCATGATTACTACAAATTTACGCGTCTCAGCCTTGCAATTTTCAATCCATTGGGAGGATAAGTTGGCTAATTTTCAAAAAATAGAAAAACTTTGGCAGGATTTGCCGTCGGACAGACATCTGATTGTTTTACCAGAAATGTTTTCCACTGGCTTTAGCATGAACCCTTCTGCTTTTGCTGAGTCTATGGATGGCGAATCGGTTCGTTGGATGAAGAGAATGGCTCTACAAACCAGTGCATTTGTGGCGGGAACGCTCATCATTTCTGAAAATGGATCTTATTATAACCGCTTTCTTTGCGCCACCCCTGGAGGAGAGGTTTTGCAATATGATAAGCGCCATTTGTTTTCCATGGCAGGTGAGGAGAAGCATTATCAAGCAGGTGAGAAACGGGAAGTTTGGGATATTTTGGGCTGGCGAATTTTACCCCAGGTGTGTTACGACTTGCGTTTTCCGGTTTGGAGTAGAAATAACCTCGAGTATGATGCGATGCTCTATCCGGCAAATTGGCCTGAACGCCGAAGTTCTGCGTGGAAGAGTCTGCTCGTAGCGCGTGCTATCGAGAATCAAGCTTATGTGGTTGGTGTAAATCGAGTGGGATACGACGGCAACGAAATCAACCATAGTGGTGATTCGGCTATTTATGATCCTCTAGGAGAAATACAAGCCCAACTGAAACCGTACGAGGAAGGTTGGTTGCACGCCCAGTGGGAGCGAGACAGTCTGAACCAAATTCGCAAAGCATTTCCGTTTTTAAAAGATGCTGATCGTTTTCAGGTTTTTGACGATGGTATTCCTTATTAAATAAATAAGTAGGTAGATTCAAGATAATCTCGTAATTTTGTTGCATGCGCAGATTTTTCTGGTTTGTATTTATTCCTCTGTTATTCACCGATTGTAGCTCATCAAATCGAGCTTTGAAGACGGTGAATATGGCGTATTTATACCAAATTGATATTACCGGATTTCGTCCTAACTTTCATTTGTATCGTTCTTCCGACACCGATTTACAAGTTTATTTTTCTTTTGATGCTTCAAATCTGCTTTTCGCAAAAGATTCTGAAGATGGTATTTATAGAGGATCTGTAAAATTCAAATATAAAGTTTTGGCTTCTGTAAATGAACGTTTGCCACTTGATACCGGCAGTGTTCCATTTAATGCTATCTACGACAATACCCAGCGTGTTGTGGGTTCCTTTCAGGTTGACTTATCCCAGCTTTCTTCAGATGCCAAGCAGCCCGTTCTAGTGATTACCAGTATTGATGAGAACCGCAATTTTTCTATTGTGAATTTCGAAAGCATTCAGAATATTAATCGGGATCAGGAGCAAAATTGGGCCTTGTTTAAAGGAGAGAAACGCGCTTTATCCAATTTCATTCCGGAGGGAAACGAGATTTCGGTAAAACATAGGGGTCGGGAGATTGGTTTTTGGGTGGACTATTATCCTTTTGAGACCTTCAATTTAGCATTACCGCCATTTTCGAGTAGAGTTGTTTCTGAGAATTTATCCATCCTCGCCCAAGACGGTTTCGGTGTGGAAGCGGGGAAGTCATTTTCTTTGAGTAAGCCCGGTATTTACACCATTCGTCGGACGTCATCAGCTGCTTCGGGCTTAACGATTTTTGCGGTGGAGGGTCATTACCCATTGGTTACTAGGCGTAAAGAATTGGTAGGACCTATGCGCTACATCACTACAAAACGCGAGTACGAACAATTGGTTGTCAGTGATGATCCAGCCGAAGTTAAGAAGGCCGTTTACCGATTTTGGCTGGAAAGAGGGAAGTCGGTAGATCGCGCTCAAAATCTCAGTGCCGCTTTTTACGGTAGGGTGGAACAATCAAATCTACTTTTTTCTTCGTATAAAGAAGGATGGAAAACCGATAGGGGATTAATTTACACTATTTTTGGCCCACCAAATATTGTAACTCCAACGGAGGTAGGTGAAAGATGGGTTTATGGAGAAGAGAATGCTTATTTGCGTTATGTATTCAATTTTAAGCGAGCGGAAGGCTCATTGAATGATAATGATTTTGAGCTTATTCGTGATGAAAGTTACCGCTATGCCTGGGGTCTGGCTATTGAAGCTTGGAGATTGGGTAAGGTGTATAATGTGAAAGATATTAAACGTGAACAAGACGAACGTGAACAACAAATCCGACTCCGACAACAGCCTTTTTTTTGGTACTAGACCCGTACTTGAATCTTTAGAAGAGGGATTGCCTCTCGAAAGAGTTTTTTTGGTAAAAGGTTCGCAGAATGACGCGCACCGAAAGATTGTGCGCTTGGCAAAGCAACAAGGTATTCCTGTGAAATTGGTGCCTTTGGAAAAACTCCAACGCCTTACCAAAAAGAATCATCAAGGCGTAGTAGCTTTTAGCTCGCCAATTGATTTTCATCATTTAGAAACTTTTGTTCCCCAGCTTTTTGAAGAAGGGAAAACCCCAATCATAGTGGTTTTGGATGGGGTAACAGATGTGCGTAATTTTGGAGCAATAGCGCGATCGGCAGAATGTTTTGGTGCCGACGCCATTCTTATTTCCATGCATCATAGTGCGCCAATAAATGGTGAAGCGGTGAAGTCGTCTTCCGGTGCGCTTTTGCGGATTCCCGTTTGCAGAACAAATGACATACTCCGATCTTTGAATTTTCTCGGAGACAGCGGCTTTAGGATTATGGGGGCAACCGAAAAAGCCGCAAGAGCCTATCACGAGGTGGATTACAATATTCCTTGTGCTATGGTGATGGGAGCAGAGGATACTGGTTTGAGCGATGCGGTTTGGGATCGCTGTGATGCACACATCAAAATCCCAATGATGGGCACTACAGGTTCATTAAATGTTTCCGTGGCCGCAGGCATTTTACTGTGTGAAGCCGCGCAACAACGCCTTGCAGCAGCAAATACTATTTAGTTTATGGAGTTTTCAATTGATCAAATTGCGGAGATTATCGGCGGAAAGGTTGAGGGCGATGGTAGTGTTAAAGTAAGTAAATTGGCGAAAATTGAGGAAGCTACCGCCGAAGGTTTGAGTTTTCTCGCTAATCCAAAATACGAACGTTTTATTTACGAAACTAAGGCCGGAGGAGTGATTGTTTCTCTTGACTTTATGCCAAAGTCTCCCGTGCAGTCAACCTTGCTGCGCGTTGAAGATCCCTACACGGCATTTTCAAAACTATTGGAGTTTTATCAATCATTCGTTTCGGGAATTGATGAGGAAAGGGAAGAACCAAGTTTTATTCATCCCACCGCTAGTATTGGAGAGGGCACGCGTATTGGTGCATTTGCCTACATAGCTAAAAATGCAAAAATCGGAAAAAACTGCCTCATTCATCCTCATGCCTACATTGGTGCAGGAGCAGTTTTGGGCGATAATTGTACACTCTGGCCGGGTGCTCGTATTGCTCACCTTTGTGAGTTGGGTAACAACTGCAATATTCAACATAACGCGGTAATTGGTAGTGATGGATTTGGTTTTGCGCCGGGGGAGCATGGTTATACTAAAGTGGCGCAAACGGGTAACGTGGTTTTGGGCGATAATGTGGATGTTGGCGCCAATACCTGTATCGACCGAGCTACCTTGGGAAGTACCAAAATTGCCAATGGCGTTAAGCTCGATAACCTCGTGCAAATTGCACATAACGTGGAAATTGGTGAGCATACTGTGATGGTCGGACAAAGTGGTGTGGCTGGTAGCACAAAGATTGGGTCTTTTTGTATGTTTGGTGGTCAAGTGGGTATATCGGGGCATTTGACTATCGGGAATAAAGTGAAGGCCGCCGCGCAAACGGGAATTTCTAAGTCGCTACCAGATGATTCAGTTGTGATGGGTTCGCCAGCAATGCCAGCCGGCCAATACAATCGTTCGTACGCCATTTTCAAACGACTCCCTGACCTAGCCAAGCAAATTAGTGATTTAGCCAAAAAAATGAGTAAAGAATAGGTGGTCTTGGTTTATTTTGCAGCTTTATTCGCAGCCTACAATATCAAGTCACCAAATAAAATAGTATTATGAGTCAAAATCAAACAACACTTAAGGAAGTAGCCAAACTTACGGGAACAGGTTTGCATACCGGAAAACCAGTACATTTAGAATTACATCCGGCAGATGTAAATACGGGATTTGTTTTTTATCGTTCAGATTTGCAAAAGGAAATTCCCGCATCAGCGGCACTGGTTGCTGATACTTCTCGGGGCACTTCGTTGAAAAATGGCGAAGCAGCGGTTTTTACGGTAGAGCATGTTTTGGCTGCGCTTGTTGGAATGGACGTGGATAATTGTAGAATTGTCATCGATAATGAAGAGCTTCCTATTATGGATGGGAGCTCGATGCCTTTTGTAAATGCGATAAAGGAGGTTGGTGTAGTAGAGCTCGATGCCGAACGCCAGATTTTTGAAGTTAAGGAGGTTCTTCGTTTTCAAGATGGTGATAGCGAAATCATCTGTTTGCCCTCCGATGATTTTAGAGTGAGTGTAATGGTGGACTACAGCACCAGAATTTTGGGTACACAGAATGCGGAGCTAAAGAGTATAAATGATTTTGCAGCTGAGATAGCACCAGCACGTACATTTAGTTTTTTACACGAATTGGAGTTTTTGCTAGATAAAGGACTCATCAAAGGTGGTGATATCAAGAACGCTATTATTTATGTTGACAAGGAAATTTCGGAGCCAACGCTTTCTAAACTAAAAGAAATTTTTGACCAACACGAGGTAGAGGTGCGCCCTGATGGAATTTTGAATAATATAGACTTGCATTTTTCGAATGAGGCGGCTCGTCACAAACTACTCGACGTAATTGGGGATGTTTCTCTTGCCGGAATGCGTATAAAAGGGCATATTGTGGCTACTAGACCAGGGCATAAGGTGAACACCGGTTTTGCCGACATGTTGCAAAAGCATATCAAGCAAGCGATGAAGGATACCGCACCTGTTTATGACCCCGCCGTTCCTCCATTAATGGATGTGGTACAGATTATGGGTATGTTGCCGCATCGTCCGCCATTTTTATTGGTAGATAAAATCATCGAAATGTCGGATGAGCACGTAACGGGTGTGAAAAATATTACCATGAACGAAGAGTTTTTCAATGGACACTTTCCAGGTGCACCAGTAATGCCTGGTGTTTTACAGGTAGAAGTCATGGCCCAAGTTGGCGGGATTTTAGCACTTTCAACCGTTCCAGACCCAGAGAATTATCTCACCTATTTCTTGCGTATCGACAATGTGAAGTTTAAAAGCAAAGTTGTGCCGGGCGATACCCTAATTTTCCGTTTGCGACTTACTGCTCCCATTCGAAGAGGATTGGTGCAGATGACGGGAGAAGCCTTTGTAGGTAAGAACATGGTTATGCAGGCCGAACTTATGGCGCAAATCAAAAAAGAGAAAAACCTGGAAGAGTAATCTTCGTAAATTTAGAACTATGAATCAGCCATTAGCATATATCCATCCTTCAGCGAAGATTGCCGATACGGTAGTTATTGAGCCATTTACCACCATTCATAAAAATGTTGAAATTGGTGAAGGAACTTGGATTGGGTCCAATGTTACCATCATGGAAGGGGCACGAATAGGAAAAAACTGCCGAATTTTTCCCGGCGCAGTTATTTCGGCTATTCCTCAAGACTTAAAGTTTGAAGGAGAAAAAAGTTTGGCCGTCATCGGTGATCGAACTACCATTAGGGAGTGCGCTACCATCAATCGTGGTACGAAGGTAACGGGAAAAACCCAGGTTGGTGATGATTGCTTAATAATGGCTTATGCGCATATCGCTCACGATTGTGTAATAGGCAATCACGCAATTATTGTTAATGGCGTTGCCCTTGCAGGACATGTTGAAGTAGGAGAGTATGCTATTCTTGGTGGTTTATGTGCCGTTCATCAATTTATCAAAATTGGTAAGCACGCCATGGTAGGTGGCGGAAGTTTGGTGCGCAAAGATGTGCCTCCTTACGTAAAAGCCGCTAAAGAACCGATTTCGTATATGGGTATCAACTCTGTTGGTTTGCGCAGAAGAGGCGTAACAAATGAGAAAATTGTAGAGTTGCAAAACATCTACCGCATTATTTTTCAAAAGCACTATAATACCACCCAGGCACTGGAGATTATTGAAACGGAGTTGGATCCTACCGACGAGCGTGACGAAATAATTGAATTCCTCAGGAGCTCGCAACGAGGTATTATGAAAGGATTTAGTCTATCGAGAAATGCGAATTAAAGCTACCGATTTAGGTAAAAAGTTTAAAGGCCAAATCGTAGTTAAGGATGTAAATATTGATTGGGATACCAACGGTGTTTACGCGATATTAGGTGGAAATGGAAGCGGGAAGTCCACCACGCTTAGGATGTTGGCGGGAATGCTTAGTCCATCACGAGGAGCGGTTGAGTATTATGATGGTGAAAGTCTTGTTCCCATCGATCGAATTTTTTCTTATGTGTCTTTTGCCGGACCCTATCATGAGATTATTGAGGAAATGAAGCTTCTTGAGTTTCTGAGCTTCACGAAGCACTTCAAGCCTTTTTATCAAAATCGTAGTCCGGAGGAAATAGCTGAAAAGATGGAGCTTAGTCAGCACGCCAACAAACCTATTTCGGCCTTTTCTTCGGGAATGAAGCAACGCGTGAAATTGGCCATTGCCCTGCTAAGCCAAACACCATTCGTTTTTCTTGATGAACCCGTCTCCCACCTTGACGCCAAAAGCATTGCGTGGTATAAATCCTTGGTGGCGGAGGTGTGTACGGAAAAAATTATCATTGTTGCTTCAAATCATAATGTTGATGAATATCCCGGTGTGAGGGTAGAACTTTCCGTTGGGTAGTATAGACGCATAATTGTACTGCTGATTATGTAATGAGCCAGAAATTGAAAATCTAAGGGTGTTTTAATGCTTTTCAGCGCTTAATTTTGCGGCAATTAAAAAATAAAATTTTCAAAATGGCAACTACCTCAGATATTAAAAATGGACTTTGCTTAGAGCACAATGGCGAGCCCTTTCAAGTGATTGAATTTTTGCATGTAAAACCAGGAAAGGGTAACGCTTTCGTGCGCACTCGTTTACGCAACCTTGATACGGGTAGGGTGCTTGAGCACACTTTTCCTGCTGGGAATAAAATCAACACCATCAACGTAGAGTATCGCAATCATCAGTTTTTGTATAAGGATGGCGACGGGTATCATTTCATGAATATGGATGATTTTAACCAAATCACTTTGCAAGAGAATTTTATTGATGGTGCACAGTTTTTGGTTGACGGAATGGAGGTTATTCTATTATTCCATGCCGATGAAGAGCGTCCGTTGTCTTGTACTTTGCCTTCTTCTGTTACCCTCGAAGTAACGTACACTGAGCCCGGAGTAAAGGGTAATACCGCTACCAACGCAACCAAAGAAGCCACCTTGGAAACAGGTGCGGTGGTTCGTGTTCCTCTATTCATCGATCAAGGTGAAAAAATTGTGATTGATACCGCAACGGGAGCGTATAAAGAACGTGCAAAGTCATAATATATGAAATTCTCTCGTCCTTACAGCTTAGAAGAAATTGCCGGTATATTGAATCGGGAGTTTATAGGTGACCCGAATACTGAGGTTACGGGGCTCAACGAAATTCACCGAGTTGCCAAGGGCGATATTGTTTTTTCCGATCATCCGAAGTATTATAAAAAGGCTTTGAATTCTGAGGCTTCGGTGGTGTTAATCAATTCCGCCGAAGTAGATGTCCCTGCCGGAAAGGGCATCATTGTGTGTGAGGAGCCTTTCACAGATTTTAATACGCTGATTGAGTACTTTTCTCCGCTTCGTATGCCTACGGCGATGGTGGGTACTCAAGCGAAAATTGGTGCAGGAACTACCGTTTATCCCGGCGCTTTCGTCGCAGATGACGTAGTTATTGGCGAGAATTGTCGCATCTACCCCGGTGTAGTTATTTTAGCCGGAAGTAGAATTGGTAATCGGGTTATTATTCAGCCGAACGCAGTTGTTGGTTCTTTGGGTTTTTATTATAAAAAACGTGAAGAACGTTTTGAGCGTTTATTAAGTGGTGGTGGAGTTATCGTTGAAGATGATGTTGAAATTGGTGCTTCGTGTACCATTGATAGAGGTGTTACTGACTTCACTCGCATTGGTCGCGGTACGGTCATCGATAATCAAGTGCAAATTGGTCACGATACCCACATCGGTAAAAAGTGCTTGTTTGCTTCACAAGTGGGTATAGCCGGCTGTGTGAATATCGAAGATGAAGTAACTTTCTGGGGACAAGTCGGTGTTACTAGTGGTGTTACTATTGGAGCAAAGGCGGTAGTGCTTGCTCAATCAGGGATTTCAAAATCCTTGGAAGGCGGGAAGACGTATTTTGGATATCCGGCAGAGGATGCTCGTAAGAAGTATAAGGAAATGGCGTCTTTGCGGGTATTGCCGGAGATTATAGAAAACCTTACATAAATGGCTGTCTATAAAGCTCGATAGCTTTGTTATACTCAATAAAAAAGCCGACTCATACGAGTCGGCTTTTTTTAGCATCAAATATTTAGATGTTATTCAACTACCTTAATCCAAAGGTCGCCATCATAGCGTCCGCCTACTTTATCAGCGCGCACTTTCTGAGCTTGTTGAATAGTATCAAATTTGTATAGGAATACATAGAACATATTGTTTGAAGGATCACGGAAGATACCAGCATCGAAGCCTGCTTTTTTCAAGCTTTCAGCTTTTCTTTGAGCGTTTGCTTCAGATCCAAATACTCCGGCAGTTACATAAAATCCTCTAGAACCAGCTTGAACTTTACTTGCAGATACAGCAGAAAGGTCGTCGGCTGGCGGCTGTTGAGTTTGTTGTTGCTGCTGCTGTTGTTGCTGCTGCTGACGTTGGCGTTCTTGCGCAGCTCTCTGTAAGGCTTCAGAATCGCTTTCAGCTTGTTCTTTAGCCTTCTCGTATTCTCTACGAAGTTCGTCACGAATTTCGCTCATTTTATCTTCGATGGCTTCGTTCATTTCATCGCCTCTTCTGCGATCCATTTGGCGCATTCTCTTCACTTCGTTTTCTAAACGATCAACACGTGAATTACTACCAAATCTCCATGTAAGCATAATTTCTTGCGAAGAACCTAGGTTTGCAGAATACACATTGGTTGAGAAATCATAGGCGTAACCAACAGTCAATTGATCATTGATATGGAATCCTAAATTACCGGTAACAGCAAAGTTTGAACGGTACATTGCTCCAATGAAACCAACACCTTTCATGTCAAGAATACCTCCCGCGTCAACCATGATTGGCACACCTGGGGCAGTGCGAACCATTACTAAAGGAGATAGAACAGTACGGTCGGCTTGAATGTCGATGTCATAAGAGGCATTGAACATAAAGTGACGAATGGTGCGGAACTGATTTTCCATGCCTAATTCAGGCTGATTTAGGAAACGTACAGGAGAGCCTAAAAGCTGCGGAATTGCCGCACCTATTTGTAAGCGGTCAATTCTAAGATTAACACCAGTATTGATATCAAAAACACCATTTCCACTGAAATCACCCGCAAGGTTCGGGTCGTTCGGGTCGATGGTACGCATTGCGGTACGGTTTAATCCTGTATTTAGAAAACCTCCGGCCAAACCAAAGCTCAAGAAGTTTTTCTCACTAAACTGAAGGTGATAGGCATAGGCTGCGTAGAACCCGTAGTTTTGGATAATACCTGCTTCGTCATTAAAACCATATACGCTGTAGCCAACATTGTCGGAACCAATATTTCCGTTTAATGCCAGGGCAGCGGTTTGTGGTGCGCCATCCATACCAGCCCACTGTCTGCGGTAGATAGCGGATATTTCGGTTGATCCGCTTGTACCACTTTGTGCAGGGTTGTACACGTATGGGGTGAAGAAGTAGTTTGAATACAATGGAACTTGTTGGGCTTTCAAGCCAAATGAAGTTCCGAAAAACAGTATTAAGGTGGAGATAATTAATTTTCTCATGATTGCTTTATATGTTTAAACCCGCCCGTTTATCCGGGCTGGGTTGTATTGAACAATTTATTGAACGTTTCTTAGAATAGTTACAGAGCCTCTATATTTAACTACTCCATCACAATCTAGAATGAGGAAATAAGCTCCATCTGGAAGTTCAGCACCTCCGTTATCCACACCCTGCCAATTGTTTTGGTAGGTTTCAGTGTCGAATACTGTAGCGCCCCATCGGTTGATGATGGTAACGCCACACACATCCTCACCCATAACTTCAGAAAGATCTAGGAAGTCATTGAATCCATCACCGTTAGGGGTGATAAGGTTTGGAACTCTATCTGCAATTTCATGAGGTAAAAGTTCATCCTCAGGAAGAGGCTGTACAATCACAAGCATGGAGTCAACATCGGTACACCCGTTTGGCCCAACAATTTCCAAGTAATAGGTTACTGTATCGGGTTTGTTTGAAGCAATGGTAAACGGATTAGCAATAAATTGGTTGCTAAAGAACACGGGTTTGTTTGCCGACCAGAAGTATGAAACTCCACCGCTACCGTTTAGTTGAACGGTACTGTCTGGGAAGGTTGTGATGTCAGGACCAGCATCGGCAACGGGGTTGAAGAAAATAGCTTCAATACTAATGGTGGATTCACATGCATTTGGACCTCTACCGGTTACGGTATATGTTCCCGGTTGACTAACCCATATAGCCGGTCCAGTTTGTTGCGTGCTCCAAGTGTAATTATTTGCTCCTTGAGCTACTAAAAGTATAGAGTCACCAGGACACAAACGAATGGTGTCTTCAGAGATATTAAAACTCAAATCGGGAAGTGGAACGATGTTTACTCGTAGGGTATCGGTAAATAATACACATTGACCGTTGGTGATTCTCAGACGGAATCTAGTTGTGTCGGGAACAAGATTGGTACTCACGGTAATAAATGGGTTTTCCTCATTGGGAATATCTACCCAAGAACCTACTGTAAAGAACTGCCATTGGTACTCCCAAAGCGGTGAAGTATTTACCGTTCCAAGCAGAACACTATCATTCTCACAAATAGAAAGGGATGCAGAAGGCTGACCTGGCCAAGGGAATGGGACAATATTGGTTACGGGAAGTTCATCCACAATCACGTGAAATACTTCCGAGGTGTCGGCACAAAAACCGTCATTTACTACGAGGTAAAGACGAATAGTAGAATCTACATCTAGTGTTCTAAGGGTATCGCCATCCAAGGGGTAAAGTACAGTTTGTCCTAAAAGATTAAGACTGTCTGATAGCCATTGGTATGTGAAGGTGTCACCCGGGACAGGGCTAGGGCCATTTAATGTGCCTACCGTTCCTTCGCAAAAACGGATGGTGTCGGGGGTTACACGAATTCCAGGTCCAGGGGATCCTACGATGGTAGTAGGAGGGAGGTACTTATTTATAAGTACATCTTCTGTGAATGCCTCACAAAGACCAAGGGTAAGCCTTAATCTAAATGTTCCGCTTTCGGTAACTACGAGGGTGTCACGACCGGAACCAGTTTGACCGGGAATTAATACGCCGTTTTCAAACCAGCGGTAGGTGAAACTTTCTCCTGGGTTGGGAGCAGGTGCACGAAGGATCACAGTGTCTCCATCGCAAAAACGCCAGTCATTAAACGCGTTAGAGAAATATCCGTTTTCGATAGCAAATCCTTGGTCGGCCGGTGGGAGTTTACCAATAATAATATTGTCAACCACATTACCGGTTTGAGCGGGATTGCTTCCGTGCACTCTAAGTGAATATGCCCCTTGATCTAAATTACAAGGAATAATGGCATCAATTTGATATGTTCCGGTGTTAAAAGCGGTGAGTGGAGTGACTTCAATAAAATTACCACTAAATACTCCTGCATTATTAGAAATCTCTACGGTGAATATATTTCCTGAATTAAATGGAGTGGCTCCCACGGAAAAGTTTACGGTAATGGTATCACACTGACAACCTTGTGAGGGAGCGGTCGTATTGATGATTTGGCCATAACTCCAAAACGGAAACAGTAATGCTACCACCCATTTCAGTGAACGTACATGGTTTTTCATTTTCATTTAGTTTAAGTTGTGCGTATAAAGGGAATGTTTTCTTAATTATGAACGATAAAAATAGAAAAAAGGTGAGAGGCTATCAAACTTCCAACTTACCTTTATATGTAATCTATTTGCTTTCGTACTCTAAGTAAAAAAACAAGGCAAATGTACAACCTGAATAAGTATTTTACTCATTCTATTAATCGAGTTATTAAAAGGTGGTTTTTCATTATTTCGTGCATAGAGATTATTAGTAGTCGAAAATTAATTGTGACATTATGGTGTTACTTTATTTTAATAGCTTTCTCCGCCTAATCGATATTACTGCTTTGTTATCCTATATTTGTCATCAAAAAAAGTATGGATAAACTAATGTCAGATTTGCAGCGTTTGCAACAACAATTTGAAGGTTTCGACTGGGTTGGTATTTATGTTATGAATCACGAAGACAATGTTTTAGAACTCGGCCCATACATTGGAACACCCACCGAGCACGTTCGAATTCCCTTTGGAAAAGGTATCTGTGGGCAAGTAGCAGTAAGTGGCGAAACCTTTCATGCACCTAATGTAAATGAAGAGGATAATTACATCGCTTGTAGCCTCGATACGCAATCCGAGCTTGTAGTACCTATTTTCAATAAAAAGGGTGAATTGGTGGCTCAATTGGATATTGATTCCCATTCAAAAGCTACTTTCAGTCCCGAAATAATTTCCTATTGCGAAGATTTGTGCAAAAAGTGGGGTGAAAATTGGGGTTGATGTTTTAATAGTTTCACTCAAAAAAACAATTATTTATGTTTTAATTAGTAAGAATGTTTCGGGACAGTGAAAATTAATGTCAAGTTTTTTTAATTAAAATTTTGTTATATTCGAGAAAAATGATACATTTGTTATCTCATTATTACTAAAAACATCTGCCTATTGATAAATAGCTACTCTTGAACCGGAATATTAACCTTAAATAGGTAGAGTATGCTATACGCAGATTTCGATGACGCACAACTCGTGCGCATGTACAAACACGGAGATGAAAACGCTTTAGAAAAATTGATTAGACGTCATAAAGATCGTCTTTTTATGTTTATTGTTTCTAAAGTTAGAAATCATGATTTGGCAGAAGACGTATTTCAGGATACTTTTCTAAAAATCATCAACACCATCAAAACCAGCAGGTATAGTGAAGAGGGTAAATTTATTCAGTGGGCAATGCGAATCGCTCACAACTTGGTGATTGATCATTTTCGTAGAGAGAAAAAACAAAGAAGTGTTTCCAAAATTGGCGAATTTGATGTGGTTGCAAACATTAAAGATGAGTCCTTGAATGTCGAGGCTCAAATCATAAAAAATCAAATCGAATCTAAGGCCACCTCCCTTTTGGAATATCTTCCCGAAGAGCAGCGTGAGGTTTTAGAAATGCGAATCTATGCCGATTTGAGCTTTAAGGATATCGCTGAACAAACCGGCGTAAGTATCAATACTGCACTAGGTAGAATGCGCTACGCACTCATCAATTTACGCAAAATTATTGCGGATAACGAGATTGTGCTTACCCAAAGATAATTTTTTCCTGCAACTATAATAAGTTTTAGAAGGTGGCGTTATTAATTACAATAACGCTATTTTCTATGCTAAAAACAACTACCCCTAATAAAAAAGGTTCTTCATCTTTAAATGGACCTTCGGAAAAAACCATCAAACGCTTGCTGGATTATTCCAAATCTATTCGAACCATTTCCCTACCTGACGGTAAAAAAGAAATTATTCATTCCAATTAAGACTTCTCGCAGCCGCTAAATCCTCGGGTGTGTCTATGCTGAATGACTGATGATTGGTTTCAACGACGTAGATGTCTTGACCATTTTCCAACCACCTAAGCTGTTCGAGTTTCTCGGCTTTTTCTAAGTCGCTTTCGTTCCATTTTACCAATTTTTTCAGCGCTTCTGGCCGAAAGGCGTACATGCCAATGTGCTTGTAAAATGAATTGTTTTCCAACCAATTTTCCTTTGCCACATCGCGAATAAATGGAATCACCGATCTGCTAAAATACAAGGCTCGCTGAAATTTATCTTTGGTTACAAATACATTGCTGTTCGATTCTAAATATTGCGCATCTTCAACTTTTTGTATCAGTGTAGCTACTTCAACTTCCTCTCTTAGAAAAATATCACTTAGCGCTCGCAGTGTATTGTAATCGAGCAAGGGCTCATCTCCCTGAATATTGATTATAACATCCGCATGAATATAAGTCGTGGAGCTAATGATTTCCATGGCTTCGGCGCACCTCGAAGTTCCATTTTCATGATGTTCCCCCGTCATAACCGCTTTACCTCCAAAATTTTCCACTACCTGAAATATTTCCTCAGAATCAGTGGCAACGAATAAATGGTCAACTCCCTTCACCGCAGCTTCATACACACGCTGAATCATGGGCTTGCCTGCAATGTCGGCTAAGGGCTTTCCTGGTAGTCGCGTTGAAGCGTAACGCGCGGGGATGATTCCTACTATTTGCATCGATCTTGTTTTTTGCTTTTTGATGAAAACGTTTATCGATTACTCGACAGTCTCTTCAAAGAAGCGGTTTGTTTATTGAAAGTTAGGCTTCGATTCTGCTAAAAACGTTTTTCACTATTTCTTCAGCGGCTGGACAAATTTTGATATTCTTCTCCGTCAGGTTTAAAATAGAATGTTGACGTTTTTGATGTGTGTGTGGATATTCTCGACAGGCTTTCGGTCGTACATCGTAAATGCTACATCGGTTGTCGGCACCTAAAAATGCGCAGGGAACAGACTGCAATACAAAGTCATCATCTTCATCAATGCGCAGATACTTCTCCGTAAAAGCCCCTTCTTTCATACCTAAGTGACGGGAAATTCTGCTTATGTCGGAATCGGTAAATAAAGGCCCGGTAGTTTTGCAGCAATTGGCACAAGTCAAACAGTCGAAAGTTGAAAATACCCGCTCGTTTTCTTCCTCAAAAAGCGCGTCTAAGTCTTTTGGCTTGGCGGCTTTCAGCGTTTGAAAGACCCGGTTTTTTTCTTTAGACTTTTTTCTACTCATTCAATAGCTCACTTATCAAACTCTCCATTTCTTTTTTGAATGAAGCAAAATGGCTGGTGCCTGGCCCCTTAAAACCAGTTTTTATTTGCCGCACATTTCCTTCCCGATCAACCACAATCAAGGTGGGGTAAGCCATAACGTGATTGAGCATTGGTAAGGCCTTGGCTGTGGTTTCCGCATTTGCTTGGCCAACAAAAACCATGGGATAACTCAAACTCAAGTCGGACTTCATTTTCTTTACTGCCTCCCAACCTCTTTCTTCATCAGCAGAATATTCAAATGCTAATCCAACCACGTGAAGCCCCTTTGACTCAAATCGCTGATACCATTTTTCTAATACGCGTGCTTCGTCCATACAATTTGGACACCACGAGCCAAGAATTTGCACCAAATTCACTTTTCCTTTCTTAATACTTTGTGTTTGCCCTTTGAGGTCGGGGAATGCAAAGTCAAAACTCTCATAACCATCTTTTATGAAGGTAAGTGAATTGGAACTGGGTAAACTAAACTCGTCGTTTCTTCTTGCTAACCACGGAATGGCCTCTGATTTTCCTGCGTAATAATGTCCTACAAGCTCAGTATTTTGAATGGTTGCGCGGAATACGTAGGCAAACTTCCCGTCAAAAGTTGCTAGGGTAAAATTTTCGCCCTCGATTACACCTTCTAAAAAGCGGTAGTCACCAGTGGTAGTTAATATGGAACCTTGAACTTTATCTTCTTTCTGGAAAAATTCTCCCAAAGCATGTCGCGGTTTATCGCTATCGTAACGAAATATTACTTCCCAAGGATAATTCAAACTGCAACAAGGCTCGTGATTAACTTTAAAGCGCGGAGCTTCAGAAGGCTCGGCGTGAAAAGCTAAAGATAAATCATATCCCTTGTCAAAGTCGTGGAAATAACCACGTAATACCCCCGAAGTCTCTTCTTTCCAAACCAAGGCTGAGTTGAAAACGGGAAAATCATAACGTACACTATCGGCATATTTTCCGGGAAGCATTTGAATAACTTCCCCTCCATTATACACTTTCAAATCTTGGCCTTGGTGGTACTCCATAATGAATGGCAATTCCACACTATCATTAAGTGTCAAAACTGCACGGTATCGTAAAGGACTGTCATTTTTTTGCGTCTGAGCCGCGTCGTTGCTTATCTCACACGCAGTCAAAACTAATAAAATGAACACCCATAGCCAGCCAACTTTCATCATCATTTTTCCTCTAAAAGGGGCTTTTCTGTCATCTTTATTGAACATACCATTTTGCATTAATGAACACTTTTTTACTTCAATATGGCTTAACTAAAAAGTTCGACCGCAAGTCTTGCAATCCCGATAGCTATCGGGGGAAATCCGAGTCCCTACAATATGTTGTTGGGATAACATGGATTTTAACTAAGCATAACGAAGCTGTCGGACTTTATAGGCGGATTAGTCTAAACCTAAATCTTTAAGACAAGATTTAACCTTCGCTTTTCCATTGGCCTCAAGTTGAGCAAGAGGTGTTCCAGAACTGAAATTCTCTTTCAGACTGAAGTAAAATTTTATTTTGGGTTCCGTGCCAGACGGTCGTACGGTAATTCTGCTTCCTACTGAAGTATAAAATTGCAGTACGTTTGACGACTCGAAATCTATGCTTTCTATCCGCTGGTCACTGAGGTGCGTTTGTTGCAAAAACTTGAAGTCTTTCATCAGCTCTACTTCTTCACCCATTAGACTGCGAGGCGGATTTTTGCGAAAATCTTCCATCATATCAGCGATGCGCTGTGCACCTTCGCTACCCTCTAACGTAAGGGAGTAGAGTTCGTCGTGGTAGTAACCGTAGTTGAGGTAAATGTCTTTCAGCTCGCGGAAAAAACTACTTCCACGATTTTTTGCCCAAGCAACTACTTCGGCTATCATTACAGCGGAAACGATAGAGTCTTTGTCGCGTACAAAGTCGCCAACCAGATAACCGTAACTTTCCTCGCCCCCACCGATGAATTTCTTAATCCCTTCATTTTCGCGAATGAGTGCGGCAATCCATTTGAATCCGGTAAGGCATTCCATGCTTTCTATGCCGTAGGTATGGGCAATTTCGGAAAGTAAGTCCGTAGTGACAATGGTTTTGGCAATGAATCCGTTAGAGGGAAGCTTGCCTTGATTTTGACTTTCGTTAAGCAAATAATGTATCAGCACGGCAGCAGTTTGGTTGCCATTGAGCAAAACCATTTTTCCGTTTTCATCGGGTACGCCAATGCCGATTCGGTCTCCATCAGGGTCGGTGCCAATAACTAAATCTGCATTTATGTCTAGCGCTTTTTGCACGGCCATTTCCAAAGCTTCCGATTCTTCGGGATTGGGGGAGGCTACCGTGGGAAAATTCCCGTCTGCTGTGGCTTGTTCTTCAATGACGATTGGGGTAGTAAATCCAGTCGCTTCCAAAGCTGCCGGGAGTACCGAAACGGTGGTTCCGTGCAAAGGAGTGAAAACAATTTTGATGTCGCGATTACCTTCAAAAAGTTTCAAACTGTTGATTTTTTCAAAGTAAGAAGTCAAGAGATCTTCGCCAATCAACTTAATATTTTCGGGCTTGCCGGCGAATGATATTTCACTAAAATTCACTTTGCGTACTTCCTCAATAATTGCCTTGTCGTGGGGAGGAACAATTTGCCCGCCATCATTCCAATAAACTTTATATCCGTTGTACTTGGGTGGGTTGTGCGAAGCTGTTAGAACTATGCCGGCGTGGCACTTGAGTTCACGTACAGCATAGGAAAGTAGGGGGGTAGGTGCAAAAGTTGGGAATGAATGCACCTCAAAATCGTGTCCGGTGAAAACGGCCTGAATGGCTTCCACCAAGCTGCGGGCATTGTTGCGCGTATCGTGGGCAATGGCAATACGGATTTTTTCTCCGGGAAACTTCTGCTTTAAATATCTACTCAATCCCTCACTAGCTTGGCCGAGAGTGTATTTGTTGATGCGGTTGGTTCCGCTTCCCATCACTCCACGCATTCCGCCGGTGCCAAAATCTATGTTTTTGTAAAAGCACTCATAGAGTTCTTTGGGGTCGTTGTCGATTAGTGATTGTACTTCAGTGCGCGTATTTTCATCAAAAGGCTCTTGTGTCCAAGCCTTGGCAATTTCTGTGATTTCTAAACTCATTGATTTTGTTCTTTGAGGATTTTAGGCTTCTCTTTCTAAAAGTAATTCGGCTAAATACAGCGTAGTCTTTCGGGCTTCGCGTGGAAGTACCAACTCATTGAAAAGGTTATTACCCTTTTTGAAATACGTATTTGCTAGTTGCAAGCAGTATGTTCCGGCGTTGTACTTTTCGTACAATGCGGTTACTTGGGCTATTTTTTCGTCGGCGTTCACAGATTTGTCTTTATGTGAATCAAGACTAAACCATTTTTCTAATGCGGCTCTATCTTCCTCATTGGCTTTTTCTCGGGTAATAAGGTAGAGAATGGTTTTTTTATTGGATAGAATATCGCCACCGACTTTTTTGCCAATTTTTTCTCCGCCAAAAATGTCGAGATAATCATCTTTTATTTGGAAAGCAATGCCCCAGTTTACACCCGCTTTATACAGTCGGTGCGCTCCTTCTTGGTCATCTTTACCTATCAAGTATCCTATTTGCAAAGAAGCGCCAAGCAAAACAGCAGTCTTTTGCCTAATCATATCAATGTATTCTTCTTCGGTGGGGATGCGATGCTCAAAGCTCATATCGTTCATTTGGCCTTCGCATACTTCGATGGCCATTTTCGAGAAGATGTTGATGATGTTATTGGTGGCGTCAAAACTGTTTTTAACCAAGTACTGATAGGCCATAACCATCATG
>JBHYFA010000015.1:0-41828 GCA_051859825.1 Schleiferiaceae bacterium
CCTTCCTCTACCCCCTCCATAAAAGCAGTATCAATAGTAGAATCCCAAATTCGCTTGCTTTTGCTGAATCGATAATAATCTTGCTTTTCCTTGGTATCCATGGCATCAAACTTTAGTTGTTCGGATAACAAAGATAAGATTTTTTTGTCACACTTCGAAGGTAGTTCTGAGTTTTTAAAATAATACACCCAATCTTCCAATGGCGAGCGAGAAACGTTATTGAAATTGTTGATTTTGATGAGGTAATATTCGGGGAATAACTCTTGTGGTGTAGCCTTGGAATACGTTTGCTTTTGCAGCGCACTCAGTTCAAGTTCATCTTCGAGGTTCATACCAGAAAAAACCGTATGACCACGATAGAGGTAATCTTTCCCATGACCCAGATCAAAATAAACCAAACTCACCGAAATGACTTTCTTGACTTTCTCATACTTTTCTCCGGCTTTTAAATGCTCAGCCAAAACTTTCGATACGCCGTACATCATGCGATGGAAGTAATCAGCTTGGTGAAAAAACTGAACTTCAACTATCACTAAATCGCCATTATTGAGTTTGCATAACACATCGACGACCACCATTTTATCATCCACCGCTTCACGATTGGATTCTGATTCGAGAAGTGACTCTACTTTTACCTCCTTCTTCAACAAGACCGAAAGAAAGCCTTCTAAAACTGTAAAATCTGCTTTCTTGCGCAA
Source organism: Schleiferiaceae bacterium (assembly GCA_051859825.1). GTDB lineage: Bacteria > Bacteroidota > Bacteroidia > Flavobacteriales > Schleiferiaceae > CSBr16-58. Next base: position 699 of record JBHYFA010000015.1, read on the forward strand.
CAGCCGTTTGATTGCCCAATCAAAACTAACGTAAGTGCGTTTTGGAAAATGCTTATGTCTCATGATTCATTTTTATAAGATTATACTTACATTAATGCAAATGTAAGTATAGTCTTATAAAAATGCAACTAAAAAAATCTAAGCTGTAGAATAGGATTGTTTTAAGATAACGAATGAGCTAAAACTGAAACTCCATTTCTTCTAATTCATCAACCGAAACAAACTCTATTCGATCACAGTAAACTAAAAAGGCATATTTAATATGTTCTCTTTCATCTAGTTTGTCATCATTCATGTATTTATTTTTTACTACAAAAACTGAAAAATGCTCCTTACCATTAAACGTTGCCCAACCAGGTCGAATATTAAATTTTCTAGAATACGAGAAAGTATAAAAATTGTCTAAGGATATTATTGGTGGATAGTACATAACTTTCGGAAAAATGTGAACAATAGACCGCACAGAATCTATGAAAGTTGTATCCCTTTGCTCATAATTATAGCTTTTTTGACTATTGTAATTTTTTGAAACCACAAAATAATCTTGGTCGTTTATATCCCGGAAAAAGTATAGAAATGTTTGGCTACAATCTTCATCTAATAAAGGTGTTGAAGACATGAAGGATATTTCGAGTTTGGCTTTTAGCTCATCAACTGAAACCAATTGATCTTCAAACATTTTATCACAATCTTTCTTAAGCATTACCGGTTTACAGCTCAAATGAACAAAAAGAAAAAAATAAGCCGGTATTGTTCTCATAATTTTTTAATGTTTCTTTTCTTGCTCATAGCGGACAAATTTATGAATGATTAGTGAATATAAATTCATCCGATTAAATTAGGGGGCGTTACAAAGAAACGAACAAGCTCATTTGACAAATATACCATTTTTAAAATAAGAACCATCATTGGGTTTAAACTATTCCTTGCCGGATTTGGGATTCAGATTATGAATGAGATTTTATAAAGTGGAATTAAACTAAGAACTTTCAGGTAATTTACAAATCTGATTAAACGGCACTATAAATCACCTAATATCCAGAACATAGAAAATTTCAAAATACCTAATGAAGTCAAGAAGAATGGCATCTTTCTCATTTAAATCAACCCAGACTTCAAAACTTGAAGACATTATTTCAGTTGAATCCCGTGGAAAAAACCTCCTCAGCTTAAAACAATAATTTTCCCCAACAACAATACTATCATTCCCTAGGATATGCTCTATCAAAACTATTTTAATATAATGTTCTTCATTATGCAAAAACTTTGCATTGAAAACAACACCATCTGAAATATACGAATCAATCGACAATATCTTAAGCGAATCACAACCAACAACCTCATAACCTCGACTAAAGACATGTTTTGTAGATACGGAAACAATAGAGCAAATAAAAACGAATATTACTATCCTAATATCCATCACAATTTTCTTTTTCATGGCCGTGTTCCTATGGTCAAATATCATTTTTACGAAGCAAATATGCGTGCAATAATTGCTTAAGATGTTTTTTTAACAAAGCCTGATGAAACTAATCACAACGCACAACAAAGAAAAAAACGCCCGGCATTTACCGGGCGTATTCTGCATTTTGATTATTCATTCAAATTTAGACATGCTAAAATTGAATGCCTGAAGTAGCAATTGGGATTAGCACAAGGCTACCCCACCTCTACTTTTGTAAAAACTGGCGGAGAACGTACTGTAAAATACCTCCGTTTTTGTAGTAGGCGATTTCAATTTGTGAATCGAGACGACAAAGGGCATCGAAGGTAATTTCGGTACCGTCTTCTTTGCGGGCGGTCACCTTGAGGGTTTTCATCGGGATGAGTCCTTCAGAAACGCCTTCAATACTGAAGTGCTCTTTGTCATCAAGACCGAGGCTTTCGGCAGTTTGGCCTTCGGGGAATTGTAACGGAAGCACGCCCATGCCCACGAGGTTACTGCGGTGGATACGCTCATAGCTCTCGGCAATAACGGCTTTGATACCCAAAAGGAAGGTTCCCTTGGCTGCCCAGTCTCTGGAAGAACCACTACCGTACTCTTTACCGGCAAGCACCACCAATGGGGTGTTTTCGGATTTGTACTTCATGGCCACATCAAACACGGTGTTTTGTTCGCCAGAAGGAAGGTGTACAGAATATCCACCTTCGCGATTGGCAATTTTGTTTTTGATGCGCACGTTGGCAAATGTTCCGCGAACCATCACTTCATCATTACCTCTTCGTGAACCGAAGGAATTGAAGTCTTTACGCTCAACACCTCTATTGCTAAGGTACTGTCCGGCAGCAGAACTTTCGTTGAACGCCCCTGCTGGAGAGATGTGGTCGGTGGTAACGCTATCTCCCAACCAAAGTAAGGTGCGGGCGTTAATAATGTCTTTAGGTTCGGCAACTTCTTCCGAAAGGTTTTTAAAGAAAGGAGCTTCCTTGATGTAGGTTGAGTTCTCATCCCAATCGAAGATGCTGCCTGTAGGAGCCTGTAGTTGCTGCCATTGCTCGTCGCCATCGTAGATGGTTCCGTAACTCTTGGCGAAGTCTTTTGGCCCTAAAACTTCCTTCATAACGGTTTCGATTTCTTCCAATGAAGGCCATAGGTCGCGGAGGTAAACATCGTTTCCGTTAGCGTCTTTCGCTATGGGTTCGTTGTTGATATCGATATCCACTCTTCCGGCAATGGCGTAGGCCACTACGAGGATGGGCGACATGAGGAAGTTCATTTTCACCTGTGGGTGAACGCGGGCTTCAAAGTTGCGGTTTCCTGAAAGTACGGAGGAAACGATGAGGTCGTTTTCCTCCACGGCCTTAGCGATGTGCGGAGGAAGTGGACCAGAGTTTCCAATACAAGAGGTACATCCGTAGCCTACTACATGGAAGCGAAGGGCTTCAAGGTCTTCCAAAAGACCAGAATTTTCGAGGTAGTCGGTTACTACTTTTGATCCCGGAGCGAGTGAGGTTTTTACCCAAGGTTTTACATCCACACCAAGCGCACGGGCTTTGCGGGCCAGGATACCGGCACCAATCATTACGCTAGGGTTAGACGTGTTGGTACAAGAGGTTATAGCCGCAATAACGATAGAACCATCACTGAGGTTATAATTTTCTTGGCTATCATTTACCTCGATGGTGCGAAGTTCTTGTTCCAATACAGCGGTATCTGCCACTGCGCCACCTTCGTTTTTCCAGCGACCAAGCTGGCGTTCCTCGGGCTTCACATACGAGCGTCCGAAGTCGGCAAGAAGATTTTCAAATTTAGGCTTAAATTCGCTTACTAAAATTTTGTCTTGTGGTCTTTTCGGACCGGAAACGGTAGGTACAACGGTGCTGAGGTCGAGTTCAACTACGCTTGAGTACTTGATGTTTGCACTGTCGTCTCTCCATAGGAGGTTTGCCTTGCAGTAGTCCTCTACCAATTTGATGGTTTGCTCGTTGCGGTTCGTGTTGCGCATGTAATCGAGCGTGCGATCGTCGATAGGGAAGTAGGTAACGGTACAACCAAATTCGGGCGACATATTACTGATGGTCGCTCTATCTGGCACACTGAGGTTATCTAGACCTGAGCCGTACACTTCCACAAATTTGCCTACAACTCCGTGCTTGCGGAGCATTTCGGTGATGGTGAGTACCATATCGGTTGCGGTAGCTCCGGTGGGGAGTTTGCCGGTAAGTTTAAGACCTACTACTTCGGGCATGATGAAGTAGATGGGCTGGCCTAGAATGGCGGCTTCGGCTTCAATACCACCTACACCCCAAGCAATTACGCCGATTCCGTTCACCATTGGTGTATGAGAGTCGGTTCCAACGAGGGTGTCTGGGAAGGCATAGCCATCTCTAGCGATTACACCGCTAGCGAGATACTCCAGGTTTACTTGGTGGCAGATTCCCATTCCTGGAGGCACTACGCCGAAGTTTTTGAATGATTTCTGTGCCCACTTGAGGAGTTGGTAGCGTTCGCCGTTACGTTCGTATTCGAGGGCAACGTTCTTTTTGTGAGCGTCTTTGGTTCCGAAGTGATCTACGTTTACCGAGTGGTCAATAACCAAATCTACCGGAATAAGCGGGTTGATACTATCGGCAGATTTTCCTCTACGGGCAACTTCGGAGCGGATGGCCGCGAGGTCAACCACGGCGGGAACACCGGTGAAGTCTTGCATGAGTACACGTGCGGGCTTGAAGGGGATATCTTTATCGCTGGCTTCGGGTTTCCACGCGAGAAGAGTTTTGATATTTTCTTTGGTTACACCAAAATCGTCATAGTTACGAAGGGTGTTTTCCAGTAGAATACGAATGGTGTAGGGGAGGTGTGAAACTCTATGGCCATTGGTTTCCAGCTGCTTCAAAGAATAGTAGCGAAGTTTTCCTCCTGGCGTACTTAATTCTTTTACGATGTTAAAAATGTCGTTGTTTTCCATAATTGGTAATTACATTGCTTGGCATCAACTGGCCATAGTGGCGTTTTAGAGATGCGCGTAAATATTGATTTTCAACAGATTTTTTTTCAAAAGCAATAATTTCGCTAATGAGCCGGCAAATATACAGGCAGGGAAAATGGGATGCAAGTATAAAAGGTGAAAGTGGTGAGGGAGAGGTGATTTTGGTTCGCATTGAATGGAAAACACTTTTACTTTAATCGCTCTGCAAGTTTAGCCATTACTTTACGAGGGTTTTTGTCTTCGTAAAGAACTTTGTAAACAGCTTGACATATTGGGAGCTTTACATCGTAAGCTTTTTTGATGTTTTTCACCAATCCGGTAGCGTAGTAACCTTCCGCCACCATATTCATTTCCATCATAATGGAATTGATGGTATATCCTTTTCCAAGCATGGTTCCAAAGGTGCGATTGCGGCTGAATTGCGAATAGGCGGTTACCAATAAATCGCCAAGGTAGGCGGTAGAGTTAATATCTCGTTTGATAGGGTGTACGGCGCGAATAAATCGCTTCATTTCACGAACGGAATTGGATACCAACACCGCCTGAAAATTGTCTCCATAACCTAAGCCATGGAAAATACCGGAAGCCAAAGCGTAAATATTCTTTAGTACCGCAGCGTATTCGGTTCCGTAAATATCGTCGCTCAAACGGGTGATGATGTAGTCGGCTTTCATGTAGCTTTGAAGCAAACGGGCATTCCCCATATCGGCACAAGCTAAGGTGAGAAACGAAAGGCGTTCTAGGGCAACTTCTTCCGCATGACAAGGACCGGCAATTACGCCAATTTGTTCGTAAGGAACACCATGACGCTGGTAGAGGTATTCCCCCACAATCATATTGTCGCCCGGAACAATTCCTTTGATTGAGCTGAATACGATTTTGTCTTTGAGGGGAATGCTTAGGTTGGCCAATGAATCCTTTAAAAATGCCGACGGTACTACGAGAACAACGATATCCGAGGCTTCGACTATTTCATTGATATCGGTTGATACATGTAGGCAATCTAAATCGAAATCTACCGAACTTAAATAGCGCGGATTATTGTGATATTGTTGAATATGCTTGACTGCTTCTGCGTCGCGCATCCACCAAGAAACCTGATTTTTATTTTCGGTGAAAATTTTTACGAGGGCAGTAGCCATACTACCTCCTCCTACCACCGAAATTTTTGAGGCAGAACTTTGCATAAAGAAGTTATCGGACTTTATTAATAGCCACTATTTAATTTCTGTCAATAAAGGCAAGAGTCTGATTCATAAAGTTCAGTAGCAAGGCGCACGCGGAATTGAAAAACAAGGAGTTGACTAAAGTCAATGACTGTTTTCAATCCAAGTGCAACGCCGCTAATGGACTTTATGGACAGACTCTATTTAGGGGCGCAGCATGATCTTGCAGGAGCCGCCGCACTAGAATTAGCCGCCTTACCTTCTGTAGAAGAAGTAGAAGAACCACAAGTAGAACCCTCTTCAGCCTTTTTGGAGCAGCATCCACCTGTAGTTTGTTCCGTATTGTTTTTTTTCTTTTTCTTCGGCGGGTCGTTAGCCATCACACCAAAAGAAAGAGATAGGGCAGCAATTAAAAGTAATGAACGCATATTATTTTGTGTTTGGTTTTCAAGTACACAAATGTACATGAAAAAGATTTAAGTTTTCAACTTAAAATTCTATCACCGCAGCCCCTGCTTGGCCATTTCTGGTGTAGCGAATAAAGCGACTTTCTTTTGGTTGCAAAATTTGCAAGTAATCCATAAAGTGGTAAATGTCTTCAATGGGGTATTGACCAATTTGTGTAATAACATCGCCATTTTGCAAGCCAGCACGTTCTGCTACGCTACCTTCCTTCAACTTTTTGATTTTGATGCCTGGCATACGATGTTCCCATTCCGCTTCAAAGCCCCAATCTACTCGTTTGGGTTCAGCTGAAGAGGAGCTACGTTGTAAAAATCCCTCGTTAAAAAGGGTTTTGTAATCGGGCTCAAATTTATCTAAGTAGGTTCGAGTTAATGATACTATTTGAGCTATTCCTTCAATATTCACCCTTCCAATTTCATCATTGGGCAAATTATAATCATCGTGCATTCCAGAAGTGATTTTTATCGTAGGAATCTGGTTGTCAAGAAAAACGCGGTGGTCGCCATCCCCAGGAGCTAGTCCGCGCTGCACCACTGTAATATCATAACAAGATAATTTTTTTGCAAATGTGGGCATAAAGTTTCCGTCGAATGAGCCAATACCTTGAATTTGTAATTCTCGTGTATCTGATAACCTTCCAACCATATTATAATGTAATGCAAATGCGATCATGCCTTCAAAGTTGGATGGCAACCAATTTACAAGATGCCTTGCTCCGTACTGATCAGCACTTCCTGTGGTAATTACAAACAAATAATTAAATGATGAGGAACCTCGATTATTGACAAGTTGTTGAGCGAGTTCTAATAATGCTACAACTCCACTCGCATTGTTATCAGCGCCAGGGTGCACTTTATTGCTGCCCGGTGCCCGTGAAAATCGGTTGCCTTTCCCAATATGATCCATATTTGCGGTAATCAATACCGTCATTGCCGCACCGTTATCTAAATAGGCCGAAATATTTCTGAAGGTTGTTGGACGTTCGGATTGCTCAACTTTCAATTCTACCGTTCTTCCCCACCATTTTTTCAAGCGCTTAATCATGAGCGGGTTACGTACAACCACCACGGGTACGCCTAGTCCTTCAATGACTTCATATTCCTTTGCGGGTTCAACTCCAGTCATGCTAGGATTGATTAAAATCACGCCTTTGGCTCCATAACGAATAGCCGCTTCAACTCTCTCCTTTACAGATTGAGTAAGCACTTGCTCAGATTTTTTGTCTTCATATCTTCCTATGTCAATCACCGCAATACGCTTTTTTAGACGTTTTTTTCTACCGGTGAAATTACTGTACTCAGCTTCGGGGATCTCCATTCCGTAACGAACAAATCGGGTACGCATTTTTAACTCGTCATTACTGCTCATTGAAGTAGGAAAGAAGGCTTTTCCCAACTTTGGGTTGAATTTCTTCCAACGTAAATGCGTCTCCTCTGAAACTTCAACAGGAAAGTATCCTGGAGCATTTATGGCCCATTCATAGTGGTCGCCATAGGGCTGCAATCCCAATTCAGAAAAACGCTCCACAACGTAATTGATGACCATTTCTTCTTCAGCCGAGCCAGCTAAACGTCCGCCCATATCTCCAGAGGCTATGTAGCGCAAGTCTTCCACAAGCTTTTCGAGTGATTGTGGATCCACTTCATAGCAATCACCACGATTGTCATCTTGAGAATATCCAAAAAAGCAAATTATGGATAGTATAGCGGTAAACTTGATACGAAGATTATTCATAGTTAAATAAATCATTTGATTGAATAGATAATTTTGTGCGCGTTAGTTGTCTCTACGGGGATCGGTTTGGTCGCGGAGGGTGTTGCCCAGTAACATGCAAGCCAAGACCAAAAGTACAATGCACATTCCCGGCCACAAAACTAAGTATGCTTTACCCATTAGCAAAAATGGCCAATGGTCTTTTACCATTCCTCCCCAAGTAGGCGTGGGCGGTTGTGCGCCATAACCTAAAATACTGAGACCGCTTTCGAGCAAAATGGCCGTGGCAAAATTAGCCGCCGCCAACACAATCACCGGATGCCAAACTCCGGGTAAAATGTGCTTAAACATCACGCGTATATGAGAAAAGCCCATCATTTGAGCTACTTCAACATACGGACGTGTGCGCAAACTCTTTACCTGCCCCCGTACCACGCGAGCAACTTCAACCCACATGCTGAGACCGATGGCTAAAAATACTTGAAACAAACCCTTACCTAAGGCTAGTGTCAATGCAATTACCAAAAGAAGCGATGGAACCGTCCATAAAACATTCACCAGCCACATCACCATTTTATCTACCCAGCCTCCAAAATAACCCGCCATCAATCCCATGGGTACGCCAATGAGTAAACTTATGGAAACGGCAATGATGCCAATGATAAACGAAACCCGGGTGGCAATGAGTAATCTGCTTAGTAAATCCCTCCCGTAGCGATCACTTCCCAAATAAAAAGTTTGGTCTTTGGTAAAAGCTACTTGTTTATAGGAAAATTGCTTTTCTACGCCAGAAGCAAGATCGGTAACAAGCCATGCATTCTCCACACGTTCAATCTTACTAGCGGCAATCATTTCGGTTTTTGATGCTGCTCCATAGAATAAGCGCTGGAAAAATCCCGCTTTTTCCGGAGGGAATTCTTTATGCAAATGCACAAACTGCACCTTTGTTCCGGGAGTAAGTGTGGCCAATGCCGGATTCATTTGATTGGCATAGGGTGTTGGATCTGGAGCTAAAAAGTACGCAAACACGGCTCCCAAGGCCATCAATCCTAAAACAAGTAGAGCAAATACGCCCGAAAGATGATTTCGTAAAAACGACATATATATTATTGCGACAGCAAAACTCTTACGGCTTCAGCAATCTGCAAATCCTCCCCAACATTCTTATTCCACTTTTCCCAGTCATTGATATCCTGCTCTTCCATTCCTTCCAAACGGGCTTTGGGAATATGTACGCTCAAGCCCTCACTAAGTTTGAAAATATCACGGAAGCTCTCAGCTTTTTCACGATACTCATTTTGCTTGGCTGCATAGGTTTCAAAATGAAGGGAAACCAATGTTTCTTCTCGCTGATCTGCCAACCAACGAGCATAACTATCAATCCGCTGATGGGCAGGGTCTTGATCAATTCTTGCCTGACTTTCAGCAATAAGCTTATCAAACTTCTTGGCATTGCGCTTCCATAAACTATAATTTGCCGGAGCTATTTCAGAGTATTCCATTGCGTTGGGGCGCTCTTTTTCTCCAATTTCAGTATGGTGAAACTGATCGGGAATAATGATGTCGGGAATAACGCCCTTCAACTGTGGAGTGCCTCCGTTGATGCGGTAAAATTTCTGAATGGTGAGCTTGAGTGCTCCTAATGGCTTGAAATCGTTGTAGCGGAAACCAACCATCCGGTCTAAGTCGGCCATGTTTTGCACCGTACCTTTTCCAAAGGTAGATCGACTTCCCATTATTATACCTCTCTGATAATCTTGGATGGCCGCGGCAAAAATTTCCGAAGCCGAAGCACTAAAGGTATTGGTCATAACCAGAAGCGGCCCGTCGTAAACAATATTCTTATCGCGGTCTTTCAACACGCGAGGTGCAAATCCACTCGATTGAACCTGCACAATGGGTCCTGATTCTATAAAGAATCCGGCAATATCTACCACGCCTTCCAATGTTCCACCGCCATTGTTGCGCAAATCGAGAATGATGCCTTCCACGCCTTCTGCCTTTAAGCGCTCCAGCTCAATTTTTACATCATCGGCACAATTGCGGGAAATTTCATTATTTCGATTAAAATCTACGTAAAACTTCGGTAAACGGATATAGCCAATCTTCTTTCCGTCTTTTTCTACTACAGAACCACGGGCAAACGTGGCTTCAATTTCAACTACGTCGCGAACAATCGGAATGTCCTTGCGGCTGCCATCCATTTTTAAAACGGTTAATACCACCGTAGTGCCTTTTTTGCCGCGAATGAGTTTTACAACTTTGCGGATGCTCATACCTACTACATCTACAGGCTCTCCATCTTGCTCGGCAACCATAAGTAATTTATCACCTACCTCCAAATCTCCCTGACGCCATGAAGCACTACCGGTAACCACTTTATCGATTACCACGTAATCACCTTTTGTCATGAGTTGGGCACCAATGCCTTCAAACTGCCCCGACATTTCCACTTCAAAATCTTCGCGCTGCTGAGGAGGGTAATATTCCGTGTGTGGGTCAAATAAATTTGCTACACTATTTAGGTAAATGGCAAACCAATCAAGTCTGTTTAGTTCGCGATAGTTCTCCATCCATTCTTTTTGAAAATCGAGTTCTTTTTTTCGGGCTTCTTCCTCCAATTGAGCAAACGACTTCACCGTAATGGTATCGCCACCTTCTTCCTCCAGCCGTGCTTTTTGACGACGGTCGGATTCGTAAAGTCTCGATAAAACTTTGTATTTCAGATAATCCTCCCACAGCTTTTGTCTTTCCTCTTCATTTGCCGCCCAACCACGCTTATCGTCGTCGGTTTCAAAATCGTGTTTCACATCAAAGGAGAAAGGCTCCGCTAAAATGGCTTCGTATAAGTCGGGCAGCTCATCCAAGCGTTGCATGAGTACCATGTAGGCGTCATTAAACAAGCTTAAATCTGAACTCTTGATGCGGTTGAGCATGTCTTTTTTGTAACTCGAAAGTTTCTCTATATCCGTAGCAAGAAATATGCGTTTGGTGTAATCGACATTATCAAAAAACTCGTCGAAAACCCGATCGGCAAAGGCCTCATCAATTTCTGGCGGAGAGAAATGTGAGGTCACCAGAGTATTGTAAACAATTTCGCTAATGATGGTTTCCTGCTGAAGTTCTTTTGCAGTAGGAGGGTCGGTTTTCAGAAGGTTGTTGGGTAAGGCGTAAACCAAAGAGGCCAATCCCAACGTAAGTACGGGATACTTAATCAAAGAAAAAATCTTCATTTTCAAGAGATAAATTATTTTCGGGGCTAAAAAAATGCCTGGGAAGTACCAAAGCTTTTAGCCATAACTCATTTTCAATAAACAATACAACCCCGCATTTTGATTAGAGATTCCTCAACTTCACTGCGGGATAATTTGGACTTTCTAAACAGACACTATTTTAAGGAGGCTAATATACTGCAAGGATCAGTAATCACTCATCAATGCTTTTGCTAAAAGTGTACCAATGTTTTTTTTTGGGGGGGGATGGTAAGTTTTAATCAATCAACTTTTGAAACATTAAAGATTGCATCCCAAATAAAAGCTTCGATCAGTTGGTGAATTTAATCTCTACATAGGTTTTTAACCCGTTTACTTCCTTAAATTTGCCCACTCAAAACATCCATCAATCTTGAATTGAAAATCCATTTTTGTTCACCCTAAACCCATTCAGTACAATGCCATATTTAGAAAATTTACAATTAGAAAATCAGCGTGTTTTGGTTCGTGTTGACTTTAATGTTCCGTTTGATAAGGAAGGTAAAATCAGCGATTATTCGCGTATCGAGGCGGTATTGCCCACGCTGCAAATTTTATTGGAAGCCAATGCTAAAGTGATTTTGATGTCGCACCGTGGCCGTCCGAAGGGAGAGAAAAATCCGGAAATGAGTTTGGCTCCTGTGGCTTCTGGTTTGGCTGATGTAATAGGTCGTGAGGTGAAATTTGCTTCCGACTGCGTAGGAGAGGTGGCCGAAAATGCGGTTGCTGAACTCCAGCCCGGGGATATTCTCTTGCTGGAAAACCTCCGTTTTTATGCCGAAGAAGAAAAAGGCGATCGTGATTTTGCGTCAAAGTTGGCAAAGTTGGGCGATATTTATGTAAATGATGCCTTTGGTACAGCTCACCGTGCGCACGCATCTACGGCGGTGATTGCGGAATTTTTTGATCAAAAGGCCTTCGGTGAATGTATGCGCTCGGAAATTGAGAGTGTGAATAAAGTCTTGCACAATAGCGAGAAACCCACCGTAGCCATTGTTGGTGGCGCGAAGGTGAGTTCGAAAATCACCATTTTGAAAAATCTTTTGCCGCAGGTCGATCACATTATTATTGGTGGCGGAATGGCTTACACCTTCGCTAAGGCTAAGGGCGGAAATATTGGTAATTCATTGGTGGAAGAGGATTACCTCGATTTAGCCAACGAAATTTTGAAAGAAGCCAAATCAAAAGGAGTGGAAATCCATTTGCCTATTGATTCAGTAAATGCGGATGCTTTTTCCAACGACGCGCAAACCAATGTAAGTTCCATCATGGATGTTCCACAAGGTTTTATGGGTCTGGATATCGGCCCCAAGTCCGTTCAACATTTCCATAATGTTCTGAGCTTTTCGCGCACTATTCTTTGGAATGGTCCGATGGGCGTATTTGAAATGAGCAACTTTGCCAATGGCACCCGAGAAATTGGTGAAGCTATAGCCGAATCTACGGAGAAAGGTGCGTTTAGTTTGGTTGGTGGTGGCGACTCCGTGGCTGCGGTTAAGCAGTTTGACTTAGCCGATAGAGTGAGCTACGTTTCTACTGGTGGCGGAGCTATGCTGGAATATCTTGAAGGTAAAGTGCTTCCGGGGATTGCGGCTATGGGGTAAGCGAATCGGCCGCACTCCAAAAACATTGAAAAAGATATATGCGTACTAAATCCAAAGTTTCCATACGTTTTTTTGACGATAGGGAGGTTCGCGCTGTTTGGGATGAGGAAAATTCTAAATGGTGGTTTTCTGTTTTGGATATAGTGGGAGTTTTACGAGCTGAAAGTGATTATGCCAAAAATCGAAATTATTGGAAGTATCTGAAAAACAAGCTAAAATCCGAAAATAATCAGTTGGTTAGTGTCACTAACCAACTGAAGTTGACGGCTAGCGACGGTAAGCGTTATTTAACTGATATGCTCGATTATAATGGTATCATCTCCCTCGGCAAGGAGTTTCCGAGTAAAAATGCTAATCGTTTTTTGGAGTGGTTTACCTTTAGTGATGAAAGCATTGATGGGAAAAGTAAGCAAAAGGCTTATGCCCTTTTTGAATCAAGTTTTATTGATGGTGTTGAAGTAGGTACTATCAAAGGACTGCAACAGATTCATGCTTATTTATTTGGCGGTTTGTACGATTTTGCAGGTCAAATTAGAAATAAAAGTATCTCTAAAGGTGGTTACAGGTTCACGCCAGCTCATTATTTAGCTACTCAATTAAACGAAATAGATAAAATGCCTGAGGATACCTTAGGGGAAATAGTAGATAAATACGCTGCAATGAATAGAGCGCATCCTTTTATGGAGGGCAATGGCAGAAGTACTCGAATATGGTTAGATTTAATGCTGAAAAAACATTTGAAATCCTGTGTTGACTGGAGCAAAATAAGTAAAGAGGATTACATGAATGCGATGATAATAAGCACAGTAGATAGTGGGGAACTTTTGAAATTGATTAATCACGCCTTAACTACAGAAATCCACAGCAGAGAGATGTATATGAAGGGAATAGATTATTCGTATTATTATGAGGAAAATTGAGTTGGATAAAATCCTTTAATATTTTCTCAACAAAAAAACTTTTGCCCCGTCTCATTTGTCATGTATTTTTGGAACTTATTAATAACACGTAAAATCATTTATTATGTCTTTTGAACTTCCCAATCTACCTTATGCTCATGACGCATTAGAGCCGCATATCGATGCCCGTACTATGGAGATTCATCACGGAAAGCACCATGCTGGCTATGTAGCAAAATTGAATGACGCCATCAAAGGCACTGAGCTTGAAGGTAAATCTATTGAAGATATTCTTAGCAACGTAAGCAAACACGGAGCAGGTGTTCGCAACAACGGCGGTGGTCATTTCAACCACACGTTGTTTTGGAGCGTTATGTCGCCCAATGGCGGTGGTAATCCTGATGGTGAGCTTGCAGAAGCTATCAACCGAGATTTCGGTAGCTTTGATGCGTTCAAAACTGCTTTTGCCAACGCAGCAGCAACCCAATTTGGTAGCGGCTGGGCATGGCTTTGCAGCGACAACGGAAAATTATGTGTGTGCAGCACGCCTAATCAAGATAACCCCTTGATGGATGTTACCACCAATTGTGGAACGCCTATCCTCGGACTTGATGTTTGGGAGCACGCATACTACCTTAACTATCAAAACCGCCGTCCAGATTACATTGAAGCCTTTTTTAATGTGATTAATTGGGCTGAGGTTGGCAGTCGCTACACTTCTACTAAATAGAGGCTGTCTATAAAGTCCGAGAGCTTCGTTATGCTCAGTTTAAAAATAAAGTCATCCCGATAAGTCTTTGTCGGGATGACCTGATTTTCGGATGAGCATAACGCCGTCGTTAGACTTTATAGACAAACATTGAAAGTCTGAGAGATATTAAAGACGCTAGCGCAAACCTCGCAGCCCAGCCTCTTGGCCTTGATAAACCTTACCACATCATTGTTAACTCCTCTTTGTTGTCTAACCTATTAAATTTATCGCCATGAAATTATCTTCCATTATTCTGATTTTTTTTAGCACATTGTTTTTCTCCACGGAAGGATTAAAAGAGCTAAAAATTGGTGACTCCATGCCCATGGCAGATGTGAAAGTTACGGATGCTGTCTCGGGCAAAAAATTCAATCTCAATAGCTTGATGAAAGGCAATGGGCTTTTGGTGATTTTCTCTTCCAATACTTGCCCGTACGTAATTGCTTGGGAACATACCTACTCTGAATTAAGTAGGCTTGGAAAAATCTCTGATGTTGGGACGGTGCTAATCAACTCTAATGAGGCTTTCAGAGGAAGTCAAGACACCCCCGAGTCTATGGCGGAAAAAGCTCGAGATCAACGCTATAACATGCCCTACTTGGTTGACCCAAAGCACAGAATTGCTGACGCATTTGGCGCTCGAACTACCCCGCATGTATTCCTTTTTGATGGCAATGGAAAGTTAGTGTATAAAGGCGCCATTGATGATAGATACGAGAGTGGTAAGAACAGTGAGCCTCAAAATCATTGGCTTAAGGATGCCATTCGCAATCTCGCAGAGGGAAAAGCTATTGAACCTTCTACGAGCAGAGAAATAGGCTGTAGTATCAAACGAGTGAAAAAATAGAGCATCATCAAGCGCTTAAGTGTTATTGCATTATTTTCTTTGATAGTATTTATCTATTTCGGGATAGGCTTTCTATAAATTGTTTCTATACAATAGGCAGGTAATTCTACTTTTGCATCGTTCAAAAAGCAAAATCAACACATTTTGCATTTGCAGAAAATAGATATTTACTAACCTTAAATGTAGAACAATGAAAAAGTTATTCTTATTCGCCGGCCTTCTCTTTGGAGCAGGACTTATGGCGCAAGAAAGTGCTCAGGGGCCGGCAGTATGTCCGGTTACGGGTATGAAAGGTGATATGCCAAGTTCACACGCATCTTCAAATGATTCTAAGCCCGGAGGCGATAGAGTTGTTAGTCCAACAAGCAATCGTGACTGGTGGCCCAATCAATTAAATCTTAGTGTGCTTCGTCAAAACTCGGCTTTATCTGACCCGATGAATCCCGATTTTGATTACGCTTCCGAGTTTAGTAAACTAGACTATGAAGCTCTTAAAAAAGACCTTACCGAATTAATGACCCAATCGCAAGAATGGTGGCCGGCAGATTTTGGTCACTATGGTGGCTTGTTTATTCGAATGGCCTGGCATAGCGCAGGTACGTATCGCACAGGCGACGGACGCGGGGGGTCACGTGCGGGTCAGCAGCGTTTTGCGCCTATCAATTCTTGGCCCGACAATGCAAACCTCGATAAAGCTCGACGCTTACTTTGGCCAATTAAGCAGAAGTACGGAAAGCAAATCTCTTGGGCCGACCTTATGATCCTTGCCGGTAATGTAGCCTTCGAATCCATGGGCTTTGAAACCATCGGTTTTGCTGGTGGTCGTGAAGACGTATGGGAGCCAGAAATTGATGTGTACTGGGGTTCTGAGAATCGTTTCTTGGATGATGATAAACGCTATTCAGGCTACAGAGAACTTGAGCGTCCTTTGGCTGCCGTGCAAATGGGATTAATTTACGTCAATCCTGAAGGTCCCGGAGGAAATCCTGATCCTGTAGCTGCGGCACACGATATTCGTGAAACCTTTGGCAGAATGGGTATGAACGATGAAGAAACCGTTGCCCTTATTGCTGGTGGCCACACCTTGGGAAAAACCCACGGAATGGGAAGTGTAGATCATATAGGACCCGAACCGGAAGCAGCAGCTATCGAAGAGCAGGGTTTTGGATGGACAAATTCTAATAAATCCGGTGCTGGCCCTGATGCCTTTACTTCTGGTCTTGAAGTTACTTGGACTTCAACCCCGGCGCAATGGAGCCACGATTATCTTACCTTCTTGTTTAAATACGAATGGGAATTGGATAAGAGTCCGGCAGGTGCTCATCAGTGGATTGCTAAAGATGCCGAAGCTATTATTCCCGACGCTTTTGATGCCGATAAAAAACACAAGCCTTACATGCTTACCACGGATCTCTCTTTGCGTTTTGATCCGGTATATGAGAAAATTTCTCGTCGCTTTTTAGAAGATCCCGATGCATTTAATGAAGCATTTGCCAAAGCTTGGTTTAAGCTTACGCACCGTGATATGGGGCCAAGAAGCACTTACTTAGGGCCAGAAGCTCCCCAGGTTGATTTTATCTGGCAAGACCCTATCCCATCTGCCGATTTTGCATTGGTGAACAAAAAGGATATAGACAGATTGAAAACCGAAATTGAGCGTTCGGGCTTGAGTATCCAAGAGCTGGTTTCTACCGCTTGGGCTTCTGCATCGACCTACAGAGAGTCTGATCGAAGAGGTGGTGCCAACGGTGCCCGCATCATGTTGGAGCCACAGCGCAGTTGGGAGGTGAACAACCCCTCTCAGCTCAATAAAGTGCTTACCCGCCTTGAGCAAATTCAGCAAGATTTTAATCAGCGTTCGAAAAAACGCAAAATCTCCATGGCGGATATGATTGTCCTAGCGGGCAACGTTGGTGTAGAAATGGCAGCTCGCAACGCCGGAGTGCCCGTAAGCCTTCCCTTCAATCCCGGGAGAACCGATGCTACTCAAGAGCAAACTGACGTTGAATCTATCGGACTACTCGAGCCCCAGGCCGACGGGTTTAGAAACTACCTCAAAACGAAGTACGCCTTTTCTACCGAGGAATTATTGGTTGATAAAGCGCAGCAATTGACCCTCACCGTTCCCGAAATGACCGTTTTAGTCGGCGGGATGAGATCTTTAGCTGCCAATTTCGACGGCTCTAGTCATGGCACGTTTGGTACGGATAAGAGTAAACTCACCAACGACTTCTTCACGCAATTGCTCGATATGGGCGTAAAGTGGAGCCCCATCGACAGTGATGAAGAACTCTTTCACGGAAAAGATAGAAAAACGGGTCAGGTGAGATGGACAGCAACGCGCGCCGACTTGATTTTCGGATCAAACTCCGAACTTCGTGCCATCGCGGAAGTGTACGCCAGTGATGATGCTAAAGCTAAGTTTGTTGAAGACTTTGCTAGAGCGTGGGTTAAGGTTATGGAGTTGGATCGTTTTGATTTGCGCTTCGCCCACCTTAAGTAGAGTCTGTCCATAAAGCTCATTAGCGGCGTTGCACGCAGGATTGAAAACAGTCATTGACTTTAGTCAACTCCTTGTTTTTCAATCCTGCGTGCGCCTTGCTACTGAACTTTATGAATCAGACTCTTGACTTTAAGAACAGTCTCTAGGTAGTGCCTGTCCATTAAAGTCAGACTTTCTAGCCTAGCCACTTGAACTTTATGTACGAGCTCTAAGTATAGTCTGTCCATAAAGTTCATTAGCGGCGTTATAGACAAGCTCTACGAAAAAATTATTCGATAGGAAAAAAAGCACCTCAATAACCGGGGTGCTTTTTTTGTGCGCCCGAACATCAAGCCATAGTTTGGGTTTATCAAACTATATGTGGTATTATTCGATAAAACTCAAATTGCTTGGACTAGCACAATTATTTTTGTGTGTTAACCAAATTAGTTTTGTAAATCAGTTCACAAGAATGAAATCATCGCTTAGTGTTATTCTTATCTTTATTTTCTCCGGCCTCGCATTTGGTCAGGTGGCTGAAGATGAGCTTTTTGATAGGCAAACAAAGCTCAATAACCGCGGAATGTACGTGTTGGGAGGATGGGCTGTTGGGAATTTTGCCTGGGGTATCCCCATGATGCAAATGACTCGGGAGAGCAATGAGGTTGCCTACTATTTTCATCAGGCAAATGTGGGCTGGAATGTGGTTAATCTCGGGATAGCGGGAGGCAGTCTATTATTTAGTCATTTCCGTACGCCGAAGCAAACAGACTTAGACGCCGCCATTGCTTTGAATCGAAATACCAGCCGGGCATTGCTGATTAATGGCTTTATAGATATTGGATATATGGGCGCTGGACTCGCTTTGATGCATCGGGGAAGTAATATAAATGATCCGCAAATGGAGGGCTGGGGACAAGGATTGCTTTTGCAGGGCGCCTTCCTCTTCACCTTCGATTTTGCTTTTTATTACGTACAAAGGCGCTTTAGACAGAATTACCTAATGAATCAACAAAGTCGTTGGGATATTTCGCCCACACGCGTGGTTTTCCGACTCGATTGATAGGTTGTTCATAGACTACTTTTGTGCTTTAAACTTTTGACTAAACACGAATAATTATACACCATGAATATTTACACCAAAACAGGCGATGCCGGACAAACCGGACTTTTAGGCGGCAATCGCGTATCCAAAGACGACCTGCGCATTGAGGCCTACGGAACACTCGACGAACTCAATTCCTGGCTGGGATTATTAGCCGATGAGCACCCAGTGGAATCTTACCAGGTGTTTTTACGCGAAATTCAAAGCGATGTATTTCTCTTGGGAAGTCATTTGGCTGCGGAAAATGAAAAGGGAAAGTCTTACCTCAACCCCGTTCGTGAAGAACTGATTGCCGAGTTGGAAAACGCCATAGACGAGATGACCAAACCTTTACCCCAGTTGCGAAATTTTGTTTTGCCAGGCGGACATCCTTTGGTTTCCAAAATACATATTGCTAGAACCATATGCAGAAGAGCCGAGAGAATGGTGGTTCGCCTCGCCCAGTCAGTAGAAGTTGATGCTGTGATTATTCGCATCTTAAATAGGATGTCTGATTACCTTTTCACATTGGCTCGATCTACTTCCATGCATTTGAATGTTGAAGAAAAGTATTGGATATCAAGGAAATAACCGTTTTTATAAAAGCGGAAAAAGCACTTGTATAATTCGAGAATTCGTTTATTTTTGCAAAAAATTTAAAACCCCACTGATTATGTACTGGACACTTGAACTAGCATCGTATTTGAGTGACGCACCGTGGCCAGCCACCAAAGATGAGTTGATTGATTACTCTATCCGTACCGGCGCTCCTTTAGAGGTTATCGAGAATCTTCAAGCTATTGAGGATGAGGAAGGTGAGGTGTACGAATCGATAGAAGAAATTTGGTCTGACTATCCCTCCGAGGAGGACTTTCTTTGGAATGAAGACGAATACTAAAATATAAGAGCCCACCCTAGATGGTGGGTTTTTTTATGTACGATACCAAACAAGCGCCCGGTGTAATGCTGGGCGTTTGTTTTTTTCGTTATGCTTTTGCAAAAGAAATTTATTCCTTTACGTTGGATTCATCTCTTTGGGATTTCCACATTTTCGCCAATTCATCTAGCTGACCATAAAAATCGCTTCCGTATTTACGGATTAGGGCGTCTTTGGCGAATGTATATACGGGTAATTTCATGGATTTGCCTAATTCGCAGGCGGGAGCACAAATATCCCACTGGTCGTAATTGATGGCACTATAGCCGCTGCGGTAGTTTTTTATGCGGATGGGGTAGAGGTGACAAGATACGGGTTTGGGGAAGTCAATCTTGCCTTCGCGATAGGCTTTTTCTATGCCGCATAGTGCCGTTGGGCCGTCAAAAATAACGTAGGCACATTCCTTTCCCTCTACCAAAGGCGTGGCGTAATCGTCGTCTTTATCCGGAATCCACGTGCCCTGCTTTTCTATGGCTTTGATGCCTTCCGGACGAAGCCCGTCTTTGATGATGGGATAAATGTCTTCCAAAATCTTGGTTTCGTGCTCTTCTAAGGGAGCTCCGGCGTCTCCAGCTACACAACACGCTCCGTGACATTTTTTTAAATCGCAGTGAAAAGCCTCTTCCAATATGGCGGAAGCAATCAACTTATTATCTATTTCAAAAACCATTATTTCTGCTATACTTGGGTTAGGATATTCTACTCCAACTCTGTGATTTGGCGTAATTGGCGATATAATGTTGTCTGGTAGGCGTGTTTTCCGCGCTTTCCAATTGCGGGTCTTTTTCCAAAAGCTGAATCACATCGGTGCGTGCGGCTTCGAGAATTTTTCCGTCGCGGGCCAAACTCGCCACCTTGAGTTGGTCTTCTCCACTCTGTCGTGTTCCTGCCATATCGCCAGGGCCACGAAGCGACAAATCTACTTCGGAAATTCTAAAGCCGTCGTTGGTTTCTTCCATGGTTTTCAACCGCAACTTGGCATCCTTACTCAGCTTAAATCCGGTCATGAGAAGGCAATAACTCTGATCGGCGCCTCGTCCCACTCGTCCGCGGAGCTGGTGGAGTTGTGAAAGCCCGAAGCGTTCGGCACTTTCAATCACCATCACCGAGGCGTTGGGTACATTTACCCCCACCTCAATTACGGTTGTGGCTACCATGATGTGGGTTTTGCCCTCCACAAAAGCCTGCATTTCCCGGTCTTTTTCGTCGTTTGGGAGCTGTCCATGAACCACAGATACGCTGTATTGGGGTTCGGGGAAGGATCTGCAAATACTCTCGAAGCCCGACATCAGGTCTTGGTAGTCTTGTTTTTCTGACTCTTTAATTAATGGAAAAACCACATACACTTGTCGGCCTAGGGCAATTTGATCTTTCATAAAACCGTACACAGCCAATCGCTTGCTTTCGGTGTAATGCTTGGTGGTGATGGGTTTTCTACCGGGCGGAAGTTCGTCGATCACGCTCAAATCCAAGTCGCCATAGAGCGTCATAGCCAGCGTTCGTGGGATGGGGGTAGCCGTCATCACCAGGATGTGGGGCGGAATGGGGTTCTTGGTCCAGAGGCGCGAACGCTGGGCCACTCCGAAGCGGTGTTGCTCGTCGATTACGGCAAGTCCGAGCGCTTTGAATTGCACCCGATCTTCGAGGAGGGCGTGCGTTCCTACGATAAAGGGCAGACTCCCTTCGCTCAATTTTGCCAACATCTTTCGTCGTTCCGCAGCGGGTGTAGAACCGGTAAGCAATGCGATTTCTAGGTTAAGGGGTGCGAGAAGTTCGGAGAGACCGGCAAAGTGCTGTTTGGCCAAAATCTCGGTGGGCGCCATCAGGCAGGCTTGGAAACCGTTGTCGTAAACCAGCAGCATAGAGAGCAGAGCAACGATGGTTTTTCCTGAGCCCACATCGCCCTGAAGCAAGCGGTTCATCTGTGCGCCGGAACCCATGTCGCGACGAATTTCGCGCACCACGCGTTTCTGAGCATTGGTAAGGTCGAAAGGGAGAACTTCGTGGAAAAAGCGGTTGAATATCGGTCCCACTTCTTCAATGATGTTGCCCTTTATTTTGGTTTTGTTTACCAGTTTTTGTCTAACCAAACCCAGTTGAACAAAAAAGAGTTCTTCATATACCAGTCGGAGTTTAGCCCGCGACATCTCGTCTTTTCCTGCGGGAAAATGCAGGGAGAACAGGGCATCTTGTCGAGGAATCAGGCGGTATTTTTCGGTGATGGAAGGGGGGAGGTTTTCGCTGATTAATCCGTTAAACTGTGGGAGGAGAGCCTTTACAAGTTTGCCAATGGCTCTACCGTTGAGACCTTTGGCGGAGAGTTTTTCGGTGGTGGAATATACGGGGTAAAACGAGCCAAATTCCGCATGACGTTCCGGACTGTAGGCTTCCAATTCAGGGTGTACAAAACTCCACGTGCCTTGATATTGCTGGGGTTTGCCAAAGAGGAGGTAGGGGGTGTTGAGTTGGAGGAGTTTTTCCAAGGCCGCTACCGAGGAGAACCACACCAGTTCGATGCTTTGTTTGCCGTCGGAAAATCGCCCCACGAGACGACGGCGGCGGTTTTTGCCTGCTACGGCTTGTAGGGCAATGAGTTTACCGATGATTTGAATTTCCCCCGGCGCATTAGGCACTTCACTAATGGAGTAGAATCGCGTACGGTCAACGTATCGGAAGGGGAAGTAGTGGAGTAAATCGCCGAAGTTGGCCACGGAAATTTCTTCCCGCAGCAATCGGCCCTTATCCGGCCCCACACCTTTGAGGTATTCAATGGGTGTTTTGGCTATTTCGTCATAAGTCTTACTCACGCACGTATGAGAAATGATTGAAATGTTGATTTATGGAAATTTTCAGATTACAATCTGATTTCTTGAATGCGAAAATACGAGGTAGGGATGGATTGAGAACTGAGGTGGAGTGAATTTAATGATTTGGTTGTTATGGCGGAGGGCAGAGAGCGGAGAGGATGGTTTTAGGACTGAAGCTGGAGGATTTAGCGGGTTGGTTGTTAAGGAGGAGGGCGGAGGGATGGTGACTTAGGGCTGAGGTGGTGTGGGTTTAATGATTTGGATGTTAAGGCGAAGGGCAGAGAGCGGAGAGCGGAGGGGATGGTGTATGGCTGAGGTGGTGAGGATTTGAGGTCGAGATGGTTAAGGCATGGTGGGCAGAGGGGGGTGTTTAGGACAAGGCACATGATCTACAAACTCCGACCTCGAAGAGGTCACACGTTTATAGACAAAGATAACGATACACGTGCGACCCTGTAGGGGTCGTATATAAACATACGACCCCTACAGGGTCGCACGTGCATAAATCTACGTGTTTGTTTAGAAACATGCAATCCCTTCGGGATTGGTGGAAACATCCATATCACCAAATCCCCCAACCTCGTCCTAAATCCATCCCCCTTCGCCCGCGTCAGCGCAACTTCACAACAAAAAAAGCCGGAGCTAAAAAGCATCCGGCTAATGTATTTTTTTAAGAAAGCAAATTAAGCTTCTTCTTCTTCTTCCTTGTGTCCAATGATTTTATGTGCCAATGCTGGATTGACTTTTTCAAGACCTACTAATGTGAGCCAGTATCCAATAAACAGTGACAAGAAAATCAACATGGAAAAACCCATCCCGAAGATGATGAGGAAAGCAAACCAACCTAAAGTGTATGACAACATAATCGTGTATTTTTAAGACGCGGCTAAATTACTGTAAAAAGTGAAATCTTAAAGCATAGACGAAAAAAAATTTTGCCAAATCAATTTTTATGATTAAAATGCAGTCGTCAAGCTGACAAAAATACTGTCAAACTAATCCGGGCGCTTTCTAAGGCAGGTGTGCAAGGGAGGGGCGAGGATTGTAAAAAATTGATTATCATGCAAAAAATTCAAAGATGCACCATTGTTACGGGTAAATACGCCCACGAGTTGAGCCCCATCGAATCGCGAGGAGGTAAGGTTAAATGGTATGTCGTGCGTTCGCAAGCACGCACCGGTGTTTCCAAAACCAATCTTCCCCACGCTTAAGATGTTGTCTGCACTATGGACGGATCGGTGATACACCTCGATTTAGACACTTTTTTTGTGTCGGTGGAGCGTTTAGAAAATGTTTCCCTGCGCAATCGGCCGGTGATTATTGGTGGGGGTGATCGGGGAGTGGTTGCGGCCTGTAGCTATGAGGCCCGGCGCTTTGGCGTACACTCGGCTATGCCCATGAAAATGGCCCGCATGCGGTGTCCGGAAGCCATTGTGTTGCGCGGCGACATGGATCGCTACAGCAGATATTCCCGCTTGATTACCGAGATAATCGCCAGTCGAGCTCCCGTGTATGAAAAGAGTTCTATCGACGAGTTTTATCTGGATATCACTGGCATGGATCGCTTCATTGGAGCGTCGAAGTGGGCTGGCGAACTGCGCGATTACATCATCAAAGAAAGCGGCTTGCCTATATCAATGGGCTTGTCGGTAAATAAAACCGTTTCTAAAGTGGCCACCGGCGAGGCTAAGCCCTGCGGACGGCTGCGAATTGAACCCGGAAGCGAACGGCCTTTTCTCGCACCTCTTCCCGTGCAGCGCATCCCGATGATTGGGAGTAAAACCACCCAAACGCTCAACCAACTCGGTGTGCAGCGCATTCAAACCCTCCAACAAATGCCTATGGAAATGCTCGTGCAGGTGTTTGGAAAAAATGGAAAAAACATCTGGGAACGCGCCAACGGCATAGACCGCAGCAAGGTAGAGCCCTACGTGGAACGCAAGCAGATTTCTACCGAAGAAACCTTCGATGAAGATACCATGGATATCGAGTTTATCAGGCGAAAACTCATCGATATGACCACCGAAGTAGCGGGGAAATTACGCCAGCAGGGCAAACTTACGGGGTGCGTGCGCGTGAAAATCCGCTATTCCAATTTCGATACGCATTCCAAGCAAATTAACATTCCCTATACCTCCCTCGATCACCACCTCATTCCGCAGGTGAAAACCCTGTTTGCCGCCCTCTACGAACGCCGAATGCGCATTCGCCTTGTGGGAGTGTCGTTGAGTTCGCTCATCCGCGGACACTACCAAGTAAGCCTGTTTGACGATACCTCGCACATTAAGCTTTATCAGGTGATGGATAAGTTGAATGCGAAGTGGGGTAAACGGTTGATCACGCGCGCCGTGATTTAAGTAGTGGCTGTCTAGAAAGTCCGATAGCTTCGTTATGCTCAGTCTAAAATTTAGTCATTTACTAATGTAAACTCCTAAATTTTAGACTTTCGCATGCCTCGCTCTCGAACTTTCTAGACAGCCACTTAGGATTTATGGACACACATTAGATAGTGTTTGTCTAAAAAGTCCGATAGCTTCGTTATGTTCAGTTAGAAATAAAGTCAAAATAATAGTTTTTACATGTTCGCGTTTGGTAATTACTTTTGAAGCATCAAATAAGCATATAGAAATAATACACATCTGAATATTATGGTTGCTCCTTCACGGCATTTTTTTAGTCTGCCATCATCAATGCGGAAGTGGATTTTGATTGTATCGGCTTTTTTTATCACTTCAACGATGTTGGCACAAGAGCCGTCTTTCAGGGTCATTACCGAAAACAGCGATAGGTATAACAGAAATCCCTTTGGAGTAACGATGGATTTGGGGATTAACTTCGTTCATCAATCGATGAATAACTTTGATTTTCGTATGTTCGATAATCAAGGTAGAAATTATGATTTTAGTAGTGAAGGAAAGGATATTTTGATGGTAGGTCCGGAATTGCGATTGGGTTTTCGCATGAAGGATGTCTTAGAATTGGGTTTTCGTGGATCATTATATCGCGGCGAGGTGTCAAACGGAGGCGCTTACATTCGTTGGTACATAGAAACGGGCGGATCGGATAAATTTTGGTTGTTTCTAGGAACCTCTTTGGATTATCATCGTCCGTATAAAAAGGTGGTGGAAGACATATATGTGGCCGACATTTCCGTTCCGGGAAATTATAACGTTTATCTGGGTAGTGAGCACTTTGCACAGGGCTTTTCGGCAGGAATTCTGTATCGCCTGAGAGAAGTTGGCTTTGGCTTGGAATACTCCTACGGCTGGAATATTCACACTACTTATGAAGCTCGTCTTTTGTTTAGAAGTGATGACCCGGAAATTCAAGGTTCATTTGCAGATTCTCACGCCGATGTTCAACTCAGTAGGTATGGTGAGAGTCTTTTTAATTCACAATTCTCCCGAATAACACTCTCAATGATGCTTTTCTTTTAGAGCATAAGGCGCATTCCGAAGGTCTTCAAAAACAACTATAAACCCAAGGAAGTCCGGAAAATAAACCGTACCTTTACGCCTGATTTATAGACGCAAGTACTTTGTGATTTTGATTGTACAGGCTCTGTATATCAAACGCTTAAACGATTTTAATTTACCAAACCAAGTTTACATGAAGCCCGAATCTCTGATGATGACCTATGGCTACAATCCCGAGTGGAGCGAAGGAGCCATTAAAACCCCAATTTATCAAACTTCCACCTTTGTTTTCAAAACTGCCCAAGAAGGGAAACGATTTTTTGCCATGGCCTACGGCAAAATGGAGCGTCCCCTCGACGAACCCATGGGTCTCATCTATAGCCGAATCAATAATCCCAACCTGCAAATTCTCGAAGAGCGCCTTGCTTTATACGAAGGTGCTGATGATGCCGCCGTGTTTGAAAGTGGAATGAGCGGTATATCCACGGTGATGCTTAGTTTCTTGCGTCCGGGCGATGTGTTGGTGTATAGCAACCCTACCTACGGCGGAACGCACCACTTCATTAAGCACGTACTCACCGATTTTGGCATTCGCATTTTTGGCTTTAATTCTTCACACACGCCTAACGACATTAAAAAGCAGTTGGAAACCGAAGGTGTGCTTAATAAGGTGCGCATGATTTATATCGAAACTCCTGCAAATCCCACCAACGAACTCATCGATATGGCTCCGTGGTCGAAGTTTAAAGACGAGCTTCAAGCAGAGGGCATGGAGGTGAAAATGGTGGTTGATAATACCTATATGGGGCCGCTTTGGCAAAAACCCATGGAATTGGGTGCCGATTTGGTGTGCTATTCCGCCACGAAGTTTTTAAACGGGCATTCCGACCTGATTGCCGGCGTAGTATGCGGCGATAAACAGTCGATGATTGTCGTGAAAACCATGCGTACGTTCATTGGGAATATGGCCGGACCGCACACGAGCTGGCTGCTAACTCGTTCGGTCGAAACCCTTAAACTCCGTATGGACAGACAGGGGTCGAATGCACAAAAAATCGCCGCTTGGCTCCTCGATCATCCCGATGTTACTAGAGTGTACTACCCCGGATTAAAGTCGCAAGGAGAGGATCAAGTAGAAATATTCAAACGCCAGTGTAGTCATCCTGGCGCCATGATTTCATTTGATGTGAAAGGAGGTGAAAAGTCGGCCTTTCAGGTACTCAATAATCTTAAGTTGATTAAACTCGCCGTGAGTTTAGGTAGTAACGAGAGCTTGGCCCAGCATCCTTATTCCATGACCCACGCCGATGTGCCCGACGATGTAAAAGAATCGCTCAACCTCACCGACGCAATGATTCGCCTCAGTGTAGGTATTGAAGATTCGGACGATATTATCGCCGATTTGCAGCAAGCTTTGAATACTTTGGAACAGGATTGATGACTTTTCTTTAGAATACGTTAAACCTTTTTGCGCAAGGAATGTATGGTAAGTAGCTTTGCGCGTTTATTTTTTGCCAAATATTTTTATGGATATTCTTGTACAGGTTAGTCAGTTTATTTTGAGTCTTTCCCTACTCATTGTACTGCATGAGTTGGGTCATTTCTTACCCGCTAAGTTTTTTAAGACCAAGGTTGAAAAATTCTATCTCTTTTTTGATCCCTATTTTTCTCTTTTCAAAAAGAAAATTGGCGATACGGAATACGGTATTGGCTGGCTTCCTTTGGGAGGTTACGTAAAAATTGCCGGTATGGTGGACGAATCCATGGATACCGATCAACTCGAAAAAGAGCCTGAAGATTGGGAATTTCGCAGCAAACCAGCTTGGCAAAGACTCATCATCATGATTGGTGGCGTTACTGTGAATGTCATCGTTGCCTTGGTAATTTTCTTTGGAATGTTACTGCATTGGGGTGAAGAATATCTACCTTCTACCGCTTTACCTTACGGAATTACCGTGGACTCCAATTCGCACGCTATGGGATTGCGCAATGGCGATCAAATTTTGAGCGTCAATGGAAGTTTGCCCGAGCGTTTTAATCAGATTCCTATTGAAATACTACTAAACGAGCGCGGAACGGTTCGCGTGTTGCGTGATGGGGAAGAAATTGATTTGGAATACTCTGAAAATGATGTAGCTCGATTCATCTCTTCGCGTGGAAACTTTTTGAGTTTTCGTTTCAAATACTTCGTAGGTCAGTTTGTTGAAGGCTCCGCAGCGGAAATGGCGGGTATTCTTCCGGGCGACCAATTTGTGGCGTTGAATGGTGAACCTTTGGAGTTTTTTGATCAGTACTTAGATGTAATTCCAACATTGGCTGGAGAAACCATCACGGTGGATGTAATCCGTAATGGAGAACGTAAAGTATTTGAAGTGGATGTTCCGGAATCTGGAAGGTTGGGCGTGTTTCCGCAGTCGCCGGTTAATCAGTTTGAAACCGAAGTACGCACATACACCGTGGCGGAAGCTATACCGGCATCTTTTGTCAAAGCTAAAACCTTATTCACGGATTATCTGCGTCAATTCAAGCTTATTGCTAACCCTAAAACCGGGGCTTACAAAGAAGTAGGTGGTTTTATTATGATTGCCAATCAATTCGGTACGGTATGGGATTGGGAGCGCTTCTGGTCGTTTACCGCCTTCTTGAGTATCATGCTGGCGTTTATTAATATTCTGCCTATTCCAGCGCTCGATGGAGGACACGTTGTTTTCGTGCTTTGGGAAATGATTACCGGTCGTAAACCTTCGATTAAGGTATTAGAAAATGCTCAGATTGTAGGCTTTATCCTTTTACTGGGTCTTATTATTTTGGCCAATGGAAACGATATTATCAAACTACTGAATCGTTAAAAGCTAACGATTGCGGCTAGCGTAAGACTGATGTTTTCGTAGCCTACGTTGTTGTATTCCCATAAAAGGGATGAAGGGCCAAAGGCGGGAAGTAGTTCGTCGTGATTGCCTCCTAACCATCTTGCTTCGGCGCGTAGTATAAACTTGTCTCTTGGACGGTAATCCGCATTGAGTGATGCCCCCCAAATATCGAGATTTCGACCTATTCCGAAGGTTCGCAGCGGTTGCTCTGCCATGATAATGCCTTCGTAGCTCGATAGATCTCTAACGTATTCGCCTCTCGCAGCAATAGCCCATTTCTCATTGATTTCTCTACGCATAATCAAATAGGGTAGATATACGGCATCGCCTTCGATAGAAATGAAATCACTTCCTACGAACCACTGCCACTTGTTAAGTGTGTGTTTGAAATAGAAGCCATTGAGCATTTGGGCTCTTGGGGTAGGTATTCCTCCAAAGTCGTTGGTATAAAGAAAGTTGTAATGCAGCTGAACTTTATTTGAGCCCAGTCGAAATCTTCCCATCACTCCAGGTGAAGACTCGGGGGCGTGTCTAATCACCGTTTCCCAGCCGTTTACCACCGCCATTTCCACCATAAATACGTCGGTAGGATCATTCCATCTGGCGCGAATTCCGGAGAGAAAATATGGAGTGTTTTCGGCAAATATGCTACGGGTGAGCGTTGGGTTTTCAGCGCCTTTTGCACTTTCTAGACCAATGCCGCTCTCGAAAATCCCCATTTCTACATTGAAGTTTTTTTTCACCTCCCAACCTACATAGGCTTGATAAATGTGTTGAGCCCAATCGGGTTCGTTTTGCATAATTGCACCGGCGTAGCTGCCAAACATCAAGTCGAGCTGCGCATACACACCCCGTTTTGCGTAGCTAGATTCGAGAATGAATACGTTTGGCGCAATAGTATTATGGAGATTGTAATTGTAGAACCACGCATCACGTAAGCCGTCGGTATTGGAGAAATCGTGATTATAATACACCTCTCCGTAACCGGAAAATTTGAATTGAGCAAAGGATGTTGCGCTACTGATTAGTACAATACCGATGAATAGAATATATTTTCGCATATTACAGTTTTTACATTGTTAGGTATGTATGAACTCAATAGCGCCTGAACTTCGCGCCAAACTATTCTTGCACCACCCCTTTTGCAAGGTGTCTTTCCAATAAGCCCGGCATGGGTCTTTCCTGTACAGATACCAGCTTCCAGCCTTTGGGTTCCAGGCAGTTTTTTAGTTCGTTGGAAAAATTATAAGCCACTCCACCAATGAATGCCAAATTCCGCGTTGATTCTGCGTATGGAGCAAGGTGTAGCGCTTCAAAGGAGGAAAAGCGTTGATGCAGAATTTCCGCGATATAGGGGTCTTCTTTTATGCTAAATGCCGGCTTTAGTAAAGTGGCCAAATGCCTATTGGGGTTGGGGTTTTGGTATAAATTGGCAATAATTACTGCCTTGTCGTTGCCCAAAAAATTGAGAAAGGTTTTATGTGCGGTCTCACTCATTTTATTGTAGAGAAAATCGGTGAGCAGTTTTTTTCCAATATCTGCACCGGAGCCTTCATCACCAAGTATATAGCCCAAAGAAGGTGTTTTTTGTGAAAGCTTTGTTTTGGAAAATAATCCGGCGTTTGCACCGGTACCTAAAATACAGCTTACGTATTCATTGGAGAGGTTGTGGCACAGTGCTGCGGCCATAAGGTCGTGGTCAACATTGATATTCGCCTGGGGGAAAGCCAACTTCAATCCGGCTTCAACCACTGCATTTTCGCGTGGATTAGAGCAGCCGGTTCCGTAAAACTCAATGCTTTTTACTTGTTTGAGCTGGGGGATGGATAGTTTGGTAAATTTTGCTTCAATTTCTTCAGGCGTATCAAATAGAGGATGTATACCCTCAAAAGTGAAGTTGTGTTGATCTCCATTTTCGGAAATCAACACACCTTCTGTTTTTGTTGCACCACTGTCGGCAATAAAATGCATACTAGAGTTTTCCCATTTTAATAGCCATATCGCCTAAGCGAGCGGCGTATCCATATTCATTGTCGTACCATCCGCAGATTTTCACCAAATTACCGTGAGCAGAGGTGAGTGCTGCATCGAATATGCAAGAGGCTTCGTGTCCGTTAAGATCCACCGAAACTACAGGACGTGTTTCGTAGTGGATGATGCCTTTCATATTTCCTTCGGCGGCTTGTTGCATAACTTTGTTAATTTCTTCGGCCGTAACTTCTTTAGCCAATTCCACAGTAAGGTCGGTGAAGGAAACGTTTGCCGTAGGAACTCTCACGGCCATGCCATCGAGTTTGCCATTGAGGTGAGGGAGAATGCGTCCCATTGCTTTGGCAGCTCCTGTGGTGGTTGGCACCATTGAAACCGCTGCTGAACGAGCCCGGCGTAAATCTTTGTGCGGGGCGTCGAGTAGGCGCTGGTCGGCGGTGTATGCATGCACGGTAGTCATGTAACCTTTAACAACACCAAAATGCTCGTCGATTACTTTTACCATTGGCGCCAAGCAGTTGGTGGTGCAAGATGCATTGGAAACTAAATCGAGATCGGAGGTAAGTCCGTCGCAGTTTACTCCCATCACAAACATGGGTACTTCTTTATCGCCAGGAGCGGAGAGTAATACTTTTTTCGCGCCCGCTTTCTGGTGCAAAGCCATTTTTTCTTTGGTGCGGAAAATTCCGGTACACTCTAATACGATGTCCACACCTAAATCTCCCCAGGGTAAATTTTCTGGTGAGCGTTCTTCATATACGTGAATGCGATTTCCGTTAACAATCATTGCTCCCTCTTCGGTTTCAACTTTTCCCGAAAATACGCCGTGTACCGAATCGAAAGTAAATAAATGAGCAAGGGTTTCTACGGGCGCAAGGTCGTTTACGGCAACGACTTGTACGTTTTCAAACTGAAGGAGGTATCTTAAGGTTAGCCGTCCGATGCGACCAAATCCGTTAATGGCGATTTTTGTCATAAGTAAAAAAAATTTTGACTAGATTTTGAAATGAAAAACCAATTTATTTTTCGCGATAAAATTAAGAATAATCGAGGATTCCGGAAAATCTAAGATGTTAATAAAAAAGTTTATTGCTTTCGCTAAAACTCGAATTTCCGGCTAATGAAAAACTCAATCTTTAAAAACGTGCTTCTGATAGATAATCAATAATCCTACACCCACGCTTATAGCTGCGTCGGCGAGGTTAAACACGGGGCGAAAGAAGACAAAGCTTTCACCTCCAAAGTAAGGCACCCAGTTTGGCCAAGTGGTGGAGATGAGGGGGAAATAGAGCATATCAACAACTTTTCCCAACATAAACGATCCGTATCCTCCGCCTTCGGGGAAAAATCCCGCCACTTGGTGATAGCTGTGATCGAAAATTATCCCGTAAAAAAGAGAGTCGATGAGGTTACCTACCGCTCCGGCAAAAATTAGGGAGATGGCAAACTGTGCTTGATTTACGGTATTTTGCTTATTGAGTCGAAGTAACCATATAAACAATAAAACAGCAGCAATTACCCGAAAAGAAGTAAGCAGATATTTTCCTAAATCACCGCCCCATTGCCAGCCGAAAGCCATTCCGGGGTTCTCGGTGAAATGAATAATAAACCATGACAACACCGGTATATCTTCACCGAGCATCATATTTGTTTTTATCCAAATTTTCGATGCTTGGTCAAGCAGTAATACGATAAATATAACGATGATGTTGCGCTTCATTTAGCAAAAGTTGTTAGTCATAAATAATGACAATGCGTTTTTTCCGATGGTAAGAGACACTATTTAGTGTCTGTCTATAAAGTCAAAGTGGCTGCTCTAGAAAGTTCGAGAGCGAGGCTTGCGAAATCTGAAAATCAGGGAGCCCCGACAAGTCTTTGTCGGGATGACCTGATTTTCGGATGAGCATAACGAAGCTATCGGACTTTCTAGACAGACACTATTTATGCTTTACCTGATTTAGCCTCAATACTCAAAGTTGCGTGCGGCACCATCATCAATCGCTCTTTTCTGATAAGTTTACCGGTAACGCGACAAATTCCGTAGGTTTTGTTTTCAATGCGAATTAATGCATTTTTTAGGTCACGGATAAACTTTTCCTGGCGAATGGCTAATTGTGCGTTAGCTTCTTTGTTCATGGTGTCTGACCCTTCATCAAAAGCCTTAAAAGTAGGTGAAGTATCGTCAGTACCGTTGTTTCTATCATTGGAAAAACTATCGCGAAGAACGGCAAGATCGCTCTCAGCTTTTTCAATTTTTCCTAGTATAAGCTTCTTGAACTCTTGTAGTTCGTCGTCCGAAAAGCGTGTTTTTTCATCGTTCATAATCCCAAATTTCAAGGGTTAAATTTAAGGCGCTAAAAGTAAGCTAAAAATAGTTAAGCCATGCAAGCAGTAGATTAATCATGTGATAATTCGTTGGTGTTTATGCGGTGAATAATTTAAGTTATTGGTTTTCAAAATGCAAATAGTTGTTCTGAGCACAAATACCGAGTTTAAATATTCAAAAAATTGAAACAACCGCAAACCTTCTATTTTTTTTCAGGTTTAACTAAATAAGTATTTCCTCAAAAATGACGGGGTGCTTACTTTTGCAAACAATTTTTTTAGAAGTCGGAATTGTTCAAGTTTTCAATTTCCGACATTTAAATGACAATGATGAACTCACAGCAAACCACAGCAGTATTGACTAGCACTTCTAAGACCCGTTGGAAGGATTACGTTATGTTGATGAAACTTCGGTTGTCGTCAAGTGTTGTTTTTTCCTCGCTTACAGGCTATTTATTAGGTGCTTCTAATATTGTAGCTTGGGAAATCATTGCATTGGTTTTTGGTGGAATTTTGGTGACGGGTGCAGCTAATGCGTTCAATCAATTGATAGAGAAGGAGCAAGATTCTTTAATGAATCGTACGGCCAACCGACCTGTTGCCTCTGGCCGGATGTCTATTTTAGAAGGCTTAGTGGTTGCTTTTGTTTTGTTGATATTAGGATCCGCTCTTTTATTATCATTAAACTTTTTGACTTTCATTTTCGGACTTGCATCTGTAGTGCTTTACGCTTTAGTCTATACACCTTTAAAGGGGAAGACGGCTTTTGCTGTTTTTGTAGGCGCTTTTCCGGGGGCTATCCCTATCATGTTGGGTTGGGTAGCGGCTACCAATTCCTTTGGAGTAGAACCGGGAACC
Source organism: Schleiferiaceae bacterium (assembly GCA_051859825.1). Lineage (GTDB taxonomy): Bacteria > Bacteroidota > Bacteroidia > Flavobacteriales > Schleiferiaceae > CSBr16-58. The sequence continues at coordinate 34,596 of JBHYFA010000015.1, forward strand.
CTTTTCGCATGGCAGTTTTTATGGCAGTTTCCTCATTTCTGGGCTATTGCTTGGTTATTGCATAAAGATTATTTGAAGGCCGGCTATGTTTTGTTGCCTTCGGGTAATCCGGATAGACGTAGTGCTTTCCAAGCTTTATTATACTCAGCCGGATTGATGTTACTCATTCTTTTACCGTATTTAGGTTTAGCAGGGAGTTTTCAGGTAAGCGGAATAGCAACTTCTATTATTGCTGTATTGGGATTCGTTTTGATTTTTAGAGCTTTCGTTTTGTTCAAACGATTAGATAATACAGCCGCAAGAAAGTTGATGTTGTACAGTATTTTTTATTTAACCATCACCCAAATTATCTGGGTTGTTGATCATTTTATTTCGGGGTAAATGACGGATGATAATACATTGAAGGCGCAGCAGAAAAGAGCGAAGAAGCCCCTGTTATGGATTGCTCAAGCAAGTATTTTCATGGCTTTTGCGGGACTCATGTCGGGATATTTTGTAAGCAAGGGATCCATGGAGGAAAAAGGGCTTTGGATGGAATTTGCCCTTCCTCAAGCTTTTCTATACAGCACAATTACCTTAGTAGTATCAAGTGCACTTTTAGTTCTTGCACGACAAAGCATTGATAAAGATAACCAGTCTTTATTTAAGCTTTTCGTAGCTGGTACATTTATATTGAGCTTTGTATTTGTTTATTTTCAATGGTCAAGTTGGCAGGATTTGATTGAGAGAGGAATTTATTTCACTGGACCTTCAAGTAACGTTAGTGGGTCATGGATTTATGCTTTAACTTTGCTCCATGTTGCTCACGTTGTTGGTGGGATTATCGCATTGGGAGTTACGTTTGTAAAGGCACTTTTAGAAAAATATAATTCGGGTGAAAAGCTCGGATTTGACTTAGCAGCAACCTATTGGCATTTTTTAGGTCTGTTGTGGTTAATATTGTATTTGTTTTTAATTTTTGTTCGGTAATATTGCAATTCAATTAAAACTTGAGATTCATGGCATCGCATTCTACTGCAGAAAACACAGAAAAATCAATTTGGGGAGGTGGTAATGAGCCACTTGGAGCCAGTTATGGTAAACTAATGATGTGGTTTTTTCTCGTTTCCGACGCGTTAACTTTCAGCGCTTTTTTGGTTGGTTACGGAACCTATCGTTTTAAATTTGGTGATTTATGGCCAGATCCGGATGCTGTATTTACCCATTTTCCGGGTTTACATGGTGAATACCCATTATTATATGTAGCCTTAATGACCTTCATCTTAATTATGAGTTCCGTTACCATGGTAATGGCGGTAAATGAGGGGCATAAAATGAACCAGAAAGGTGTTACCTACTGGCTATTGGCCACCATTGTAGGAGGTGCTATCTTCTTGGGTTCTCAGGCTTGGGAGTGGTATCACTTTATTGTAGGTGAGCACGGAGCTGTTCGCTTTGAGGACGGTAGAATGGCAAAAGTTGCCAACAATGAAGGCCGTGTTTTGAGCCTACACGAAATTGTTCACGGCCCGGATGTATATCACGACCATCACGAAAAGTTTACAATTGATCAGGTAAGAGAAGCCTTTAAAGGTAATAATGAATTGCAGCTTTTACTCCCTGGTAAAGGGCGTGAGACTATCGCTTACAGCGAATCGGTTAAATTACTTGAGAATAGCCACGTTGTTCACGGTGCAAATATGACTGAAAATGAGTATGGCCATCCTTTGTTTGCCAACTTCTTCTTCTTCATAACTGGTTTCCACGGTTTCCACGTTTTCACTGGGGTATTATTGAATTTCATCATTTTCCTAAATGTTACCAAAGGTGTGTACCAACGTCGTGGCCATTACGAAATGGTTGAAAAAGTTGGTTTGTACTGGCACTTTGTTGACTTGGTTTGGGTATTCGTATTTACCTTCTTCTATCTCGTTTAATCTTATTTTTTACTTAATAACTAATCATCATGGGAGATCACGCACAACCTGAAGGCACGCGCTGGATTTGGAATATTTTCTGGTTACTACTTATCGTAACCGCTGTTGAAGTTGGACTGGGTATCGTAAAGCCTGATTTTTTAATGACAAAGTTTGCAGGAACTTTACTGTTGAATCATATTTTTATTATTTTGACTTTAGTGAAGGCATACTATATCGTTATGTATTTCATGCACTTGAAGTACGAGCGTAAAAGTCTAATTTGGTCAATTGCTCTGCCGGCTTTAATACTTATCCCATATCTTACATTTATTGTATTAGTTGAAGCAGGCTACATGGGTGTAGTCACCTTAAAATCATAATTGCATCATGCAAATCCGTAAGTGGGCAATATTAGTAAGCATACTGATATTGCCCTTTTTCCTATACTATATTTGGGTTTATAACGTAAAGGAGATATTCTTTACCACCCTTGAGTTTGCCGGTCCTCCTCAAATTACTGAGGAAGGGGATACGCTCCCCTACACGATACCCGCCTTTGATGGCTATATCAATCAGGATGGTGAAGAAGTGACGGAAGCTTTTTTCAAGGATCGGATTACGGTAGTAAACTTTTTCTTTACTACTTGTCCTAGTGTGTGTGGTCCTATGAACTTTCAGCTTAAAGACCAAATCTACGATAGATTTAAGCATTTGGATGATTTCCGTATTTTGTCGTTTACCGTCGATCCCGAGAAAGATACTTTAGAAGCTTTACAGGCTTATGCTAAAGAATTAGGAGTTAAACCTCGTAATCCGTCTGTTTGGAATTTCGTTCGTGGAGAGAAAGAGGCCACGCATGTATTGGCAAACAGTTTCCTGCTAAGTGCTATGGAAGATGATTTAGCACCCGGAGGCTTTTTGCACTCAGAGATGTTGGTGCTGATTGACTGGGAAGGTCGAATTCGTAGTAGGGTTGATGAACATGGAAATATTCTCGGTGTTTATAATTCACTAGAGCTTGTGGAGGTCAAAGACATGATTGACGATATTAAAGTCTTGAAGGCCGAATTGGAAAAAGACCGTGCACGTAAGGAGTATCAAGAAGAAAAGCGCAAAAAAGAAAACAAACAAAGTCGTTAATATGGCTGCAAAATCAAAAAATGAGCAAAGGGTACTATCGCTTATAGCGGTACTTTCAATTGTGGTTCCTATAGCGGTGGCTATTCTCATGATTCTTCCAGAGGAAGCTCGGCTTGATGTCGAAGGTGAGTGGGTGAAAGGCTTGCCGTTTTTTCACGCTGTACTCAATGGCTCTACGGCTGTAATGCTTTTACTTGGTGGACTATTCATCAAGTCTAAAATGCTTCGACAGCACAAACTCGTTATGAGTGCAGCCTTTGTTCTATCGGCAGTTTTTTTAGTGAGCTACGTTATCTCAAAACTTTCCAATGAGCCCGTACCTTACGGTGGAGAAGGTTTGTTAAGATATACGTATTTCTTCATTCTTATTTCGCACATTATCTTATCTGTACCTGTTCTACCTTTAGCGATGCTTGCAATCTACCGGGGGTTCATCAATGATGTTGAAAAGCATAAGGCTATTGTAAGATGGACATTCCCTATTTGGATGTACGTAGCGGTTACCGGAGTGTTGGTTTATTGGTTTATGATTCCGTATTATGGCTAAATATTGGGTTGTTGTTTTATTGATTGTTTTTTCCTTGTTGCCTGAGACGCTGTCTGCGCAGTGCGCAATGTGTAAGGCTGTAGCTGAATCTTCTTCGGGTAATACAGCAGCAAAGGGTTTGAATACAGGTATTCTTTTCTTGATGTTTATGCCCTACCTGATGATGGCCGTAGTAGCTGTTACTTGGTATTACTACAGGAAAGGCAAAAGGGTATAAGATAATTCACGTCATTTCGGTAAACGTATTCTCGAAAGTCGCTGTGATTGAGCGGCTTTTTTATTTGTACTTTTGCCGACCAAATAATAAGGTATGCTATTTTCAATGACTGGCTTTGGGAGAGCGGAAGCTCAAGGCTTTAAGAATACTTTTTCGGTAGATATTCGTACTCTTAATAGTAAGGGTTTCGACTTGAGTTTAAGAGGTCCAATGTGGCTTCGTAGCCATGAAATGGATTTACGAAAGCAGCTGCAGAATAAGTTAACTCGTGGTAAAATTGAAATTCAAATTACTGCCGAGGCCTTGAATCCGGGTGAGGCTATCGGCTTACCAAAGCAAGAGCTTATAGCAACTATTGAATTTTTTAAACAGATTTTGGCCCAAACGGGTGCGAGTGGTGACGCGCTACAAGCCGCCTTACGTGTAGTTGATACCAAGTCTGCTGAGAATATTGGTATTGACGAAAATGACTTAGCCGTACTTTTTCAAACTATTGATAAGGCTATAGATAATTTGATCAATCATAGACGTAGTGAAGGAAAGGCAATGGAGGAAGATTTGCTCAGGAACATTGGCAAGATTGAAGATTTATTGACGCAAATTGATCCATTTGAAAAAGAACGTATCGATAGTTTTCGCAAGCGATTATTTGAAAAGCTAGAACAGTTTAGTGTTGATTACGATAAAGATCGTTTAGAGCAAGAGCTCATTTATTATCTAGAAAAACTAGATATCAACGAGGAAAAGGTGCGGCTCAGACAGCATTTATCATACTTTCGTGAAGAGTTGTCTCAAAATCAGGGCAGTGGCAGGAAATTGAATTTCATAAGTCAAGAGATTGGTAGAGAGATCAATACGCTCGGTTCAAAAAGTCAGCACGACCAAATGCAGCGCATAGTTGTAGAGATGAAGGATGTTTTGGAGCAGATAAAGGAAATTAACCTCAACATTCTTTAATGTGGGATCAAATAAGCAGATATTGATTTTCTCAGCGCCAAGTGGTTCAGGAAAGACAACCTTAGTGCGCATGTTGATGGAGCGCTATCCGCAAATGGCGTTTTCTGTTAGCGCTACCACTCGACCGCCACGAGGTGTTGAACAGCACGGTAAAGACTATTATTTTTTAACAGAAGATGAGTTTCGCCAAAGAGTATCAGATGGCGAGTTTGTCGAATATGAAGAGGTGTATCCTGGGCGTTTTTATGGTACGTTGAAATCAGAGGTTGAAAATAATTTGGCCGCTGGAAGGATTATTTTATTTGATATTGATGTTGAAGGAGGTATTCGTTTGAAAGAAATATTTAAGGATGATGCTGTTTCGTTTTTTATTTGTCCTCCCGATCTAGAAACCTTATCAAATCGGTTATTGCTAAGAGCAACTGATTCAGAGGAAGACATCTTAATTCGGATTAAAAAAGCTGAGAATGAACTCTTAAAGAGCAAACATTTTGATTATGTTATTGTAAATGATACATTGAATGTAGCGTTTAAACAATTGGTAGAGGTTGTTCAAAAATTCTGTTCTGTATGATTGGATTATTCTTTGGTACTTTTGACCCCGTTCACGTAGGGCATATGATTGTGGCTGAATATATGCTTCGGAATGAGAATCTGGAAGAAGTTTGGTTTATGGTTAGTCCCCATAACCCCCACAAGGATCCAAAGCAAATGTTGAATCAATACGAGCGGCTACATATGGTGAATATTGCAATTGAAGGAATAGAAGGCTTTAAAGCTTCAAATTTCGAGTTTGATTTGCCAAAGCCTTCATATACAGTTGATACCTTAGTAGCTCTAAGGGAATCATTCCCAAGAAAAGATTTTGCGCTTATTCTCGGTTCCGATAGCTTAAACAATCTTCCTCGTTGGAAATCGGGTAATGAATTACTAAAGAATGAATTGTTATTCGTTTATCCTCGCCCTGGGAGTTATCCCTCACCAGAGCATTACGACATGCAAAATATAAAACTTACCAACGCTCCACTTGTTGATATTAGCTCTTCAAAAATTAGAAATTCTATAAAATCGAAGACACCTCTTAGTCAAATGATTCCTGAAAAAGTGTGGAAATATATCGACAAACAACTTCACTACTCATAATTTTTTTTATTAACTTTGTTGTTTTAATATTGTATTTGATTAGTTAGCGTTAATTAAACAACCTCTAAATCACACATACTACTTACTTACTTAATGAAAACGAAACAAGTACACAATCATTTACTGATAGCTATGATTCGCGCTTTTTGTGCGCTTTTACTGATTTTGTCGGTCGGATTGCTCATTATTCACTATGGAGTGCCTGGACATTTATCTGAAATAGCTGCGAACTTTGCATGGCCATCCCTTTTTCTCTTTGTTATTGCTCTTCTTTCTACCCAAATTGTTAGAGTAATTGTTTTTCGATTGGATCAAGAGATTATCTTCATGTCAGATTCACCGGTCTTCAGTAGCCAAGTTCTAAGACTCTCTTATTATGGCCCATCTGAATTTCCAAAACGTTCGTTGCTTTCATACGAAATCAAGAAGAAAGGCTTTCGCACTACTTTGATAGTAAAAACCAGTAGTTCTTCTCAGGATGTTCGAACCCGTAAACTCGACATTAGCTTTTTGCGGAGTAGCAAAAGAAAAAGGATTATCAATATTTTAGAAGAAGTTCTCAAAGAAAATAAAAAGTAGTCTATCCAGTGTGTTATGCATAGCCAATTGTGTATTACTTTTGGCTTTAAACTAACGTAAACTAATAACACACTAACATGAACGACAATTCACTTTATTTCTTTTTCCAAAAAGCACATTCTGGCTTAGCATATTTAGTATTGGCTATACTTGTTTTTGTGCTTGTATTTTTTACCATTCAAGTAAAAAAAGGTTCAGAATATGGCGCAAGGGAGAAAGGCTTAGCTTCCCTTACTGTTGCGTTATCGCACCTACAGTTGCTTATTGGTCTTGTATTATACATTTGGTTAAGTCCAAAAACTCAAGCAGCTTTTGCTGATTGGGGTAACGTGATGAGTAACGCAAGTATGCGCTTAATGGCTATTGAGCATATCACCACTAATATTCTCGGGGTAATTGCTATTACGATGGGTTCGGTAAAAGCCAAAAAGCAGCCTACGGCAAAATATAAATACAAAAAAGTCATGCTCTTATTTGCTATTGGTTTGGTCCTATTTCTTTCCCGTATTCCGTGGAAGGTATGGCTAAATTTAGCCTAAGAGCATTTTGGACACACAACATTTTTATGATTGAATCGAATACTAGGAGAAAAACAGATTCTAACGAAAGAGAAACAGCCGTTCTTATCGGGGCTCAAACGAAAGGAATGAGTAACGACCAAGTTGTTGAATACTTGGATGAACTAGAGTTTCTTGCCCTCACCGCTGGCGCAGACACGAAAGCTCGATTCGTTCAAAAGCTCAATAACACCC
>JBHYFA010000016.1:0-9287 GCA_051859825.1 Schleiferiaceae bacterium
CCAGCCCCGAGCTTAAAATATGGTGCAAAACTATTGGCGTAATGATACTTTCCGTAGCGAACGAGCATAAATTCGGTGGCAACATTAATGTTAATTACGGAAGTTCGAACTTGAATGTTTCTCTGCGGACGACCATGATTGTTGTCATCTAATGAAACCCAGCCGTAATTCGATTCTACACCTATATTAAACCAAGGTCTGTAATTTTTTCGAAGGGCTACACCAAAACGTCCTCCCGTTTCTTGCAGCCAAGATCCAACTCCACCGGCAGAAGCAAAAGGTCCGGAGTAAACCATGTTACCAGCCACTAAGCTAAACTCGGAGTATTTAGTGGAATTTTGAGCTGTTATTGGAACAGAAAAAACAAGGATTGAAAGTAACGAAAAAAATATGCGCATATACTAGCCTAACGGCACTAAACTCGGGTTATTTTAATCGCGCAAAAATACAATCTCCCCATCACTTGAGGAGGCTGCATCAAAATAGTAATTTCCGTAAGAAAAACTTTGTAAATCCTTGGTACTTTTCGGATTTTGCTCAATGAGAAAACGAGCAAATAAACCTCGAGCTTTCTTTGCATGAAAGCTGATTATCTTATACTTATCCTTGGAATAATCCTTGAAAACCACCTCGATAACGGGGAGTTTTAACAGCTTTCGATCTACTACAGATGCGTATTCATTGGAAGCGAGGTTAATCAGAGTCCTGCCGGCGTAATTGCGGTTTATGAATTCTGTAACATCTGTTTGCCAAAATTCGTAGAGATTCTTGGCGTCGTAAACGGGCAGCTTTGTTCCCATCTCTAAACGATAGGGCAGAATACCATCCAAAGGACGAAGTACGCCATAGAGTCCGGATAGAATCAGAAGACTTTCCTCAGCACGGGAAAGCGCCTTGGCATCAAGGGTGTCCACATCCAAGCCTTGATACACATCGCCGGTGAAACAGTACAACGCGGGAATTCCAGCTTGATGGGCATCGACCGACCACTGAAGGTTTCTGTCGGCATTAAGCTCGGCCAACTTTGAACTAATCGACTGTAAATCCATCAAATCACCGGGCGATTTTTGCTTCATAACGGAGTTAATTACCTCCGCACGAGCTAGGAACTCTGGTGAAGACTTTTGTTTGGCATCAACTTCGGTTCGCAAGCTTTTGGCTGGCGATAGTATGGCTAAAAAATTCGTACTCATAATTACTTAGTGTTTGTCTTTAAAATCACGAGTCTGATTCATAAAGTTCAGTAGCAAGGCGCACGCAGGATTGAAAAACAAGGAGTTGACTAAAGTCAATGACTGTTTTCAATCCAAGTGCAACGCCGCTAATGGACTTTATGGACAGACTCTACTTAGATTAAATCTGGTCGCTCTAATACCGAGCTAAATTGCATGTCGTACAGCTTGGTGTAATATCCATTTTTGGCCAAAAGGCTTTCGTGATTCCCCTGCTCCACTACCCTACCTTTGTCCATCACCAAAATGGTATCGGCCTTGCGAATGGTGGATAAACGGTGAGCAATAATGATATTGGTTCGTCCATCGGTAATTTTCTCGATGGCATTCTGAATGGCCTGCTCCGAATGTGAATCGAGCGAAGCCGTGGCCTCATCGAGAATGAGTATTTCGGGATTGGCAATATACGCACGCAAAAAAGCGACAATCTGACGCTGTCCGGCCGAAAGTGTACCACCCTTTTCGCCAACCTTAAACTGCAACCCTCCCGGCAAAGCGTCGATAAAACCCGCTACACCAATATCCTTCATCGCCGCACGAACTTCGTCTTCACTGAGATCATTTCCCATGGTGATATTCTGGAAAACGGTATCGGAAAACAAAAAAACGTCTTGTAAAACCACCGCAAGATGCTTACGCAAACTCCGCAAACTAACCTCATTTATCGACTGTCCATCAATCAAAATCTCACCCTTCTGAAAGGGATAATATCGAGCCAATAAACTGATTAAAGTGGTTTTACCTGCTCCGGTTGCACCCACCACGGCGAGTGTTTCCCCCGGTTTTACTTCAAAATTCAAATCGCGAATAACCATCTCGTCTGGGTTGTAGCCAAACCACACGTTCTTAAACTGAATATGTCCTTTGACCTTTTCGAGCGTCTTTCCACCAGCTTGCTCCACATCTTCGAGATTGTCTAACAATTTCATCACCCGCTCACCCGCCACCAAGCCCATTTGCAAGGTGTTAAAGCGGTCGGCCAACTGACGTAGCGGACGAAAAATAAGATTAATGAAAAAGATAATGGCAATCAACTCACCCAAGGTAATACTGTCACCCGCAGCCACACGAACCCCGCCATACCATACGGCCAAACCAATGGCAATAGCCGAAAGAACTTCAATCACGGGCAGGAAAATGGAGAAGTACCAAATAGAGCGAATGTTGGCTTTACGATGACGGTCGTTGATGACCTTGAAGGCTTCAAATTCACGTTTTTGCTTGTTGAAAAGTTGAACCACAACAATTCCACTGAGGCGCTCTTGCACGAAGGCGTTGAGATTGGCTACCTCATTTCGCACTTGCTGAAAGGTTGTCTTGATAGCCAACTGAAACCAACGAGTAGCAATGTACAACAAAGGCAATACACTAAGAGAAACCAACACCAAGCGAACATCAATGAAGATGAACATCGAAGCAAGAATGACCACGATTTTCAGCAAATCACTGAAGATGACCAATAAACCTTCCGAAAAAATATCGGCTACAACCTCAATATCCGAAACATTGCGCGTAACCAATGTACCAACGGGCCGACGATCGAAAAAAGCCAAGCGAAAACTATTCACCTTCCGGTACAAATCCTTGCGCAAATCACGAATGATGCTTTGTCCCAACTTATTGGCCAAATAGATAAACACAAATTGAAACAAGGTTTCCACCAATAATAAGCCGATTAACAACAAAGTAAACAGCCATAAAGCCTCCGCATCTTGGGTTTTGATTACGTGATTATCAACCGTGTACTGAATGATAAGTGGACGCGCGGTGGTGAGTCCGGCCAACAAAACGGTGAGAGCCAAAGCCACCCAGAAAATTCGGTAGTGCGGACGCAGATACACCATCAATTTGCGTAGCAGAGCTAAATCAAAAATGCGCTTGGAGGCTTTGTCGGTCATGTTAAATTGTACTGTCGATAGTGGAATTAATTGTTTAACGCTTTAGTGGCAAAATTGGTCACAAATATATTTCGATTGGATATTCTACCTTGGATAAATAAAGTCCGTGAGCAGGAACGGAAACGCCTGCCTTGGTCCTTGAAGAAGAGGCGAGTAGTTCTGGGATGGAGTCGGCACGGCGCTTTTCCATGCCCACTTCCAATAAAGTTCCGGTGATTGCTCGCACCATATTTCGCAGAAATCGGTTGGCCGAAATATGAAAAACCCAAACGCCTGGAGAGACCTCCTTCCACTCGGCACGATGAAGGTCGCATATACCGGTATTCTCCTCGGCGTGCGATTTTTCAAAACAACGAAAACTCTTTTCACCAATTAAATACTGCGCAGCTCGATTCATTTTTTCAAAATCTACCGGCGTATGATGACGGTAGCTCAGACCTTCCAAAAATGGATTCTTAGCAAAATGCATCCAGTATTCATAGCTTCGAGAAACAGCGGAAAAACGTGCGTGTGCATCTTCTTTTACCGACTTAAGCCAATAAACCGCAATTTCTTTTGGTAAGATACTGTTTAATCGGTAGGTCAGGTGGTCTGTTTCCAAAGACTGAGAAGTATCAAAATGCGCAAACATTTCTTTGGCATGCACGCCGGCATCGGTGCGTCCGGCCCCAATCACCTGAACATTTTCGCGTAAAAGGGTGGACAAAGCCTTTTGCAAAACCTCTTGAACCGAGATCGCATTGGGCTGAATCTGCCATCCGCAGAAAGGCTGTCCGTTAAACTGTAGTTTGATAAAATACCGCATATTTCGTAACTTCTAACCCTCCGAACGCAAAGAAAGTTTGCAAAAAAACATCTTACTCATACTTTTGCAAAAGTAACCCCTAACACCCCGAAGCCATCACACGAATTTTACTTCTTTCTGACACCCACGGGTATCTTGACCCCCGACTGCTTGAGCACGCTAAAAATGCGGATGAAATATGGCACGCCGGGGATATTGGTGGGGTTTCCACGCTTGAAGCTTTGGAAGAAATTGCGCCCATGATGGCCGTTTATGGCAACATCGACGACCTGAAAACTAGGCAGAAATACCCCGAACACCAGAGGTTTGAACGCGAAGGTGCACGGATTTGGATAACCCATATTGGTGGGCATCCTAAACGTTACGCGCCAGGGATAGCGAGGCAGTTGGCAGAAAATCCCGTGGATATTTTCATTTGCGGACATTCACATATTCTCAAGGCCGGCTTCGATCATACGCACAAACTGCTTCATCTGAATCCCGGAGCTGCGGGACGACACGGCTGGCATACGGTGCGGACGGCCATGCGTTTTGAAATCGCCAATGGAAAGGTAGAAAAACTCGATGTTATTGAACTTGGGCCGCGAGGTCGCTAAACTTGCAAGACCCGTTTGCGACTCGTAATTTGGCCAAAATTTTTCACTCTATGGATACAGGCAAAAAGCACCTCTTTAGTGGTATTTTTTTCATCCTACTTTTTCTGGTTTACACGCCCAACTTCCCCGATCCTTCGATCGCGATAAAATGGCTGGTGATTGCCCTCGGAGCTTTGACCTTTTTAGTACTGCACCGCAAAGAGGTTTTCGGTTTTAGTCTTGGCTGGCTTCCGATTCTCATTTGGGGCATTTACGGATTGGTACTGGCGAGCGGAGCAGTGAATACGGGAGAATCTTTGTCTGTGGGAGCGAAATATTTCACGGTGATTCTGGCCGCGGTGGTGTTTTCCGTTTTATGGAAAAATGAAAACTTTCAAGCCCAAACAACCGCTAAGTGGCTCGGCTGGGGGCTCTTGGTAGTTTGGCTGTCTGCCCTAGTAGGCATCATGCAGAATGCCGCGAGCTTTTCCGAAAATCTGTATAAAATTCAGGGCGTGGGCGGACATAAAAACCAACTTTCGATGCTGCTGTTGGTTGCCGCTCTCGTGTACGCCTACAATGCGCGTCATCAGCACAAACTCAAAGCACTCTACGTATTTTTAAGTTCGAGCAGTGTATTGATGGTGGTGCTATTGCGTACGCGTTCATTGTGGATTGCCTTAGCCGTAATTGCTGTTTTCATTGGTATTCATCTATATCTGAGAAATAAGTCAACGCGAAATGTGAAAGTTTTCCTGCCCGCAGCTTTGGTGGGGCTAATCATTGGTGGATTGGTGCTCAGTAATTTTAATGATGCGGGCGACGCCACCAACCTCAGTCACCGCGTGGCCTTTTGGCAAAAAAGCAAGGCCATGATTGCCGATCATCCCGAAGGCGTGGGGCCGGGAATGTGGAAATTGCATTTTCCTGCCTACGGACTTCAGGGGGTGAATCACAGTGTGGAGCAAGGGCAAACCCAAATTTTACGTCCACACAACGACTACCTCTGGATACTTGCCGAAACCGGTTGGATTGGGGCTATTTTGTGGTTAGGCTTTATCGGATTGGTGGTGTACGGGTTGGTGATTCGCGGGAAAAAGGCCGAGAATGAGGAAGGCAAAGATTTCGTGTTGCTGGTAAGTACTGTTTTGCTCGCCTACGCCATTTTCATGCTCTTTGACTTCCCAATGGAGCGTCCCGAACAGTTGTTTATGCTATTGTGGTTCAGTGGATTTAGCCTAAGCGCATTGCACAAACAGGCTCAACACAAAATGCTTACTCCATTCGTGGGTGCATTACTCATTGCGGGAGGATGGATTGGCTTCCAGCGTTTTTCCGGTGATGCAAATCTCAATGACGTTATCACCTATCATTCAAAAAAGAAAACCAAGGAACTCATTCGTGCCGTGGATCAATGCGAAAATAGTTTTTACACGCTCGACCGAGTTGCCAACCCTTTAGCCTATTATCGCGGACTGGCATTCTTGGCTGAGCGAAATGTACTAGAGTCCTATTTGGACTTTGAGCGTGGTTTGGCGATGGCTCCGCATAATATCATCACCTTGAATCAGATGGGTAATTTACATAAGTTGGCCGGCAGGAATCTATCACCAGAAGATATTGCTCGTCTTCGCCAACAAATTCCGCAATTAGCTCAAGACTTGATTGAAGAAAGCACGGTTTACTACCGCAGAGCCTTAGACATTTCTCCGCATTTTACGGAGGCTTTGCTCAATATGGCCGAGCACACGCTACTCAGCGGCGATCCGCATGGGGCTTTAGGGTATTTATCGCAAGTATATCCTCCTGATTACCGGTCGCCAAAGTTTCAGAAGTTAGCCGAGCAAAGTCTAAAGCAGTGGGCTGTATTGCCCGCCAATGAGCGAAGAAGACCGGCTTTGGTAGCGTGGTTTCAGCAGCACGACCCGAGAATGGAACGGGCTGTGGAGACGTATATTCAGTTTCTTATTAAATCATAAAACAGAGTAGGGCAAACTGCTAACTCTTTGGTAATACTTAAAACTAATCCGGTTTAGTTTTTTTTCTATATTTGATTTTTGTTTTTGTTTGCATCCTTTAAGTCAAAATTATAATAAGTTCAGCTGTTAGCAGTGTTTTAAACAATAAGCATTCAAGAGCTGGAAGATGAAAATTAGTTGATTTTCCGTTTAAGCATAGATCAACTCATAAAGCGCATAAGTGTCTTAAATAACATTAGGAATATTTTTGGATTGAAGTTTCAAACAAATTCCAACAAAAGGGTTACTGCAAACCTGAAGAATGATATTAACAATTTAAACTCTGGAAAAATGGAAAGAAGAGAATTCTTGAAAAAAGGAATGGCTGCTGCAGCAGTTACATTTATGAGTCAAAATTTATTAGCCAATTACGTGCTTACCAGCAGCTACAATAAATTCAACGACGTGTATATTAATGAAAATTTTTATCAAATAGGCGACAAAAATTATAGGTTTAATCTTCATCTAAACAAAAATGAACTTGTAAATTTTAATAATTCCAAAAATGTATTTGTTGTTTTAGATTTTGTTGAAAATGATAAAGCAAAATTTTTTTTTGTTGAAGTTGTGTACAAAATAGTTAGTATGGCAAACATACCAAACGGAAGAAAAATAGAATTTAAGGGTGTTTTTCAAAAGATGTTATTAAAAAAAACTGTAGGTACTGAAGAAGTATTTTCAATTGACAAAATCCCGAATTATTTCCAAAAACAAATTCTTTTTGCCATGGCATTACCCCTACAACAGGATACAATTGAGCTATATATTTCTGATAAAAAATATATTAGTTTAAATAAAGAAAGAAAAAGTGATGATTTCATCGAAGAGTGCTTTCTAACCACGGCTTGCGTAAAATCAAAACAACTTCCGGATGATTGTGAAGAATTACAAACCCTTAGGTCTTTTAGAGATAAACACCTTAAATCAAGCGAAGAAGGAAAAAGGTTAATTGCGCATTATTATGAAATTGCCCCCGGCATCGTAGAAAAAATAAACGCATTGGATAATTCAAAAGTGATTTACGATTTCATGTATAATACATTGGTTTTAAACACTATTGAATTGATTGATTCAGGTAATAACCAAGCAGCAATCCAATATTACAAAGAATACACGGAATCTTTAGAGACGCTTTTTAGCTGATTTATGCTTCGACCACATATCCTTAATCCTTTTCCACGTAAACATATCATCATACGTTTGCAGTAGATAGGTAATGGAATAGAAAGCGAAGAGACTCAAACTGATGGTCAAGGTAGAAGGTAAAGTACCCTTGGAAGTTCGTATAAACCTTATTTGCTAGAGCAATACTAATCTGAAGCACAAGCTTATCAAAATAAAAAAACTCCGAGGAAAACGAA
Organism: Schleiferiaceae bacterium; assembly: GCA_051859825.1. GTDB lineage: Bacteria > Bacteroidota > Bacteroidia > Flavobacteriales > Schleiferiaceae > CSBr16-58. The sequence goes on from JBHYFA010000016.1 coordinate 7,890, forward strand.
TTTCTCGGAGTTTTTTCTAACCTAAAACCAAACTCTATTATGTAATCTGTCCAAATAAAATTTAGGCTTTTTCAGAAATTAATTCCATTAGCTAAACAAGAAAGAGTAATAGCAAGGAATTTTAACAATCAGATGCTATCGGAATTTATGGACAGATTCTTTTTAGTGTCTGTCCATAAAGGCATAGTGGCTAGGCTAGAAAGTTCGAGAGCGAGGCTTGCGATAATTGAAAATCAAGGAGCCCCGACAACCCTTGTCGGGATGGCTGGATTTTCAATTGAGCATAACGAAACTCTCGAACTTTATAGACGGCCACTATTTAGTTTAGGTCTGGTAAGATAACATTATCAATGATATGAATCGTACCATTAGTAGCAGTAATATCCGTGGTAGTTACCGTAGCAGTGCGATTTTCTGTGTCAGTAAGAATCACGTTTCCGCTACCATCAATGCTGATGGTGATATCTTCCATAGCAAGAGTAGTAACATCACCGGGAGTAACATCAGCCGCCCTTACATCAGCACCAATAAGGTGGTAAGCCAAAACGGTAAACAATCCATCTGTACCGATAGCCGCAACAACTGCGTTGAGATCCGGAAGATTCAAGTCGGTCAACAATGTACCAAAACCAGCGTTGGTTGGTGCGAATAAGGTGATTGGTGACGACTCGTCATTCAAAATGTCGATAGGGTCATTGTCTGCTGCTGTAACAGCTGCAAGTAGGTTTGAAAAATCACTGTTTGGAGCTACTAAACCGGCAATAGTTTGGGGAGTAATTACACGGTCAATGATGTGAATTACACCGTTGGTAGCTTCAACATCAGCAGTTGTTACATTGGCATCGCCGTTTAAGCGTACTCCTACAGCAGTGCTGATGAAAACAGAAAGATTATTGTCTGCACTGTTTTCGGCAAGCGTAGATACGTAACCAGTAGTAACTTGATTGGACATCACTTTTTGACCTAAAACGTGGTACAACAACACATTAGCCAAACCTTCGGTAGTAAGAGCACTTTCCAATGCGTCAAGGTCAGCAAGATTCAAATCATTTAGTAATTGAGTAAAAGCGTTGTTGGTAGGTGCAAAAACGGTTAGAGAGGCGTTGGCATCGCTTACAGCATCCAATAAATTGGTACGGGTGAGTGCTTCAACTAAAATGCTAAAGTCTTCATTACCGGCAGCAATATCAGCAATAGTTTGAGCACCGTTACCGTTGCCATTACCATTTCCGTTACCGTTACCATTTCCGTTGTCATCGTCGGAGCTACAGGCTCCCATCATTGCCGCTGCAAAAATTGCAGATGCAAAAGCAAACTTGCGAAAAATCTTTTTCATGGTGATTAGTTTTAATTGTTATGGCTCTATAACTAATCCCTTATGCTTTTTGTTGACGCGTT
>JBHYFA010000016.1:9297-41431 GCA_051859825.1 Schleiferiaceae bacterium
ACTTTATGCTTTAACGTGCGCCCGACTGCTGAAAATATCCAAGGGCTCTGGGCATATTTTCTTGGAGTTGACGAACTCTGGTATTGTGTGAAGGGTGGGTAGAGAGAAACTCTGGAACTCCCCCACCGCCTGCTTGTTGCATTCTTTCCCAGAAAAGCGGCGCTTCTTGAGGATTATAACCTGCCATAGCCATAAAGTAAAGCCCCATTTCATCGGCTTCAGATTCGTGTCTTCTACTGAAGGGGAGCATACCTCCTAGCTGAGCTCCAACACCATAGGCGCCCATAAAGAGGGCCTGCGTTTCTTGACGTTTATCGCGTAGTGCAACGGCCAAGCCGACCGCTCCAAGTTGGGTAAGCATTCCCTGCGACATTCGCTCATTACCATGTCGAGCTACCGCGTGGGCAATTTCGTGTCCCATTACAACCGCCAAACCCGTTTCGTCGCGAGTAAAGGGAAGTATTCCGGTGTAGAAGGCAACTTTACCTCCAGGCATGCACCAAGCATTAACTAGATCGTCTTCTATTAAAATGTACTCCCATTCAAAACCATCGAGAAGTTCAGACTTATTTTGCTCGGCCATATACTTTTCGACGGCTGCTTGAATGCGTTTTCCACAACGCTCAACCATAATAGCATCAGGTGTACCACGAATCACTCGGGCGGTATCTTTGATTTGATTGTACATATCAAAGCTCATAGCGTGCAATTCACTATTGGGGATAATATTGAGCTGACGACGTCCGGTGAGAGGAACCGATGAACAAGAATGAATGAGAATTACAACTACTAAAGCAAGAACAGTGCGCATAATTAACACATTAAGGTCTAACAACGATTAAGGGTAAAGTAGAGTAAACGTTTGATCGTAAAATTTTCACTTGGTAAGTACCAGAGGGAAGATTTGAAACATCAAACTTTATTCTACCATTTTCAAAAACGTAAGGAACAGAAAGTGCTCTGCCCATAAGGTCAAATATAAACAAGTCTCGAAACCCCTCAATATTACCGTTTCGTTCTTCTAAATAAACCTCATCATGGGCAGGATTGGGATAAAGGTGAAACGGCGTTCCTAAACTTCGTTTCAATAAATCTTTCATAAAAGCCGGCCTTCGAGAAGCGAATGAATTGAGAATACTAATATTGTCTTCCCACTCGGTGGTGCTTCTGGGAATACGCCAACGGTATATATAGTCATTAGCATAAGGCTGAATCTCTGCCCGAAGTTTACTTATCTCTTGAAGCATGTTCTCACTAGACAATGTGGTCTCCATCAAAGAGTAAAAGCGGTTGCGAAAACGATCTTTAAATTCAGGGATTTTCAGCATCAATCTCAGAAAATGTCTAGGCCATGCATTTTCCTCCTTCAAAGGATCAAAATCCTCAAAATACGTACTTAAGTTATCCAATTCGTACAAACGCATCGAAGCATCTAAGTCGTAAAAAATCCATCGCCATCTAGCTCCAAGCGTGTCGGGTTTCCAAAAGTCTATGTTATTATGCGGCCAATCCGTGTTGGCTAAAAATATCTGGCACACCATATAGTCGATATAGTTTTGCACATCCATCATTTCATTTATCTCGTCAAGCAACCCCTCTCTTTCGGGATCTTCATTCTCAATAAAAGCGAGCATTTGGACGTAATCATCGGCACTACCCGAAACAACATCGTACTGAAACCGCAAATGATTAATGCTGTCGGCATCCACTCCAGAAATTGCCGATAAATAATGATTGTCGCGTCTTTCCTTCAAAAAATGTAAAGCCCAGTATTCTCCGTTGAGAAAGACCAAAACCGGCCGAAAATGCAAAACTTCAATTCCCAAAGGATAGATGAGTCTGGTGGTAAGCTCATCTTTCATAATTGACTTGGCAAAATCGCCATAGGTAGTTTGTAGTAATAGTCGGCGATAATTGGAATGGTCGCGCTCGGAGAAGAAGGGATAATTAAATGTGTTGTCGCCGTACTCACTGCGCGCGTACAAGCGCAAGGTCTTTTGTCCAGCCCGTCTGGTAGCACCCCCATGAATTCTTGCTCCGGCACCCTGACTCAACTGCTGATCACCATTTTCATCAAAATACGTAAATCGCACCGGCACCTCGTGCTCCCTTCCTCGTCGCCAAGAATTTTCCCTTCCTAAGGAATCCCAATCTATTCCTGGAATGTAAATACCTCGTTCGTAGTCAAAAAAATCGTCGGGATTTACCAATAAGGAAATAATCGGAATACTTACATTATCGGGATTGTGGTGACCTGTCCACCATGAACCCCATATTTCTGCTCCAACAGAATGTCCGTTCTGATAGGCTTTAGCTCGAACTACCACAATCTTCGCCACCTCCCCTTTGGGCGGCAACCAGTGATGATCTACACCTGCGCGAATATTCGAAATAGTATTGGTATCCCCTACTCTATCCGTTACGGAAATGGGCATTTGGTACACCACACCAGCGCTATCGGGGTCACTTCCGTCGAGCGTATAACGAATTTCCGCCGGACGCGTGGAATGAATTTCCAGTGAAAATGTATCTGGGTAAAAGCCTGATGGATGAGAAAACAGCAAGCTAACGGCTATGGGAGCTTGTCCATTAATCAAATTAGAACTTCCCGGCGTAGGTGTATGAAAAGTTTCTAATACCGCACCACCATCAGGCACGCGTCCGAAACTCTGGTCGGGTTGCAACACGGCTGGCGGAATACGATCTATGATATTCCCATCGGCATTACTCAAGATGATGGGTTCACCAGAGCTACTGATGCGAAAATTGGTGTGTAAGCTCGACTGTCTATCTTTTCCACTTGCCCAAACCAAGAGAAACTCACCAGGTTGAATAATCAAATTAGCCGGAAACTGCCATTTTCTTCGGTCGTTGTCGTTATCTGAGATATACCAGTTCGAAAGTGATATAGGAATTGAATGACTGTTGTAAATCTCAATCCAATCCTCGAAATCACCATCTTCATCCGTAATACCGGATTGGTTTGAAGCCAAAAATTCGTTTATATGAATTTGGGCTCCAGTATTTTGAAAAAGAGTCAATAGAAATACGAGAAGTAGGTTGCGGATATTCATCAGGTCGTTATCATTAAAATTCTATGCCTAAAAATATCCCAACCATCTGAAAACTGACAAATTCACGAAAAGATATTTGTCCCGAAGAAATCCGCTGCCGTGCTTGCTGTGAAAGCATAAGTAAGCCAAAGTGATAGGATGTTTTTTCAAATGGAATTCGGTAGCCAAAATTTGCCTGAGCAAACCAACCTCCACGGAAAGTGTTGCCTTCAATATTATTAACTGCTTGGTTAAAACCTAATGACCAGCCCGAGCGTGCTTCAAAGAAATAGCCTTTGGGGTTATCATTCATTAGCAGTCGCAGGTTTAAAAATACCGGCAGAAAGTTTTCTCGCTGCGTCCCGATAAATCCAAAACCTCCACCTACATATAATTGGGGATTGATTTTCTTCACTAAAGAAGCGGAGAGCAATGGACCAGCGCGGTACACCAGCGTATTGCGCGTCATATTTCCACCCATGAGAAAACTCCCGTCCACCAAAGCCGACCAGTTTTCATCCTTTTGAGCTTGTAAAGGCTGTACAAAAAACAGAGAGAGAGAAAAAAGCACAAGCCAAAACTCGAAATACGGAGAAAGTAGGGCATCGTAGGAGAAAATTTCGGCAAAAATAGCGCACAAGCGTATTCTTGCCGAAATGCTTTACTCAACAATCACTTTTTTAACTACTACTCCTTTACCCTGGGCGTACATACGCACGATATACATTCCCGCAGGAGTGTGAGCGGGGATATCTACTTCGGCGCCCTCACCGGTAGTTGTAACATTGAGAGGCAATACCGTACCCGTCATGGAAACCATTTCCACTCGCTTCACGGTACTAGAAGAAACGATATTGAGCTTTGCTCCTCGACGAACCGGGTTGGGATAAGAGTGAAACTCGCTTGAAGATTCAAATTCATCATTACTCAGCACCACACCCAAACAACCAGTATTGAGATTATCGTACACACTTTCGGCAACACTCAAACGCGCTTTAGCACGAGTAATACCATTTTGCCAATTGCCCGAATTATCGGTAGAATCGTAGCCGTGGGTATAAACAAACTCCAAGCAGCGGTGATCTCCCGGAGCTAAGTCGCCAAGAAGGGTTATGGGCAAACCTCTGGGGTCTATTGGCAGAGATGAAGGAGGAAAATACCAATTATCAGCAGAATTAAATGCCCATTGGGTTGATGGAGTATGCTGACCTGCAAGATAACCAATACCGTTGCTGTTACTCCCAATGCCCGAAGGATTTTCACGAGTTAGTGCCGCATTATCTCTCCAGCGATAATGCATATATTGATAGTAATGCGAAACTGCTTGACTAGAGGAAAAAGATATCAATGGATCATGCATTGCACTTGGCTTGCCTGTAGATGCTCCATTTACAAAATACATAAAACCATCAAGGGGCTGATTGAGCAATTTGGCTTTTACAGCGATAGGTCTATTTTCAAATTGCAGAATATTACTTTGACAACCATAGGCCATAAAAGTATTTTCAATACTATCAGATCCCAAGCAAGAATAAAATAATCCTATATCAAAATCATTAAAAAAGGCAAAGCGCGCATTTTCCAATGTCTCTGAACCACGATTAAATATACGATAGTTTACAAAAACCGAGTGATTAAGGTCGGGAATTGCCGCAGAATCAAAGGCATAAAGCATTTGATGGAATTCCAACTTTACTTCTGATGAATCCGAAGGATTATTCCCTATACCCAAATAGCGATTATCATGATCTCTAAAAATACTATACACAGCTTGATCACCTATTATATAGGGATAATCGCCCAAATGAGGCTCGTATATTCCGTTTGAATTTACATCCACAAAAGGAGCCATTTCGAAAGCCTCACCTTTGAGATGATCTCCATTCCCCGGCCAATTGGCAATCACCTCGGGCATTTGGTAGTTGCTGTTTCCAAAATTATTTTTATGATTTTCTATTTGTGCACGGCTAATCTTCCAAACCCTTCCGTAACGGTGGTAATACGTGGTGTCTTTCACGTCGGAATGTGGCCCTAAGAAAAAATCATTTTGACCACGTATGTTATACCTATTTGCTCTTCCGTAAGGCTGACCATTTATCTCACCATAAACCCAAGGTGCAGCGGAGTACATCACCATTTTTCCATCTACTGTTACTTCATTTCCCATAATGTTATAAGAACCTATCTTACCATTCGAGACAACAGGAAACTTGAAATCGTGCAAGTCGATGGCTTCAATTGAAAGTTTTCTGGTACTTAATTGCCACTCTAAAGCAAAATTGCTCAATGAGCCTAACTCAGCAAAACGAACGATTAGCATTCGACCAAAAACAGACTTTGTCTTGAAGTTGGATGGTCTGCCCGCTCCCCTAACTAAGTGCTCAGAGAAAATACCACTTTCAATGGTATTTAAGGTCAAAGGATCAATTTCATAGTAATCATTCCAATTATTCTTAAATCCAAAAAGTTTATTTTCAAACGCAGTGATATGGTCTAACTCCTTGGTCTTTGCCTGCTCAACACTATCGCTAGGCCATACCCATGAGTTGGAAAAACGATTGTAACGAAAAAGCTTCACAGGTAATGCGTGATTCCTGGAAACATCACAAAGAATAAAGAGATTATTGCCAATATATGTAGCGCTAACGGCTTTTGGATAAAATGTTGGATTAACCGTGCTGAAACCTGAGGGAGCTGGCAATGTATCAAATCGCCCATTTCTAAATTCGATAATACTCTGATCATCATCTAAACCCGATGGTGTGCCTTGGGGTCTATCAACAATGACTGCAAATCGACTGCCGCCCGCAACTAAACTAGTACCCCTTATACCTTGTGCCGTGAAGGTATTGTTATCAAACAGATACAAGTTATTCAGAGTAAGAACCCACAAACGATTGCTGACCACAATCATATCAATCACACTAAAGCTTGAGGGCAAACCATTTCCTTTGATAAAACTCCAATTTGCCCCATCATACATCGCAATGGAATCAGTTCCTCCAAACCAAACAGTATTGCCCTGACGAACAGAAGCCGTAGCGTAGAAATTGGGGACTATTAGATTACTTTGGGAAAGATTACCCGAAGTTAGGACTATTCCGTTATCCGTAGAAATCCACATCGAATCACCACTAACGGTAGGTTCAGCATCATGCAACGAACCGAAAAAACCAGAATAAGTACGAGTAGCCTGAGAAAAAACACAGAGACTAATAAAGCTCAAAGCGAAGGTGAATAATAATCTCTTCATAGCAGAAAATTTAAAGATTAACGTTGGGGTGTTTTCAAAAACATTTCATGTGATAAATATACGACAAAAAGTTAGAATTTGAAATGTAGCGTTTATTTTTTTTAAAACGAATCCAACTGTATTGAAAAAATCGTCAAAGCACCCTTCTGAAGCAGATCAAAATATATAATAAACCTATTGAGCAATTAAATGTTATACTAGTATTCCTTCGCTGAGAAATAATGATTAACCATTCAATCAAATTTCAAAGCGATCGACTAAAAATCATTAAAAATCATGTTTCAAAAAATAGATGAACAATGGGTTGACGTAGGACTAGATGAAATCTGGAACTTCTTTTCCAACCCATCTAACCTCGCGAAAATTACTCCACCGGAAATGGGGTTCGATATCAATCACCCTCTACCGGAAAAGATGTACGCCGGTATGATGATCCACCACCGTGTTCGTCCCATTGCCGGCATACCCCTTTCTTGGATTACGGAAATTACCCATGTTGAAGAAGGAAGGTATTTTGTTGACGAACAGCGCCACGGACCATTCGCCATGTGGCACCACGAGCACCACTTTGAGGCAAAAGACGGAGGTACGCTTATTAAAGATATTATCTCATATCGTCTGCCACTAGGCTGGCTCGGAGCGGCTTTTCACGGATTACTGGTAGAGCCAAAAATGAAAATGATTTTTGAGTACAGAAAAAAAAGCGTAGAAAACATTTTTTTAAGTAATGTTAGATAAGATTCTCTTTGGTATTGATTACGGCTCTAAGCGCTCCGGAAACACGGTAATTGCTGTGTTTAAAGACATGCACATCCACTTTTTAGATGCGGAAAAAGGAGTGGATGCGGACGCCTTTATCCGCAATGCTGCCGAGCATTTTAAACCGGAAATCATTTTTCTCGATGCGCCGCTTTCCCTTCCCGGAGTGTACCAAAAAATTAACGACTGCACCTGCTACCATTTTAGGAAGGCCGATAAAGAACTCAAAGCAATGTCGCCCATGTTTTTAGGTGGACTGACTGCCCGAGCCATGGAGCTGCGAGATGCTCTCGTAAAGAATGGTGCGGAAGTTTACGAGACGTATCCTAAAGCTCAGGCAACCCGCTACAATCTGCAAAAACATGGCTATAAAAGCAACAATCTCGCTCTAAGGTTGTGCGCTGAAAAAGTAGCTGATTCATTGCATCCCAATATTAAAATCAATCGCACGGATATCAAAACCTGGCACCACCTCGATGCCCTCTTGGCTCTGACCTCCGCAATGTATTTTATTCAGGGAAAATCAGAAAGCTTCGGATGTCCGAAGGAAGGTCAAATTGTAGTGTAATGGCTAAACTCCGACTCATTCTTGGCGACCAACTGAACCTTCAGCATCCCTGGTTTTCCGATGGCGAAAATGCCGTTTACACCCTGATGGAAGTCCGCAGTGAAACCGACTACGTTCTGCACCACGTACAAAAAATAGTGGCCTTCTTCGCTGCGATGCGAGCCTATGCGTCTGAACTGCAAAAACAAGGTTTCAAGGTTCAATACTTGAAGATTGATGATGAGGATAATTTGCAATCCATCCCGAAAAACCTGGAAATACTCGCCAAAAAACACCAATGCTCCACAGTTGAATTACAACTTCCCGACGAATATCGAATGCACGAAATGCTAGAGAAATGGGCTCAATCTACCAACCTAGATGTGCAATGGCACGATACCCATCATTTTCTCAGCTCGCGAACTGATTTAAAAGAGCACTTTAAGGGCAAGAAGACCTACATCATGGAGTCTTTCTACCGAAAAATGCGGGTGAAGTACAACCTCCTGATGCAGCCCAATGGTCAGCCCGTAGGAGATAAATGGAATTTCGATCATTCTAACCGAAAAAACTTCGGGCCGAAAGCGGAAATGCCCCCCATAAAATTCTTTTCACGAAATGTTGAAGATATTCTGCAAAGCATCAATGATGCGGGAGTCAAACATTTCGGAAATATCAATCCTCAGCAATTCATTTGGCCGGTAACGCGCAGTGAATCACTCGAAATGCTTGAGTGGTTTGCCGAAAATGCTCTCCCGCAGTTTGGTACGTTTCAAGACGCCATGCATACCAATAATTGGAGTCTCTACCATTCTCGCCTCTCCTTTGCCATGAACGCCAAAATTCTTTCGCCTATTGAGGTGGTAGAACGTTGCATTTCGGAATGGAAAAGTCGGCAAGATGAAATAGACATTGCGCAAATCGAAGGCTTTGTGCGTCAAATCATCGGATGGCGCGAGTATATGAGAGGCGTGTACTGGGCGCACATGCCGGAATATGCCGAACTGAATTTCTTCCAGCATCAAAAAAAATTACCCGCTTGGTTCTGGACCGGAAAAACCAAAATGAACTGCCTGAAGCACGCCATCGGACAATCGCTGGATCACGCATACGCGCATCACATTCAGCGACTCATGGTTACGGGAAACTTCGCCCTGCTTGCCGGCATAGACCCCGATGAAGTTGATCAGTGGTACTTAGGCATTTACATCGATGCACTCGAATGGGTAGAAATCACCAATACACGAGGAATGAGTCAGTTTGCTGATGGGGGCATCGTAGGAACAAAACCCTATGTTTCCTCGGCGAATTACATCAAGAAAATGAGCAACTACTGCAAAGGTTGTCATTACGATTCGAGCATTCGGTACGGAGAAAAGGCGTGTCCGTTCAACAGTCTCTACTGGCATTTCTACGATAGAAACCGAGATAAATTGGAAAAAAATCCTCGGATAGGAATGATGTATCGAACGTGGGACAAGATGAATCCGGATGAAAAAGTGAAAATACTCCAACACGCCGATGGATTACTAAAAAGTGATATGGCCGAATTATAATTTCATCAACGTAGCCTACGAATTACCTTTGCCCATTATTTTTCTCCCCACTATGGATGACCTCTCACCCAAAAAATACATTTTAATCAAAGGTGCAAAAGTTCACAATCTAAAAAATGTGGACCTTGCCATTCCCAGAAACCAACTGATTACCATTACCGGATTGAGCGGCAGCGGAAAATCTTCCCTAGCGTTTGATACACTCTACGCCGAAGGTCAGCGACGCTATGTGGAAAGTCTGTCGTCGTACGCCCGACAATTTATGGGCAAATTAGAAAAACCCGAGGTTGACTACATAAAAGGCGTTGCTCCCGCCATTGCCATTCAGCAAAAGGTAAATTCACGCAACCCTCGTTCTACGGTGGGTACCGTTACGGAGATTTACGATTATATGCGAGTTATGTACGCCCGCATTGGGAAAACCATTTCGCCTATATCAGGAAATGAAGTCAAGGCACACCAAGTAGAAGACGTGATAAAGGCGGTGAAAAATCTGGAAGACGGCGAACGCTTCATGATTTGCTACCTCCCCGACTGGCTGAGTAAAACACCCGCCGGCATGCTCGACATCCTCCAGCAGCAGGGCTATAGCAGGCTCTTTGACGGAGAAAATACACTGCGAATTGAGGATTTGCTGGAAAATCCACCCACACTAAAAGAAGCGAAAAAGCTCTTCGTGGTTGTTGATCGCGCGGTAAAACGCAATGATGACGAGGAAAATGACGCCCGCATCGCTGATTCAATCCAAATTGCATTTTTTGAAGGTAAAGGGAACTGCCATTTGATATTGCCTGGAAAAGAAGAACTCATTTTTTCCAATCGCTTTGAGGCCGACGGGATTGCTTTCAATGAGCCAACCATCCACTTTTTTAGTTTCAATAACCCCTACGGAGCATGTCCTACCTGCGAAGGCTTTGGATCGGTTATCGGATTTGATGAAGACTTAGTGATTCCCAATCCCAAAAAATCCTTGTACGATAATGCCGTGGTGCCTTGGAATGGAGAGAAAATGTCGAAGTGGAAGAACGACTTTATTCGTTATGCCTCAGAAATAGATTTCCCAATTCATCGTGCCTATCGGGATTTAACAGAACAAGAGAAAAAATTACTTTGGAACGGAAAGGGTAAAATCAAAGGAATTCGCCAGTTCTTCGAATATCTCGAAAAAAAGAGCTACAAAATTCAGTACCGCGTTATGCTGAGTCGTTACCGTGGAAAAACACAGTGCCACGAATGTGACGGCTTGCGTTTGCGTAAGGAAGCAGGATTTGTATTAATTGGTGGCAAAAACATTATGGAGTTGTCGGTAATGCCCATCTACAAACTCCGCGCGTGGTTTGATCAATTGGAACTCAACGAGTATGAAGCGCAAATTTGCAAACGACTCTTGGTGGAAATCCGTTCTCGACTAAAATTTGTGGAGGAAGTTGGTCTCGGCTACCTCAATCTCAACCGAGCTTCTAATACGCTTTCGGGAGGTGAATCGCAACGTATCAATTTGGCGACTTCGTTGGGCAGCAGCCTGGTAGGGTCGATGTACATCCTCGACGAGCCCAGCATCGGTCTTCACCCGCGCGACACTACCCGACTCATCAATGTGGTAAAAGGCTTGAAAAAATTGGGGAATACCGTCATCGTCGTCGAACACGACGAGGAAATGATGCGCTCCTCCGATATGATTATCGACATCGGGCCGGGCGCTGGACAACTTGGTGGAGAAGTGGTTTTTCAGGGAAATCTTGAGGAACTGTACAAATCAGAAGTGAGTCTAACCGGAAAATACCTGCGGGGAGAAATGCGTATTCCTTTACCGGAAAAAATCCGCGAAACCAAGCGCTTCATTGAGGTGCTCGGGGCTTCGGAAAACAACCTCCGCGATGTGAACGCAAAATTCCCGCGAAATGCCATGACGGTGGTTACGGGAGTAAGTGGTTCGGGAAAATCTACCCTTGTAAACAAAGTCCTCTACCCTGCTCTAGCCCGTGAAATCCTCGGCCACGGCGATCGTCCGGGCAAACACGACGGAATTTCCGGCGACTTCCGTGATATTCAAAACATTGAGTTTGTCGATCAAAATCCCATCGGCAAATCCTCTCGCTCCAATCCGGTTACCTACCTCAAGGTGTACGATGATATTCGCAACCTATTTGCTAATCAGCAGTTATCGGGAATCCGCGGATACAAGCCCAAGCACTTTTCTTTCAATGTTCCCGGCGGCAGATGCGACACCTGCGAAGGCGAAGGTACGGTAACGATCTCCATGCAATTCATGGCCGATGTGCACCTCACATGCGAAAGTTGTCAGGGCAAAAGATTTAAAAAAGAAATTCTCGAGGTCAAGTACTGCGACAAATCCATTTCTGATATTTTGGAAATGGACGTGGTAGAAGCCATTTCGTTTTTCCGTGATAATGGTCAAAAGAAAATTGCCCAAAGCCTTCAGCCTTTACTGGATGTAGGTTTGGATTACGTAAAACTGGGCCAAAGCTCCAACACCCTTTCCGGTGGTGAAGCACAAAGGGTGAAGCTTGCCCTTTTTCTATCCAAAGGCCAAAATAAAGGCAATGACCTCTACATATTCGACGAACCTACTACGGGCTTACATTTTCACGATATCGCCAAACTTCTCGACAGCTTCAATGCCTTGGTTGAGCGTGGTCACACCCTCATCGTTATTGAACACCACCCCGATGTAATCAAAAATGCCGATTGGATTATTGATATGGGCCCGGATGGCGGAGATCGAGGTGGGGAGATTGTTTATCAGGGGAAGATTGGGGGGTTGTTTAGTTGTGAAAAGTCAGCAACAAAAAACTATATAGTGGCTGTCTAGAAAGTCCGATGACGGAGCTTGGGTTAGCACAAGACTAAGCCCTAGCGCGTGTTAGGATTGACAAAAAGCGATACAAGAAATTTCGACTCTTGCGCCTGCTGGCAGTGCTTTTACCGCTACGGTTTCTCTGGCAGGATGAAAATCGGTAAAAAACTCGGCGTAAACGGCATTAACCTCTTGGAAGAAATCCATATCGGTGAGAAAGATGCTTACTTTGACTACGGATTTGAAGTTTGAGCCTCCCTTTTTGAGAACTTCACCGAGATTGGTGAGTACTCTGCGGGTTTCATCTTGCAGGCTGGCATTATCCATTTTTCCAGTGGTAGGGTCTAATGCCACCTGACCGCTGCAATAAAGCATGTTTTCCAAACGCACGGCTTGACTGTAGGGTCCGATGGGTTTTGGTGCTTGTGAAGTTTCAATTTCGCGCATACTATTTTTTGCGTCAAAGTAAAGGCGCACTCAAGGAAGTTTGCAATACCTTTGGCGGTAAATTTTCGCGTCTTGGCCATTTTACTTTTCGACAATTACGACTCATTTACCTACAACATCCGCCATTACTTGGAGGCTATGGATCAGGAGGTTGTGGTGGTAATGAACGATGATTTTGCTCCTGAAGAGGTTTTGGGGTTTGAAAAATTGGTGATATCTCCCGGGCCGGGTTTACCCAAGGAGAGTGGCGTTTTGATGCAAACCTTGGAATTAGCTTGGGGAAATGTTCCCATTCTGGGGGTTTGCCTAGGAATGCAAGCCATCGCTGAGTTTGCAGGATTTGAACTTTATAATTTACCCCAACCCCTACACGGAAGACAAAGGAGCATCGAGCATTCGGGGAGCGGAATTTTTCAAAATATTGAAAATCCTACAACCGTTGGTTTGTATCATTCCTGGGCGGTGCGGGAGCAAAATATCAGCGGATGGGAATGCAACGCCTTTACGCAAGACAAAATTCTCATGGGGATAATGAATGATGATTTACGTATTCACGCGGTACAATTTCATCCCGAAAGCATTATGACGGCAAAGGGGAAACAAATGCTGGCTAATTTTCTCCGCGTGCCTAACTTCGCCACACAACATTCTTGATTATGGCAAAAAATTATACTCCCGTACAAAACGCTTGGGCTTTTTATGATTGGGCCAACTCCGTTTATTCATTGGTGATAGCCACAGCGGTGTTTCCCATTTACTTTGAAAGCGTTACTCCCGATGCCATTTCCGTAGGTTCACTATCGCTTCCCAACACTTCTTTGTACTCCTATTCTCTGTCCTTTGCGTTCTTAGTAGTAGCTCTTATTTCTCCACTGCTTAGCGGACTGGCAGATCATACCGGAAATAAACTCGCATTCTTAAAATTCTTTTGCTATTTGGGGGCAGCGGCTTGTTTGTCGTTAGGCTTATTCTATGGCGAAGGCACAATATGGATTGCGCTCACCGGTAGTGTTTTAGCGAGTATAGGTTTTTGGGGAAGTTTGGTTTTTTACAACGCCTTTTTACCCGAGATTGCCCCGGCGGAAAAGCACGACGCTTTGAGTGCTCGTGGTTTTGCTTGGGGATATATTGGTGGGGCTTTACTACTCATTCTCAATCTTTTGATGATTCAATTTCCCGAAGCATTTTTTCTCAGCGATGCCGGTCAGGCTTCTCGGGTTAGTTTTATTACGGTGGGCTTATGGTGGGCGTTATTTGCGCAAATCACCTTTGCTCGATTACCGGGAAGGCAAGGCGAGAAAGTTTCCCGAAAGGGTTATTTTTTCACCGGTTATCACAAACTACGTCAGGTGCTCAAAGAGTTTAAAAGCAAGCCACACCTGAGTTGGTTTTTGGGTTCATTTTTCACCTTTAGTATGGGCGTGCAAACCGTTATTCTTATGGCCAGCTTATACGGCAGCAGTCAGCTCAACTTGAGTTCCGACTTGCTCATAGCCACCATTCTCATCATACAGTTTGTAGCCATTGGAGGAGCGTATTTTTTCGCCTATTTATCGCGCATGCTCGGAAATATTCCGGCTTTGATGGTTGCCGTAGGGATTTGGAGTTTTGTGTGTTTGGCGGCCTACGCCCTCAATCCCGATCACCCGCTAATTATTGTTCACTTTTTCTTGGTTGGTGCAGTGGTAGGTTTGGTTATGGGGGGTATTCAATCCCTTTCACGCTCCACCTACAGTAAAATGTTACCCGAAACGCTCAACACGGCAAGTTACTTTAGTTTCTACGACGTTACCGAAAAAATCGCCATTGTTTTCGGTACGCTCATTTTCGGACTCACCATCCAATGGAATGGTGGCGACATGAAGCTCTCCGCCCTCATGCTCGGTGTTTTCTTTCTCATCGCCCTCATTTTCCTCAGCTACCTACTCAAGGTTATTCGTCCACAGGATTACATTAAAAGCTTACTGGGAAAGGCTTTTGATAAGGGGGAGAACGGAACTACTCTTCAATAACCATTATCCCTCGGCCTATTCCTAAGAGGATGTGCTTTGGCATATAACTCGAACGTGCAGCGCGAAACATTCCCGTAGTATTGAAGTGCCAATCGATATTGCCATCTTTATCAATGGCGATGAGTCCGCCGATACCACCGATATTCTCGATTTCGTTTATGGTAAATTCGGTGGCGGCATGAACATCCATATCACCGTAGAGCATGGCGGCGGAAACGCTGTAGGCCGCGGCACTGCGGATGAAGTACTCACCATGCCCGGTGGCGCTGACGGCGCAGGTACGGTTGTCGGCCCAGGTGCCGGCACCAATAATCGGACTATCACCAATGCGACCGGGGAATTTGTTGCTCATACCGCCGGTGGATGTACCGGCAGCGAGATTGCCTTCGCGGTCGAGAACTACGCAGCCTACTGTTCCTTTCTTTGAGAGGCGTTTTTCACGGGCAGACTGCTCATACCAGGCACGGTCTTCATCGGTCATGAGGGGCACACCGGAAGTTTGAATGAACGTTTCCGCGCCTTTATCGCTAAGAAATACGTGGGGCGTAGATTCCATTACAGCGATGGCTGCTTGAATGGGATTTTTGGGAAGAAAAACGCCGGCCACGGCTCCGGCATCGCGGTTTTGGCCGAGCATGATTGAGGCATCGTGGAAGACCTCGCCGTTTTTATTCATCACCGCTCCCCTACCCGCGTTGAATAGTGGATTATCCTCGAGTACGATGATAACCGCCTCAACAACTTCTTGGGCCGATTTGCCTTCGTCGAGCATGGCATAACCTAAATCAACGGCCTCTCTGAGCGCTTTTTGATATTCTGCGGTGCGTTCTGCGCCGAGGGAATCTGGATGCACTCGGTTGCCTGCGCCTCCGTGAATAACGAGTCCGTAAGGCGCTTGTGCGTGGAGAGCCGTAATGGGTATAAGTACAAAAAGCAGCAGAGCCATTGCGGGGGAGAATGCATTCCCGAGGCTTCCGCGCCAGGGATAGAAACGGAGAGCCCGGAGCATACGGCCCATGCAGTGGCTCAGGTGGCGGAGGCTGCGAGGAACGAGCAGACCCCGTACACCCCAGCCACTGCCGGGACGGAGGCAAGGACTCGCAGTGGATAGCCCGTACGGCGCCCTCATACTAATCGTCGAAACGCTTGGTGTAGGAGTGGCAATAGGGCGTTCCGCCTTTGTTGTCGTAATACTGCTGATGGTAGTTTTCGGCGACATAGAATGGTGCATTTTCATTGATTTCGGTTACAACTTTGAGTCCTTTATCGAGGAGGATACGCACGAGTTTTTCGGAGATTTGGCGCTGTTCATCGTTGAGGACGAAGATGGCGGTGCGGTACTGATGACCGATATCGGGACCTTGGCGGTTGAGTTGGGTGGGATCGTGGGTTTCGAAGAAGAGTTTGCAAAGGGCTTCGTAGTTGGTTTTGCTCGGATCGAAAACCACGCGTACGGCTTCGGCATGACCGGTGGTTCCGGTGCAAACTTGTTTATAGGAAGGATTTTCAACGTGTCCGCCAATGTAGCCCACTTCCGTGGAAATAACGCCCTCGGCGCGCATGAAGTAGTACTCGGTGCCCCAGAAGCAACCGGAGGCGAAGATGGCAGTATCAGTATTTTGACTCATTGTAGGTGTAGCGTTTTTTTGGGTTACGAAGGAGGTGTCAGCACCCGAGTTACAGGCGCTGATACCGATGATAAAAGAGAAAAGAAGGTTTAGCATTTTCACACAAATCGCGGGTCAGTTTCCATTACGTGTCCGCAAGAATTGCAAGTGCGCAACTCTTCATTACCGTAGTAATGGCGGAAACGGGGCAGGAAATCGTTTTCTATGTTAGAGAGTTCGAAGTAGGTCTCGTGGAGCTTGTTGTTACATTTATCGCAGAACCACATAAGGCCGTCTTGGAAATTTTTACCTTTACGCACACGCTCGATAACGAGGCCTACGGAGCCTTCGCTACGCATGGGTGAATGAGGTACTTTTGGAGGCAATAGAAACATATCACCGGGGCCGAGGTGGATATCACGAGGTTTACCATTTTCTTGAATGCGCACGGTGATATTGCCTTCGAGCTGGTAGAATAGTTCTTCGGTTTCGTTATAGTGGTAATCTTTGCGGGCGTTGGGGCCACCTACCACCATCACGATGTAGTCTTCACCGGCGGGATAAAGATTTTTATTTCCCACGGGAGGTTTAAGGAGATGACGATTTTCTTCGATCCAGGTATGGAGGTTAAAAGGGGCTGGTATAGACATTTGATAAGGATTTTTATTCGGCTCAAAGCTAATAATAAAAATTGGTACTTGACAAGGGTTTGCACGAAATCCTTGGTCGTTGGTTTATGCGGTGGAAACAAAAATTCAATCAGTAAACATTTTTCAAAAAAACTTTGTTCGGTGAAGCAAAGTAGAATTATATTTGCCGCCCCAATTAGCCCGGGTGGTGGAATTGGTAGACACGAGGGACTTAAAATCCCTTGACCATAACGGTCGTACGGGTTCAAGTCCCGTCTCGGGTACATAAAAAGCCTTGTTAGTGAGAACTAGCAAGGCTTTTTTTATGATAGCACTGAATATCAAGTGTTAGACTTCACAAATCGTCCGTGGCAACTTTATAAGTTGGATCTTCTAATACATTGACTTCTATTATTTTTTCGGCATTTTTGAGTAATCGACGACAATCTTCACTCAAGTGTTTCAGGTGAACTTTTTTACCTACTTTATGATAGCGCTCCGTTAATTTATTCAGAGCTTCAATGGCCGACATATCGACAACACGGCTTTCGGCAAAATCGATAACAACTTCATTAGGGTCGTTTAGCACGTCAAACTTGTCGTTGAATGCCGTAGTCGAGCCAAAGAACAACGGACCGTAAATTTCGTAATGCTTTACTCCGTTCTCATCTATCCGTTTTCGTGCTCGAATTCGTTTGGCATTGTCCCATGCAAAAACAAGAGCGGCAATGATAACACCATAAATTACAGCCTCAGCAAGGTTATGCCTAAAAACAGTTACTAAAGTCACTAGTACCATCACCAAAATATCCGACTTAGGCATTTTTGTAAATGTCTTCAAGCTCGCCCATTCGAAGGTACCAATGGACACCATAATCATCAAACCGGTCAACGCAGCCATTGGCACTTTTTCGATTAATCCGGAGCCAAACATTACAAACACCAACAACATAATAGAAGCAACAATACCTGACAACCTTGCCCTTGCTCCGTTTGAAACGTTTATTAAACTTTGTCCTATCATTGCACAGCCTCCCATACCCGAAAATACACCTGACATAATATTGGCAGCGCCCTGAGCAACAGCTTCTTTATTTCCGCTTCCACGCGTTTCCGTTATTTCATCAACAATGTTTAAGGTAAGTAAACTTTCAATCAAGCCAACACCGGCAACAATACCGGCGTATGGAAGAATCAAGATCAAGGTTTCCCAATTAAAAGGAACTTCAGGAATGTGAAAAGGCGGAAAACCTCCTTGAATGGACGCAATATCGCCAACCGTTTTCGTATCAATTCCAATAAATGTAACCAAGCCAAACACAACAAGAATTGCAGTTAAGGACGCAGGAATAAATTTTGTGAGCTTGGGTAAACCCCAGATGATTACCATAGTAAGCAAGACCAATCCGAGTAAAATGTATAATGCAGAGCCCGTTAGCCAATTGCCTGTCGCGTCTTTAAACTGATCCAACTGCGACATAAAAATAATAATTGCCAAACCATTCACAAACCCAAAAATTGCAGGATGCGGAACCAATCGGATGAGTTTACCAAGTTTTAAAAACCCCGCAGACATTTGTATGATACCCGCAAGTATTACCGTAGCGAAAACATATTCAACACCATGACTTTTTACTAAGCTAACAATAACCACAGCTACTGCACCTGCTGCGCCGGAAATCATTCCCGGACGTCCCCCAAAAATGGAAGTAACTAATCCCATCATGAAAGCAGCGTACAAACCGGTCAATGGCGACAAACCCGCTATCATAGCAAAGGCAACAGCTTCAGGCACAAGGGCTAAAGCAACGGTTAAGCCCGACAAAACTTCTGTTTTATAGTCCACTTTTTGAGACAAATCAAACAGATTAATAAATTTCTTCATGCAAATTTTGGTAAATACTAAAAATTTCCGGAATGGATAATTCCGAGAAATACAAAATCGATATACTGCTGAAAAAAGCTATTCCTACTTCATTTCGGAGTAGCTTTAGGAAGATTGTTTGTAGCGAATTTGAATTTCATAATCGGGTGCAAAAGTAATTTTTTCTACGGGTAAAACAAGCACACATTTTTCAATGGGACATTTTCAACCAACCAATAAAAACGCATTCGAGAATTTAGATTTGTTAATCACCGTGATATTTCAAACACATAAAAAAAATGAACCGGTGTAATTTAATCGTGATTTTGCGTAGATTTAACCCGTATCTTTGGCACTATAACATAATTTGCTACCAAACTATGAATAATCATCCGTCTAACAAACACATGCTTTATCTCGCTGCATTGGTTTTAGGATTAAGCATTTTAGTTGGTTCTTGTAAAAAAGATGATGATGACAATGGCGTGATAGATCATTCTCAAAAAGAATGGCTCAATCAAAATCTTACCTACGGCACGGTGACCGATCGAGATGGAAATTCGTACGCTACAATTAAAATTGGCAATCAGGAATGGATGGCGGAGAACCTAAGAACCTCCAGATACTGTAATGGCGATGCTATACCGAATATTACTGATAACTTTGAATGGGCTTATTTAACTACGGGAGCGTGGTCGGTGTACGATAACGAAAGCGAAAATATAATACCGCACGGCTATTTGTACAATTGGTATGCGGTGGATGATGAGCGAAATATCTGTCCTTGTGGATGGCATGTTCCCTCTGATGAGGAATGGAAAACATTAACCGACTATCTTGGAGGAAGAACTGGTGCTGGAACCGTATTAAAAACTACTACTGGTTGGATTGATCATAACGACGAAGACGGAAACGGAACCAACGAAAGTGGGTTTTCTGCTACGCCAAGCGGTTTGCGCAAACCTTTTGGAGCTTACAATAGATTCGGGATAACAGCTTCTTGGTGGAGTTCGACAGGAAACGTGGGTATCTTCGACATGTCGTGGAATCGTTTTCTATCTAATATTTCAGACGATATAGGAAGATGGACGATGGAAAAGGAGTTTGGTCTTTCGGTGCGGTGTGTGATAAACAAATAAAAGACAACTGGATAAGAAATTTAATTGTCTTATAATTGCTAGAAAAAGCTAATTAGTGTCTGTCTATAAAGGTCCGATAGCTTCGTTATGCTCAGTCCAAAATTTAGTCATTTACTAATGTAAACTCCTAAATTTCAGACTTTCGCAAGCCTCGCTCTCGAACTTTATAGCCTAGCCACTTAGAGTTTATGGACAGACTCTAATTAATGTCTGTCTAGAAAGTCCGATGCCGGCGTTATACTCATCCGAAAAACAGGTCATCGCGACAAAGACTTGTCGCGACTCCTGACTTTCTGTTTTCGCGTGCCTTGTCCTCGAACTTTCTAACCTAGACATTCCGACTTCATGGACAGTCTCTATTAGTTGTCGGTATTCAAATATTTTAAAACTAAGTGACGTTTAGACTGACGGAGTTTTATGATGTATAGACCTGACTTTAATTTAGGCAGATTCACTTCAATATCTCGGTGGTTTATTTCCTTGGATTTGAATACACTTTGTCCATTGGCTGCAATAATTTCTATCTCTGTAGTTACATTTTCATCAGAGCGTATATGCAAGACATCATTGTAGAGCCAAGCTTTTATGTTTGCATTACTATTTGGCAAATCATGTTCAACGTTAAATGAAAGCGACTGAAAATGTAGAACAAAACGATGCTCGAATAAGCTATCATAGGCAAAAGTGTACGCAAGTCCATTACTTAAATTATGGAATTGGTTTGTTTTTAAATCCTCAAGATAAACACTGTAATTGTTAAACATATAAGAATCATCTAAGTATATGCTATATGCTGACAAATGCTTGCTTGCATTAAAACTAATTGGAAGCGTTCTTGAGTATGACCGATTTGCATCATAATCAATTGCATTTACTGCAAGATAATACCCTGTAGAATCTCTTGAGTAAATATTAGGATGGTGTAATCCATTAAACATTTTATGCGCATCCCAGTCAGGATCATAACCATCAGTAGTGCTGTCAATAAAAGCAACTACTGTATAATCGAATGCACTAGAATCACCGTACTCAATTGTTCGCAGTACGATACGATCAAAATCGTTCGCTTCAGGGCGGAAAAACGTTGGTCGCCCAGCTCCTAAACGAATAGATCCATGACTCGCCATGTTCACGCTAAAGTTTTCTGTTCCTGTTAAAGTTGGCTTTGTTTGAACCCAAAATGACTGCATGGGTGCAATAAAAGGGTCTGAAATTCCTCCCCCACTATAATATTCATAGCGGTCGTCACCTGGATTATTTTTTGCAGGGTTCCAGATATAGAAAGCATTATTGATTGCAGAGTTTGAACTCGTTGCATTTAGACCGCCAAAATTAAATGAACAAGTAAAGGGGTTACCTACCAATACCCAACCATCATCGCCGCGCCCGGGAACAAAGTCATCCCAAGCTCCAGGTACACTATCTGCAACAGTGTGTTGAAGAGCGTTAACATAGGTAACATTTCTCTGAGGACTACCTTCAATTTCTAGGGTCCAAGGCCCAGTACCTGTTTGCACGCCATTGGTACCGAAATAACCGAAATAGCCCTTTCCGTGAATTAAAGATTCATTGTTATTTGGCACATTTTGATAATTATATGAACCTGTATTCCATCCAAAAAGATTTTGGGCATTGGGATGCCTATCGGTTCCTATCTGACCAAAGACTCCTGCATTGAGGTTGGCAAATGGGGGAGAAATATTTCGCCAACCTTCATTTTGGATGAACATTTTTTGCCTTACGCTTCCATTTCCTCGATAATTTACCAGAAACCGCAGTTGACCATAGCCATTTTGATCTGCTTCTAAGATAATTAGACCGTCATTAGTAATATTTTCAGCAACCTGTAAACCAGCATTATTTTGTATCCTAAGTTGACTATTTGCGCTAAGAACGATTGACGCAATATCGAATTGGTTACCGCTCAAAGAAGGATAGTGGTTAGTATTTGTATCCACTTCAGGAATAGCCGCGACGTCTGAAGATGACGGAACAGATGGCACCCAATTAGCGCTATCATTCCAAACACTACTCACTGAACCAGTCCAATAATATCCTGGAGCAGCCATAACACGCCCCGTTGCTTTTGCACACTCTTGGTTAGAGCAGGATTCATACACAAATTTAGATGTTCCGTTAAAGGAACTGTTTGGTGTAAAAGTAACGCTACCGTTATTTAAAATTATAATTGAATTACCATTTCCAGTGGGCGAACTTACTATCTGGGTAAAAGGCACAAAAAAAGGAAAGGACATATCATTGTTTCTCAAACCTAGCTCAGTATTAATTGTCAGCACTTTCCCTTGCTGTGTACGGTAAATATTATCTGAAGCCACCGTTAAGGAAACATCACCAACCTCAAGAATATGAATGTAAACATAGCCATATCCACAATTACTTTGGTTATCACAAATTTCATACTTGATGAAATCAAAACCATAAGTATCATCATCAGGTGTATAAAAAATACGACCACCTTGGACGCTAGCACTACCTTTAGAAGGACCGCTCACTATGCTGCAACTTTGAGCATTGATTGTATCCAAAAAATTAGCAGAAAGGTCATTAACAGCCACATCGATAAAACGAGAGAAAGGAGAATTTTTAGCACCTTGCATTACTGCAAAATCAGGGAATGAAACAATAGGGTTTCCGCTTGTTATTAATGGGTTAGTCACATAAATAAATAAAGAGTCCAACCAACAATCACTCCCTTCGCAAGCCTGATAGACAAAGCTATATCTGCCTTGCTCAGTAGCAGAAAAAGAATATATCCCGTTAGATTGTAAAGAAATAGTTGCACCAGAGGGGTTATTATTATTAGCAACTATATTGCTGTAAGTTGGTTTAGAATTGTACGCGTCGTTTATTGATAAATCACCAGAAATTGTTTCATTTACAAATGCCGCACTAGCATCAGCACGAATAATTGGTAAAGGAATGGAAACAATGTCCGCAGAGTCATTCAACGGTACAGGATCTATGTCACTACTACTAACGACCGAACGAAATGATTTAGGATCATTGCTTTTTAGAACCTGTGCTTGGAGTATTAAAACTGCTGTGTCACTAACGTTAAGAGAAGATATACTCCAAATGTTTGAATTAATATCAAAAGTTCCATGTGTAGTTGACACAACGCTTATGCCAGAGTAAGCTGGAGAAGGATTTACCGGAACCTGAATATTATTAGCTTGATTACCCCCATTATTTATTACGGCAAAAGTAAACTCAACATTAGTTCCAACGGTAGGTTTAGAGTTATTAATAGACGTATTTAATTCTAAATCAACACAATTCCCTACAACTACGTTAATTCGAATCTTACCTGTAGAAGAAAGGTTACCAAAAGCATCCCTAAACGTGAATTGAATGCTATCGCTACCTGTGAAATTAGTATCTGGAGTAAATGTCAATATTCCGGAATTTGGATTATAGTCATATACACCTGCTGCACGAGTAACATTTTGCGAGGTACTGCTTGGATCTGCCGGATTCAAGTCAAACGAACTAACATTAAAGCAGTTTAACGGACAACCAAAGAGCTTTGTATATGCTCCTATATCAAGATTAACAGCCACATTTTCACATGTAGTAACACTTATATCCTCAGGTTGTGGAGGAGGAATATTTTGAACAAAAGGATTAACACTAAAATTTCGCACCTCAAAATTCATTTTAGTACCACCGGTAGTTGCAGCAAAACCATATTTTAAAGAAGGTGGGGATGGCGTAGTATAAGCAAAATCATCAATCACCTTGTGTTCAATAAAATTACCACTCGAATCTCCCTGGAGTATTAATACATCAATATTAAACCCTGAGCCTACTCTAGGCTTAAGTTTAATAACACATTTTCGATATTTAGGGCTTAAAGTGTCTTCAGTTCTATTTGCATCTCCAGAAAAATGTAAGGGAATAGATGGCGTATTTGTAACTAAAAATGGATAATTATTAGCAATTCTTTGATCTCCATTTCCTGCTCCTCGAAGTGTAATACTGCCTGCTCTACGACCTGGACCACCTTGCCTACCCTCATTAGGCATAGAAAAATTACCAAATGGATCTATTCCAATACCTAAGTATGCGTTGCTGACTCCTGTAACCCCTCCCGATCTTTGTGCGTAGCCTAAAGACCCTCCATTACCACCAATTTGAAAACCATTTGCAGGGTCGGATGGTGTATTTCCATCAAACAAAAAAAATGACATTCCGTCACCTGAACCACCATAAGCAAAATACTCAAATTCAATCTCTAAGCCTCCTGCTGGTAAAATTATTTGCTCCCCTACTGCATAACCTCGCGAACCTGTTCCAGAAGCAGAAGACAGTCGCAGAACACCATTAAGAAGCACAGCCTCCTCATATAAGTTTACCCCCTGAGCAGTAGTGCCAGTGAAAGATTCAAAATAAGGAAGTTGTGCACGTACATTTACACCTATTGCCATAAGAGTAAGCAAAAAAACGAACGGAATGGTCTTCATAAAATGGTGATTTTTATAAACAAGAAAATAAAAAAATGAGTTTTACAAAAGTATAAAAACGAAATCAAAAGAAAAAAAATTTTAGCAATCAAAAAAACACATTCAAACAAAATAATGACACTGCTATACATTGAGCTGCTATGATATTTGCGCGGATTCTACCGCATAAACAGATTTTAGAAGAAATATCTCAATAATATGGAAAAGGAATTTGTATCTTCGGTATGAAATGTCCATGTAGTAGCCTTCACAAGCTCCAATGAAAATTGACAAGGACATTCCATAACTTGTCCCGACATATATGTCGGGGTGACCTATAAAAAACAAACAATTTACATATGGAATAGAAAAAATTGAGCAATTATTGACATATTCAAGTGCTCAACTGCCTACTTCAACTTCAAGCTGAATACGCTAACGCGATGCCCCTAAACTCTCGTATTTATCTCGATTTGTCGGATCAACTTTTTCAAACATTTGCCGGAGTGGAACGGTGTTGACAGGTTCGCCGTCACCAAAGATACGCAGAATCTCATTGCGTTTGGCGTTGAGAAACATCTGAGGAATAATACCGGTAGGACGGGCTGCATGCAATTGCTCTAATTTTAACAGCGCAGCCATAATGTTTTCTTTGGCCTCACGATGCTTGGCTTTGTCGTACATCAAATCTAGGCCATTTCGGTGATACTCGTATAAAATATCGGCCAGTGGTTCATTTATCGGGTTGTTTAGATTTTCCGCAATCCAGTAACGATTTCGTTGTCCAATACCCTCACCATCTCGCCAACCGGGAAAACGGCCGTTTTGCATGAAGTTGGCAATCTTCAAAGCAGTTTCGTAATACTTTGCCCCACTACCCTTTTCAAAAGAATCGGCATCCATACCGAGAATTACGTACACGTAAAAAGCTAATACGGAGACGAGGTTGGGATTAGCGATATTATCGTTGTACTCCAAGCGATCGTTTTCAACATACTCAAAGCTAAAATCGGGATCTTGATGATTGAGAACAGTACTCAGATAGCTGGTATTATACACAGGCCTACCCGAAGTTACTTGAATCGAGCCTTCAAACTGATTCATAGAAGGCATGGAGCGAATAATCAAAACAAAGTTTGCCTCGATACGCTCTTCCAAATCGTAGGTATCGCCCGTCCATTTGGTATTGTTGATAAATTCAAAAACCGCAGTTTCCAAGGTTCGAAACACCTGTACATTCGACTGTTGAACCTGACTATGGTCAACCGAAACCTGTACGTTAAACTCCTGTGCTTGTAGTACTGAAAACGAAACAATAAAGCTAAAAGCCGCTATTATTCGTTGATGAAATAATCCCATAATTCGTTTGCTAATTGCAATTTATCTTTTAGTGAAAGTCGCACCGCATCTGCATTGTGTGTATAAAGCACAACTTCATTGGTATCACTTCCAAAACCCGTGCCTTTTCCTGGTGTATTAGAAACGATAAAATCGGCCTTTTTGGTATGTAACTTCTTCAGGGAATTTTCTTCTTGATCGTGGGTTTCTAATGCAAAGCCAATAACCACTTGATTTTCCGATTTCCGATGCGCTAATGTTTGCAAAATATCCACCGTTTTCTCCAGTTCGATTGTGAGAACATCGTGCGCTTTTTTGATTTTCTTATCCTGAACATGCTTGGGGCGATAATCCGCCACAGCTGCCGCAAAAATGGCATAGTCCATATCGGGAAAAAGTTTTTCCGCTTGGTCAAACATATCGGAGGCGCTTACAACATTATAAACACGGATTCCTTGGGTGTTAAATGAAACTTGAGTGGGTCCAAGAATGAGGTGAACATCAGCTCCCAAATCGCGGGCAGCTACCGCAAGGGCGTGTCCCATTTTTCCCGTAGAGTGATTACCAATGAATCGAACAGGGTCGATTGCTTCGTGAGTAGGTCCCGCGGTAAGCATCACTTTTTTTCCAAAAAGGGGACTTCTTTTCCGAATATCATTCTCCAAAAAAGTCATGATATTTTCGGGTTCCGCCATGCGCCCCTCCCCCACTAAGCCCGAAGCCAACTCGCCAGATTCGCTTGGAATGCAACGATATCCACGTTCTTCAAGCAAGCGGATATTGGATATTGTCGCCTCGTTTTTATACATATCAAGATCCATGGCGGGAGCGAAATACACCGGACATTTTGCACTCATAAAAACGGCAGGAAGCAGCGAATCAGACTGACCGGATGCCATCTTGGAGAGTGTATTGCTACTGGTAGGGGCTACGATAAAATAATCGGCCCACAACCCCATTTCTACGTGATTATTCCAGCCCTTCTCTGGGGCATCGGCATCAAAAAAATCCACTGCCACGGGATAATCCGTGAGAGTGGATAAAGTAAGCGGACTTACAAAATCGGTGGCAGCTTTGGTCATCACCACCCTAACTTCGGCTCCTGCTTTTATGAGCAAGCGTACTAAAATAGGAATTTTATAGGCAGCAATACTCCCGGAAATTCCTACTAGTACCTTCTTACCCGCAAGCATGACTCAGGTGATTATTGTTGATCCTCCTCCGGGCGACGGAAGTAAATCTTGTTGTTCAGCCATTCTTCAATGGCTATAGCGGTGGGTTTTGGAAGAGATTCGTAGAAACGACTAAGTTCAATTTGCTCACGATTTTCGAAGATTTCCTCGAGCATTTCGTTGTTCATACCAAATTCCTCCAACTTGTCGTGAATCTCTTGGCGCAGTTCTTCACCAATAATCACAGCTCTTTTTCCAATAATGGAAATAGCCTCGTACAAATTTCCGGTATTGGCATCGATTGCGTTGTGATCTTGGGTTTGGATCTCACGAGGAGCGGTGGTTTTCTTAAAATCGGTCATGTTTGATCGTTTTGCATTAATTCTATTTGGGCATTCACATTTTCCAGAATACTTCTGGTTTCGTCGAGCTTCTTGCTTTCTGGAAAAAACTCTTCAAACCGCAAGGCGGCGGTACGGGTTTCAATATAGCGTTGTAGCTGTTTGGATTCAATAGAGAACTTTGCTAGCTCGTGCTTCGATTTAATGATAAGAAACATTACTTCTTCGCGGTATCTTGTTTCGGGAAAATCCTCTAAAACATTAGTAAGAGCCATCGATGCCGCCTGATAATGCCCAATAGTATAGTACTGTTTGGCATTGCGGTAAGCCTTCTTCTCTAACTTTCTACGCAAATCAGCAATTAGCTCGTTGCACTCGTCAATACGTGGACTATTTCGATACGTATTGATAAAAAGCTGAAGTTCGTTGATAGCTTTGTAGGTATAACTCTGCTCAAGGCTAAAGTCGGGGGACTCAAGATAATACGAGTAACCCGTCATGAACATCGCTTCTTCTCTAAACTGACTCTTTGGAAATGAGCGAACAAAATTCTTGAAGTGATAGGCTGATAATATGTATTCCTTTAAGCGAAAATGGGTCATCGCTAAGTAGAAATACACCTCTTCTTGCTTATCCGTTCCGCGATACAACGTGAGAACTTCATCAAACAATGGAAATGCCTTAGCATATTTACCATCTTCAAAATACTCCTTAGCTTTTTTGTACTTAAACGCCGGATCGGTACTTTTCAATACCTTTTGGTACTCACTACATGAGCTGATGACCAATAAGGCTGATAATAAAAAAACAAAACGACGAATAATGCGCATAATTAGGTTATCTCAAAGATTTTGCAAAGGTACGTTCAACAGCGTTCTCCAATCATCGAAATAATCGAGAACAATAAGGAAAGTTTAACATCTTCAACGCTAAAGCCCTCCTTTATCGTATATCCATGAGTTCAACTTCAAAAATAAGCGTTGCGTTAGGCGGAATTACCCCTCCTGCTCCTCTTTCGCCGTAAGCTAAATGCGGCGGAATGATGAGAATCGCTCTTTCGCCTTTCTTCAAATATCCAATGCCCTCATCCCATCCAGCAATCACTTGTCCGCGACCAAGTGTAAACTCGATGGGTTCGCCTCGTTGGAAAGAGTCATCGAAAATTTTACCGTTGGGCATCATGCCGCAATAGTGCACCGAAACAAGGTCGCCTTCTTCAGGGTTTTTACCTTCATTAGCAGACTGAAGAATGGTATAACGGAGCCCGGTTGGAGTTTCAACACTTTTAGAAAGCACTTCTTCCCACTTTTTATCGAGCTTGGGTTGCGCATTATTCTGCGATACCTTCTCCATGCGAAGTTCGTTAAAAACGTTTAGTGCATCGAACTCAATACCATTGCGTTCGATTTCTACGGAGATAAGCTCATCGCCCTGGGTAATGGCGTTCACTACATCTTGTCCTTCTACCACGTATCCAAATACGCTATGCTTATCATCCAACCAAGGCGTGGCTACATGCGTGATGAAAAACTGACTGCCGTTGGTATTGGGCCCGGCATTGGCCATACTGAGAACCCCTGGCTTATTGTGACGAAGATCGGCGTGAAATTCATCCGGAAAACGATATCCTGGGCCACCTCTACCACTTCCTTCAGGGTCTCCCCCCTGAATCATAAAGTCGGAAATAACCCGATGGAAAATCAAATTATCATAATAGGGCTTACCTTCTTCTTTGGCAGAATTAGGCATATTACCTTCAGCCAAAGCAACAAAATTTGCCACAGTCATAGGCACTTTTTCGTGTTCGAGTTTGCAAACAATCTGCCCTCTCGAGGTATTAAACTTCGCTACAATTCCTTCCGTCATAGTATGTGGAAAAGGTTTTTACGTGATTAAAAAAGTTGGCTCAAGATTATCTTGATTTCAAAATACGTTTACCAAAAGCCTTCCTCAATCCATTTCCTTTTACTTGAAAATAGATTATTGCACCTACAGCTGGTAACACGAGAACGATTACAAACCAAAGAAGATTGTCCTTTTCTTTAGATTGAGAAATGTCTAGTAATGCCCAAAATGTGAGCAGTACAGTAAGTATGACCAATGCTATAGCGAGGATAGGAGTCATCCTTATCGGCGGTTAACGTCCACAATCTCCATTTCGAAGATGAGCGTGGAATTTCCTGGAATTATAGGGGGATATCCACCAGCACCATAACCAAGAGCGGGAGGAACGATAAAGGTGTATTTTCCTCCTTTTTTGGTAAGCAAAAGAGCCTCTTCCCAACCGGGTATTACTCTACCTTGACCTGTTACAACTTCAATGGGTTCATTACGGTTATACGAATTGTCAATTTCGTTACCGTTTGGCAAAGTAAGTTTGTAATGCGCTTTAACCGTATCTCCTGGGCGAACGACGTTTCCAGAGCCTTCTTCATGAACGAGGTAGCGCAGGCCACTATCGGTTGTTTTCGCATTCGCCGCGAGTGCAGCTAAACGCTCTTCTCCGGCTCTTTCTTCTTCGGCACGCTTTGCCTCCATTTCTCCGCGAGCTGTGGTAAATGCAGCGAGCCCATCATAATCTTTAAACTCTTTACCCACACGAATAATACGAACGGTTTCCATTACATCGTTCTGACGAATGGAGTCAACCACATCTTGTCCTTGCACAAGGCGACCAAAAACAGAATGTTTATTGTCTAAGTGTGGTGTTGCTTTGTGAGTAATAAAAAATTGGCTTCCGTTGGTATTTGGGCCTGAATTAGCCATACTCAAAATACCGGGGCCATCGTGTTTAAGGTCAGGATGAAACTCATCTTCAAACTTATAACCTGGACCACCCATTCCTGTTCCTTGTGGATCACCACCTTGAATCATAAAATCGGCAATAACGCGGTGAAATTTTAGTCCATCGAAAAATGGTGCTCCCGGTTCACGCTCTGAAGTTTCCATTTTACCTTCGGCTAGGGCAACGAAGTTCCCTACAGTTAAGGGGGCTTTTTCGTGCTCAAGCTTAATTACGATATCACCACGGGTAGTGTTGAAGTGGGCGTACACACCGGGTTCTGTTGGTGTTTGTATAGAGGTCTTGGTGCTTTGACCATTACAAGCAGTAATAATAACTGCTGCGAGAAGACTGATGCTTGTTTTTAATTTGCGCATAATTTTTAATTATTGGTTCGTACATGTAAAATTTCCAATTCAAAATAAATGGGTGATCTTGGTGGCACTTCACCTAAATCTCCCACTAAACCATAGGCTTGGTAAGAGGGTAAGATAGCTCTACCCTGTTCACCTTCTGCCATTTTCTTCAAAATATCGTGTAAGCCTAAAGCTCCATCAGTGCGATCTACTTTCCAAGTAACTTCTTCTTCTTCATCCTCAAATAAAGGAGTGCCGTCTAGCAAATAAGAGCTCATGAGGAAGGTTACTTCCTGTTGGCTCTGAATACGTGGTTTTTCCGGAAAAGCTAGATCATGCATGAAATAGCTGCCCGACCCCGTTGCCAGCATGCTGTCTTGCCACTCATTTTCCGCAATAAAGCCTTCCATCCATTTTTTTTCTTCGTCGAGAAAACTCCGGTTACGCTCAATCATGCGCTCTCTCATCTCTTCTTGAGACAAAGCTTCATCCG
Organism: Schleiferiaceae bacterium; assembly: GCA_051859825.1. Classification (GTDB taxonomy): domain Bacteria; phylum Bacteroidota; class Bacteroidia; order Flavobacteriales; family Schleiferiaceae; genus CSBr16-58. The sequence goes on from JBHYFA010000016.1 coordinate 39,927, forward strand.
GCTTAGAATTTTGCTTATTCTGGCACGAAAGAGCGATGGCTGATAAGGCCAACGTCATAGAAAGAAATCGAAGATAAGGGTTAAATATCATACTCAGGTAGCAAGGTGCACAAAATTACTATGAATTAGCCAAATCACAATTAAGTAAGTTCGGGAAAAAATTCAGCCACACTTTGTTTAAATTTTGCCACTGTTTGTTCGAGTGAATCATAAGAGCTACCACCAGCAGCGTTGAGGTGTCCTCCACCATTGAAGTACTTTCTAGCAAAGGTATTTACATCAATTTCACCTTTAGACCGAAAGCTCATTCGTATAAAATCATCGTCTTCACGCATAAAAACCGCGAGTTTCTTTCCTTTTAGATTCAATCCATAATTCACAAACCCCTCCGTGTCGCCCTTTTTCATGTGTTCATTTTGCTGCTGACTTTTGGTTAAATGTAAAACCACTATCGAACCAAAGGCTTCCATTTGAGAGAGCATGTTGCCCAAAAGTCTAAAGCGACGCTCATCAAAGGCGTCATATACGTGCTCGTATATCTCGGTATGGTTGATTCCCATGTCGAGGAGCTTTCCTGTAAGGTAAAATGTTTCAGCAGATACTAGGGGAAAACGAAAACTACCCGTATCAGTAATAATTCCGGTAAATAAGCAGGCTGCACCTTCTTTTCCCAGTAGTTCGTGCATTTGTTTGTCGCTGAGCAACTTTAGAACCATCTGTGAAGTAGATGGTTGGGAGGCGTCGGAAAAAATATAATCGGCGCAATCAGAAGGAGAAATATGGTGATCGATCATGAACTTAGGTGCCTTGGCAGCAGCTAAGGGTTCACATAAATCATCGCCACACCGAGACAAGGTATTAAAATCCAAAAAGAAAATACTAGTGGCTTCCCGAATCAATCGAAGACCTTCCTCTTTTTGGTTTTCAAAAATGATTACCTCTTCAACGCCAGGCATCCATTTAAGAAAATCTGGAAACACGTTAGGCATAAGAACCTTTGCTTGAATACCATAGCGCGTAAAGAACCAATACATTCCTAAGGCTGAACCTAATGCGTCACCGTCGGGGTTGAAATGTGCGGTTATAAGTATGTTATGCCGGCGGTCGTTCTTAGTAGAAAGCAACTCGTTGAAGGCTGAATAGAAATTGGCTGTGAGGGTTTCGTCCATGATGCAAATGTAAAGGATAGCGAGAATTTACAGGACAATAACTCCCTTAATTGCTGCGGCGGTTTTATAAATTTCTATTACTCTTTCCGGACGAAGCATAAGTTCTTTCACGGTAATCGAAACGTAATTACCCTTGCGGCTCTCGCGCATACTAATTTGCGCTTGATTAGAGTCAAAAAGTTCTTGAACTTGGGCGATGATATGATTATCAGCGGGGGTAATAAACTTAAACATGTACACCTGAGGCCAGGTAGGCTCAGACTTTAGTTTTTCCAGTAAATTATCAAAGCGATTGTCGGACATTGAGTGTGTAATAACTATGCAAAGGTACTTTAG